>CAXMOR010000032.1:0-11506 GCA_964195455.1 uncultured Acidimicrobiia bacterium
TTTATTTGCTAAATTTTTAAACTTTCTCTGATTTATAGGGGTTTGTGTAATTTGTTTCATCCTTTTTTTTAAGATATTTGCAACTCAATTTAAATAATTAAATTTTAGGCGATGAAAATAGCTGTAGTTGGTGCAACTGGAATGGTTGGCACAGTAATGTTAAAAGTGTTAGAAGAGCGTAATTTACCGATAACAGAATTTATTCCTGTTGCTTCAGAAAGATCTGCTGGAAAGAAATTATCATACAAAGGAAAAGAATACACCATTGTAACTTTAGCCGATGCTTTAAATATGAAACCAGATATTGCGCTATTTTCTGCTGGTGGAGATACTTCTGTAGAATGGGCTCCAAAATTTGCTGAAGTTGGCACAACTGTGATTGATAATTCTTCTGCATGGAGAATGGATCCTACTAAAAAATTGGTCGTTCCAGAAATTAATGGTGATGTTTTAACAAAGGATGATAAAATTATAGCAAACCCGAACTGTTCTACAATACAGTTAGTAGCTGCTTTATCTCCTTTACATCTAAAATATAAAATGAAACGTGTAGTAATTTCTACCTACCAATCTGTTTCTGGTTCAGGCGTAAAAGCGGTTCAACAATTAGATAATGAAGAAGCTGGTATTGAAGGTGAAATGGCGTATCCTTATAAAATTGGTAGAAACGCAATACCTCATTGTGATATTTTCTTAGAAAACGGATACACTAAAGAAGAAATGAAGTTGGTGAAAGAACCAAAGAAAATTCTACGTGATGATTCTTTTTCTGTAACGGCAACTGCTGTTAGAATACCAACAGCTGGTGGACATTCTGAAGCTGTCAATGTTCAGTTTGAAAATGATTTTGATTTAGCCGAAGTCCGTCAGATATTAACAGATACTCCAGGTATTATTGTTGAAGATGATTTAGCGAACAACGTTTACCCAATGGCAATAAATGCACATGATAAAGATGAAGTATTTGTTGGACGAATTAGAAGGGACGAATCTCAAGAAAATACATTAAATTTGTGGATTGTTGCAGATAACCTAAGAAAAGGCGCAGCTACAAACACAGTTCAAATTGCCGAATATTTAGTAGCAAATAATTTGGTGTAAAACATATTTAATGTCAGCATTTTATAAAGTAAACATACAAGAAATCCAACAAGAAACTGCACATGCAGTTTCTGTTTTATTTAATATACCCGAGAACCTAAAATCTAATTTCAAGTTTAAATCTGGGCAATATATTACGTTGCAAAAAGAAATAAATGGCAGCGAAATTAGAAGAGCCTATTCAATTTGTTCAGCTCCACAAAGTGGAGAGATTAAAGTAGCAATAAAAGCAGTAGAAAACGGAAAGTTTTCGACCTATGCGACCTCTCATCTAAAAGCTGGTGATGAAATTGAAATTACTGCTCCAGAAGGACGTTTTTTATTAAAGCCTGAAACCAACAAAAATTATATTGGTTTTGCTGCTGGTAGTGGAATTACGCCAATTTTATCAATGGTTAAAACAGTTTTAGAAACTGAATCATCCGCAACATTTACTTTGGTTTATGGGAATAAAACTGAAGCGGATACCATGTTTCGTTCTGAACTAAATATGCTTAAAGCATCTTTTTCCAGTAGGTTTAACTTACATTACATATTTAGTAGAGAGAATGTAAAAAATGAATTAAGGGGTAGAATTGATGAAAACGTAACTAACTATTTTGTCAAAAACAGGTACAAAGAAACTTCTTTTAATGAAGCTTTTTTGTGCGGTCCTGAAGAAATGATACAGGAAGTATCTAGAGCGTTAAAAAACAATAAAATTAGTAAAGAAAATATTCATTTTGAACTATTTACCGCTTCTATTGATAAAGAAGCAGCTTCTGAAGTTAAAGAAGGAAGTACAGAAATAACTGTTTTGTTAGATGACGAGGAAACTACGTTTACAATGGAACAAACAGATAATATTTTAGCTGCAAGCTTGCGTAAAAATATAGATGCGCCTTATTCTTGTCAAGGTGGTGTTTGTAGTTCTTGTCTCGGTAAAGTTACGGAAGGAAAAGCGGTGATGGTTAAAAACTCAATTTTAACAGACAGTGAGATTGAAGAAGGTTTAGTTTTAACCTGCCAAGCGTATCCAACAACTCCGAAAGTTACTATAGACTTTGATGATGTCTAAAATTCTGTATTTTTACTAGATATGGATATTTACGACTTTAAAAATGCTTTATTAATAGGTTTTTTTATGGCTTTCATGATTGGGCCGGTATTTTTTATGCTTATTCAAACAAGTATTTTAAAAGGAGCAAGAGCAGCTATTGCTTTTGATTTAGGTGTTATTTTAGGTGATATTTCTTTTATTTTAATTGCTTATTATGGCAGTAGAGCTTTGTTAGAAAAGATAAAAGATGATCCTAGATTATTTTTTATAGGTGGCTTGGTTTTAATTATTTACGGATTAATCACTTATCTAAATAAACAAAACAAAAAAGAAGCTTTAGCATCTGCTAAGACTATTGAGGTTCCTATTAAAAGTTATTATGTAAAACTCTTTATAAAAGGATACTTTCTAAACTTTATAAATGTAGGAGTATTAGCTGGTTGGCTAGGAATTGTTGTTGTTGTTGGTCCAACTTTAGATATGAATCCTACAAGTATTTTTTGGTATTTTGCAACCGTAGTTTTAGGATATGCTATCACTGATTTAGGAAAAATACTTTTAGCAAAACAACTAAAAAACAAAATGACACCTCTAGTAATTTATCGCGTTAAAAAAATTACGGGAATTCTTTTAATCGTTTTTGGTGTAATCTTAATGCTAAAAGGCTTTATACCAAATGAAAAAATTGATAATTTAATTAACCAATAAAAAAGCGAAGTTTTCACCTCGCTTTTTCTACTTACTATTTTTATTTAGAAGTTACTTATTCTACCTCTAAAACATTGTTTTCTAAATTAACATCTGCCATTAATTTACTTGTATCAATAGTAACCGCTTTTACAGATTTAGAAACATTAAAAGAGTAGGTAGGATATGCCCATCCCCAATCTTTTAAAATTGTTGCTGTTGTTGGCTTACTACCTCTCATCATTTCTAAAGGAATATTAAAAATTTCTTTACTTCCATCTGTATAAATCACTTCAACATCTATTGGCATTGGCATTTTACCTATTCTTTCTAAGGTAATTGTTTTCTCTTCAATAGATTTTATGCCATAATCAATTGTATGTAAAGTTTGTGTCCATTCGTTTAAATACCAATCTAAATGAATACCAGAAACTTTTTCCATAGAACGTTTTATGTCATTTGGAGTTGGGTGTTTAAAACTATAATCAGTAAAGTATTTTTTGATTCCTTTTGCTGTATTTTCTGCACCAATTACATATTCTAACTGCGATAAAAATATATTTCCTTTTGAATAACTTGCTGTTCCATAAGCCCAATTTGTATCATATCTATCGGCATGAGTCGATAAAGACTCTTCAAAACCTCTAGAAACAATGGCTCTATAACCGCTATAAGAGCCAGAATGTGGATTTTTTTTATTTTCTTTTAAAATTTCGTTTTCAGCTTTATTTGAGATATAAGAGGTAAAACCTTCATCCATCCATGGATGTAAACTTTCATTTGTTGCTAATAAAAACTGAAACCAAGTATGTGCCATTTCATGCGCTGTTACACCAAAAAGACTTCCAAATTTACGTTCACCTGTAACTAAAGTAGACATTGCATATTCCATCCCTCCATCTCCACCTTGCATAACAGAATACTGTTT
The DNA here is from genome assembly GCA_964195455.1 of uncultured Acidimicrobiia bacterium. GTDB lineage: Bacteria > Bacteroidota > Bacteroidia > Flavobacteriales > Flavobacteriaceae > Polaribacter. The sequence goes on from CAXMOR010000032.1 coordinate 3,756, forward strand.
ATATGGATACTGACCAACATTCTTGCTAAAATACGTGATCAATTCAGCAGTTTTCGGTTGTAGGTCTTTCCAATTTTTTAAATACTTTTCTTCTAAAGTTTTCTTGTAATAAAAATGTAAATCAATTCCATTTTCCATTTTTAAAACATCGTGAATATATGCTGGATCTGCAGCCCACATAAAATCATGAACTCTAGGTGCTTTAAAATGCCATGTTAACTTATCGCCTTTTGGCAAATTCAATTCTTTACTTTTATCTTCATAACCATGACCAACTTCTTGTGGATTTTGCACATACCCTGTACCACCAACAACAAAATCTTTATCAATATGAAGTGTTACATCAAAATCCCCCCAAACTCCATGAAACTCTCTAGCAACATATGGTGGTGTATGCCATCCTTCAAAATCATATTCTGCCATTTTCGGATACCATTGCGCCATAGAAAGTGCCACATTTTCCTTACTATTTCTTCCAGATCTTCGAATTTGAATAGGAACTTGAGCATTAAAAATCATATCAAAAGTCACACTTTCTCCAGATTTAATTGGAGTATTTAAAGTAACTTCTAAAACTGTACCTACAATAACAAAATTAACTGCGGAACCATTTTGTTTTAGTGTATTTACTTTAATAAAACCAATTTCATTTGGTTTTAGTTTACTAATTCTATCTGTTACTCTTCTGTCTGGATCTTTAATATTTAAAGAACGAATATCCATTTGAGAACCTGGCTGAAAGGCATTAAAATACAAGTGATAAAACACTTTATTTAATTGATCTGGAGAGTTATTTGTATACACTAACTTTTGTTTTCCCTTATATTGATAGTTGTTTACATCTACATCAATATCCATCGTATAATCTACATGTTGTTGCCAGTAAGGAGTACCAAAACTCATATCAGATTTTATGTTTTTTGCTGATAATTTATGAACACCTTTTGTTTGAACACAAGAAATTATTATCACAAATAAAAGCAACAGAGAAAGTATTTTCTTCATTTTAAATTGGGTTTAATTGGCATAAAAATATAAAAACTAATAAGATTAGTTAGCGTTTTGAAAAGTTATTTTTTCTTAGCTAGATAATCTGCTAATAGTAAAGCATTGTATGCATTTACAATGCTGCTTGAGACTGATAATTCTGAAAAAGAAATTAATTCCCCTTTTTGATTTTCCTCAGTTTGTGAACCTGGCTTTATGACGTCAAAAGTTACTTTTACGCCAGAATTCATCAAAATATATTTTACTTTTTTTGCTGATAAACCTGGATAATAAGAACGAATTAATGCTGCTACTCCCGAAGTCGAAGGAGCTGCCATTGAGGTTCCACTTAAAGGTTCATATTCGTCTTTTGGAATTGTAGAGTATATATCCACTCCAGGCGCAAAAATATCTACATTTATTTTGCCATAATTAGAAAAACTAGCTGGTAAATTTTCATTAAAATACAAACTGCTTGCTCCGATTGTAATTACATTATCTGTAAATTCGGTTACTAAATTTTTAGAGTCTGTTGGATATGATTTTCTTACATCCATATTTTTACCATCATTCCCTGCAGCATTTACAATTAAAACGTCTTTACTTGCTGCGTATTTTAAAGCATCATAGACCCATTCTTTATTTGGCGAAAAACGTTTACCAAAACTTGTATTAATAATTTTTGCTCCATTATCTGCTGCATATCGTATGCCTAAAGCAACATCTTTATCGTGCTCATCTCCATCAGGAACAATTCTAACAGTCATAATTTTTACATTATTTGCAACACCAATTGCGCCTATATTATTATTTCTTGAAGACGCAACAATTCCTGCAACATGAGTTCCGTGTTTCTCTAAATCTTTAGAACCAATTACATTGTTGTTTCCGTAAAATTCATCATTTATATTGTACAAGTCATCTCCTAAAGATTGACGAAAAGTCATTTCTAAATCATACCCTTTTATCGCTTTTTCTAATTCATTTCTATAAGCAACTACTTGCAGCATATAGTCTTTTAAATCAGACTCATTCATTCCTTTTTTCAGAATACTAAGAACATATTTAACTTGCATAATTAGCGTTAAGCTTGCTGGCTCTAAACTTTCCACTAAAGCTTCCGTTAAATTCTCTTTTTGCGAAAAATTCTTAACAGCATCAAAATTTTCTTGAACTTGTTTTAAGTTTTCTAAAGTTTGATTCATTTCTAAAATTTCATACTTCTTTTCAGAAATTGTTTCGAGAAATTCATTTTCCAATTTTAAATATTGCTGATATGTTTCTTTATCCTTTTCTGCAATTTCTGAAACTTTTTTAGCTCCAAATTTCTCTTTTCCTTTTTTAACAATTCTGGTAATTTCTAATTGATCTGTGTTTACGATCTTTCCTTCTTTGTTTCCTAAGAAGTTCCATCCAAAAACATCATCAACATAACCATTATCATCATCATCTTTGTTATTGTTTGCAATTTCATCAATATTAACCCAAAGTACATCTTTCAAATCTTCATGCTCAATATCTACTCCAGAATCTGCAATAGCAACAATAATTTGTTTTCCCTTTTTACCTTCTAAAAATTTGTAGGCTTTTTCCAGACTCATGCCTGCAATAGAATCTTTTAATATATCTGTATGCGACCAAGTTTTCATTTCCTCATCAGATAAGACTCCTTTTTTAGCGGCGATATTAATTAAGGTATCAAAATTTGGTGATTTAACAACTGATTGAGTTGATTTACAACTCACAAATGCCAGTGCAATGATTGCACTAAAAAGGATTGATTTTAAACGCTTCATTTCTCTTGTTATCTTAATTAAAAATTTCTTTAAATGTGTGTGTTGAATTTAATCGAACCCCTTTTTCTGTATGTTTTACGGTACAGACTTCATGATGTGCATCGTGTTCTAAAAAAAGGTAATAGTTATTGTCTACAGCCTCGTTTAAAAAAGCAGCTTTTTCTTTAATTGTAAGCAAAGGCCTTGTGTCATAACCCATTACATAAGGCAAAGGAATATGCCCAACTGTTGGTAACAAATCTGCCATAAAAACCAGTGTTTTATCTTGATACTCTATTTTTGGAAGCATTTGTTTTTCTGTATGACCATCCATAAACAAAACATCAAAACCTACTTGATTTTTTGCGTTTCTATGAATAAAATTTAATTGTCCACTTTCTTTTATTGGATTTATATTCTCTTTTAGAAATGAAGCTTTTTCTCTAGGGTTTGGTTCTGTTGCCCATTTCCAATGGTTGTCATTAGACCAGACTTTGGCGTTTTTAAAAGCCGGAATTAACAATTGATTTTTATCTCTTTGAATAACACCTCCACAATGATCAAAGTGCAAATGTGTTAAGAATACATCTGTAATATCATCTCTATGAAAACCCTGTTTTGCCAATGATGAGTCCAAAGATAAATCTCCAAATAAAAAATAATAACTATAAAATTTTTCTGATTGTTTTGCTCCTAAACCTGTATCAACTAAAATTAAGCGACTTCCGTCTTCAACAAGCAAACAACGCATACTCATATCTATTAAGTTATTGGAATCTGCAGGATTTGTTTTTTGCCAAATTGATTTTGGTACAACCCCAAACATTGCGCCCCCATCTAATTTAAAATTGCCGGTTTCTATAGGATATATCTTCATCTTAAAAATTTAAAATCATTAAAAATAATGTTTAAAACTAATCATTTAATGATGTAAAATCGCATCAAAATTAAATTGATTTTGATGCTTACAAAGATTACGTAAAAAAGTTACTTTTTTTGTTAAGAAAATCTAAAGATTACAGGGTTAACCTCTTATTCTTTTATTTCCATTTGTTCCTTAATTTCGTCACCAAAACTATCTGTTACTGTTATTATATATTTACCTATAGTTGGTTGTATCGAAAAATCATGTATTCCTTTTGTAGTTCCTATAAAAATGTTATTTAGTGACCAAAATAAAGTAACCTCTTTATTAGAATGAGCAACTTTTAAAATGACCTCATTTTTAGACCCATCCAAACTTTTAGGTAAAAAAATGGTGCTTTTTTCCGTAGGATAAATGAACTTCATTGTATTTACTGATTCACCTAAACAATCATTTCTAAATTTTGGTGCTGATTTGTAAAATGGATTTTTATCTCGGTAATAATATTCCATTAAAGGAGGCAATACAAACCAAGATTTCTGTTTGATATTTTCGAAACTTTCACAAGAAGTATTTACTTGGTATTTTTCTGATACATCCACATTTACCAAAATGTGATAAGGACAAGGTGCCGTTTTCAATCCAGCATTCTGAATATATTCTAATTTTTTCTCTTCACAAATATCAGTTGCTCTGTAACCGCTTTTACTACAGATTGCTATTTCTGTCATTTCATCAAAAGGTTTATCAAACCATTCTGAATTTGGTAATTTATCGAAAACATCAAATAAAATAGGGGCAGCCGCTTGCACTCCTACCAATCCTGGCCTTCCTTCTCCATCTGCATTTCCAACCCAAACACCCACTACATAATCTTTAGTTGCACCAATTGCCCAAGCATCTCGAAAGCCAAAACTGGTTCCTGTTTTCCAAGCAATTTGTTTTGAAGAATCAAAGAATTCCCAATTTTGGTCTGCATTTGGTCTGTTTACCTCTTTTAAACTCTCGAAAGTTAAATAGATAGAAGCTGCATCAAAAATTATTTTTTCAGCTGTTTTGTCCCCAAAATCGATTTTAGTATCCCCATAAAAAGTAGGCTCACAAAATTCATTTTTAAAATATCTGCTAGAACTTTCTGTATAATGATTTACTGAAGAGGCCATCGAAGCGTAACTTTTACATAAATCCCACAAGTTACTTTCAGCGCCACCTAAAGCTAGCGTTAATCCATAATAGTTTATGCTTTTCTTTAAATCTTTTAAGTGTAGCTTTTGCAAATAGTGATGAAATTTTTCCAGCCCAAAATGCTGTAACATTCTTACGGTTGGCACATTTAAAGATTTTGATAATGCTAATTTTGCTGAAACAGCTCCTGCATATTGTTTATCAAAATTTTCTGGTTGATAACTACCATAATTTGTAGGTATATCAGAAACTAAAGTGTTTGCCAACAGTTCTCCACTATCTAACATTGCGGCATAAAGAAAAGGCTTTAGAACACTTCCAGTACTTCTAGGCTTATCAATAACATCTACATATTTCTGATGATTCTTAGTCGTTTTAGAATTACCTATATAACTTAAAACCTTTCTACTTTTTACATCTAAAACCAATACTGAAATATTATATACTTCATTTTTTTTTAATACATTATAATGATTATCAACAATCGTATTTATTTGTTTCTGTAGCTTTTTATGTATCGTTGTTTTTACAAATTTTCCGCTTTTATTTTTATTTATTTTTTGCAATAAATGGGATGCTATTTGAGGCAAAGGATACGGTTTTAAGGGTAACTCTTCTAAAATTGAAAGTGCATATGTTAGCGAATCAATCACATTTTTGGAATGCAGTTTCATTAATAACCGATTTCTTTTTACCAATAATTTTTGCTGGTTTTTTCCAGGATATATCAAATTTGGCGCATTTGGCAAAACAGCTAAAGTTGCAGATTCTGCCCAAGATAAATCAGTAGACTTTCGATTAAAATACCGCCAAGAAGCTGCGTCTAAACCAACTACATTTCCTCCAAAAGGAGCATTCGAACTCCAAAAAGAAATAATTTTCTCTTTAGAAACCCTCAATTCTAAACGAGTTGCCAAAACCAATTCTTTCATCTTTTCGAAATAGGTTCTTGATTTATTATCTCTACTTAATCTAATCACCTGCTGTGTAATTGTACTTCCTCCTCTTTTTATGCTTCCGACTTTCATGTTTTGTTGAAAAGCCTTAATAATTGAAACCGGATTAAACCCTGGATGTTTATAAAAATACTCATCCTCAAACTGAATTAAACATGTCTTGAATTTCTCTGGAACAGCATCGTTATGGGGAAAACGCCATTGACCATCTCTTGCTATTAACGCTCCCAATAACTCATTATTATTGCTTGTAATAACTGTTGATGTTCCTTTTGTAAACAATTCTTTCGGCAAACAAAATGCATAACATATCAGCAAAAAAACAAGGAATATTGTTTTCTTTTTATGGTGTTTTATGTAGCTTATTATCTTCAATTTTTTATTTTATTTGCATTTGTCATTGCAAAGAACGAAGTAATCTACTTCTTTAATTTTCTTTGCTTCCATAAAGATTGCTTCGTAATCTCACAATAAGGAAACTGAAAATTATTTACTTCACTACCTCAACCCAAAGTCCTTTTGTTCTCACCAAATAATCGTTATTATACATGGCTTCCAATTGAACTCCTGGTAAATAATATTTACCTAAATAGGCTGCATTTAATAAAACTGTAAACGTTTTTATTTCTGAAATTTTTCTACCTTTATTCAAATCAAAATAGAAATTTACACGATCATCTCTAATATCCGTATATCGAGCGTCGCTTTTTGTGGTAGAACCAAAATCTGTAAAACGGGTGTTTACAATTTCCCATCCTGAAGGAAAAATTTGTGTTAAAGCAATATCCTTTATAGTTTCATTTTTAGGATTACTGACCGTAATTTTTGCTGTAAAATCCTGACCTTGCTTTAACTGGTTAATAAGAATATTTTTGCCTTTTAAATTTTTGTATTGAATGGAAATACTTAAACCTCTACTTTCTGCAATTTCATTACCTAAAGCCAACTTCCCAGAATTAACAATCCTTGCAAATACTATATTATTTTCATTGTTATGTATCTGAATCAAATTTTGACCTTTTTTCACTTTTAAAGTTCTTTGAACCATAGAACTTGCTGTTTTTAGACGCTCAGTTTCCCCGTCATTTGTAAACTTAATATTGATTGATTTCCCACCATTTTTGAGCACCATTTTTCCTATTGACAATAAACTAAAAGCGGTAGATTGCGTACTCATCCATTGATTACTTGATAGGTCTTTCGCAATACTTTTCGCGACATTTCTTACTTCCTTTCGATTCGTTAGTAACATTGTTTCTAAAGCCATTGCTCGATTTCTTGTTACAGAACCATAATTGTAATAATTATAACCCCCGAAATTTAAACTTGCCTTTTGTATAATCTCTGCACTAGCTTCTTTTTGACCAACCAAAGCATACGCTGCTGCTAAACGCCATTTTGCCTCGTTAGAAATCTGTTTAAACTCTCGCAATCTATTCATCGCAGATAAATCTGCACTACCTGCTAAAGCTAACGTATACAGTCTATAGGCTTGCGATAAATCTCTAGTATTGCTATTATAATTTGGCCTCCAATTTCTTGCTGAATTTTTTTGATAACGAATAAAATTGCTTTTAAAAGTAAGTGGCAAAACAAAACCTTTTTTCTCAGCTTCTAACAGAAAATGGCCAGCATAGCTCGTACCCCAATCACTAACATTACTTTCTCCCATCCAATAACTTAATCCTCCATTCGCCTTTTGAAAATTTCCTAAGCGCTGAATTCCATTTTTTATGTTATTCTGAATTTTTTGTTTCCTTTCTAATGTTAAATCAAAAAGGTCATTCAAGAATAATTGAGGGAAAACACTGGATGTCGTTTGCTCTACACAGCCATGAGGATATCGAATTAAATAGTCCAATCTTTCTGAAAAATTGATTTTCGGAATGGTCGACAACTCTAAAGTTGCTGTATTGGAACCTTCTACTCCAAAAGTATTAAAGCGGATTGTTTCCGTTTGTTTTCCTTCGATATTTTTATCAA
>CAXMOR010000033.1:0-54995 GCA_964195455.1 uncultured Acidimicrobiia bacterium
GTTTTCCAATAGGTCATTGCCTTATCCCATGCGTCACCTGTTGGTGCGAATGGACGTCCTTTAATATAAGTAAAAGTCTTTTCGTCAGGTGCTATCATTCCACCCCTCGCTCCCATCTCAATACTTAAGTTGCATACGGTCATCCGTCCTTCCATAGTCATATCTTCAAATACATTACCGGCATATTCAACAAAATATCCCGTTGCACCCGAAGTAGATAATTGAGAAATAATATATAATGCCACATCTTTAGGGCTTACCGCCTTACTCAATTTACCGGTAACATTAATACGCATTTTTTTTGGTTTTGGTTGCATTATGCATTGTGTTGATAGTACCATTTCAACTTCTGAAGTACCTATGCCAAAAGCAATAGCACCAAAAGCGCCATGGGTAGAAGTGTGAGAGTCACCACATACAATAGTAGCACCAGGTAAAGTAATCCCATTTTCAGGCCCAATAACATGGACAATACCGTTATTCTTATGTCCTAAACCCCAATGTCTAATGCCATGTTCATGAGAATTATCTTCTAATGCTTTCAACTGCTTTGCAGATAAAGGATCTTCAACAGGTAAATGCTGATTGATCGTAGGTGTATTATGGTCGGCAGTAGCAAAGGTACGCTCAGGATAGAGTACTTTTAAACCCCTGTTTTTTAGGCCAAGAAAAGCTACCGGACTCGTTACTTCATGGATAAGATGACGGTCTATAAAAAACACATCTGGTCCGTCTTTAACTTGACGAACAACGTGTGAATCCCATACTTTGTCAAACAATGTATTTGCCATTTGTTTCTTCTTTAACTATTCAAATTATAATCAATTACCAAAAATAAGAATTTATTGAGTTTTGTAGGTCTTGAAACATTTAAATACATTATTTTCAACTGTTCAACATATATTTAAATAACTGAAATACATGTATTTACATAGTTTTTAAATACGATGTCTATTTATTTTATAGGGTAGTTATTTTTTGTAATTAAAAGTAGTTTTTTTACTTTTTCTTCTCCATGAATCAAAAGAAACAAAAATCTAGACCTTTAATACTCCTCTAATACTCTATTTAGAGATCACATCCAGCTTTTTTATGCAGTTGCCCAAACAAATTGGTTACAAAACCTCAAAGTTTTCTAATCCCTAAAATTAAATTTTAATTAAAAAATAATTATAAATTATAGGTTCCGGTTTGCACGGAAATTATAAAAAAACAGCTTATACCAATTTAAAAATTTTATCAATATTTTCTTTGTGTGCTAAATCGGAACCTTCACTTAAGGTTGCAGACACCCCACAAGCAACACCCCAACGTAACATATTTTTTGGAGTTTCATTTTGAGTAATGCCATATATTAAACCTGCCACCATACTATCTCCTGCTCCGATTGTACTTTTCACAGAAACTACAGGCGCAGTTGTATATTCAATTCCGTTTTTATGCGCCATAAAAGCTCCATCTTTCCCTAAAGAAACCACTACGAATTTTGCAATGTTTGACGTTACCAATTGCATCGCAAATTCCTCTCGTTCTTTCGAAGACAATGACTCTTTTCCTGCTAAACGTGCCAACTCTTTTTGATTGGGTTTTATTAAAAATAACTCGTTTTTTAATACTTCATTAAACACAGGACCAGAAGTATCTACAATTACCTTTACGCCTTTTGCCTTTAAGTTTTGAATAATTTTAGAATAGTAATCCGTTGGTAACCCTTTAGGTAAACTACCACTTATCACAAAAATATCTCCATCGGCGACTTGTTCATTTATCAATTGCTCTATATTTTTCATTTCAGACTCAGAAAAAGAAGCTGTTGGCATTCCAAACCTGAATTGTAAACCTGTTTTCATATCAAAAACAGCAAAATTCTCTCTGGTCCAAATTGAAATTGGTGTTTCAAATACAGATACATGCTCTTCCTGTAATAATTCGATTAAATGCTCACCAGTTTTACCTCCATAAGGAAATAAACAATGACTTTCTATAGCTAATCTATGTAGCACTCTAGAAATATTAATACCTCCACCTCCGGGATGATAGGTTATATCATGGCACTCTAATTTATCAAAAGGCGTCATTTCTGTTACTTTTGCACTTTTATCTAAAGCTGGATTGATGGTCAATGTTACTACTTTCATTTTCATTTTTTTTTGTTAAAGTAAAGATAGGTTTAAAATAATTTTACACTGTTTATTTTGATAAAAAAAAGGACCAAATAGACAGAACACAATCAACTAATAAACAAGTGGTTAAAAAACATATGAAATTGCATCAGTATGAAATTTTCACCCGAAACTCACGCGATTAAAGTTGTATGTTGATGCGATAAATCGACTTCACTCAAGATAAAACCCAAGAAATAAAAATTTAGACTTCATTTAATTTGATGGAATTCTAATTTAGAGGATGATTTATTTTTTTTATTGAGACTGCTCACCTCTTTGCACAAAAGCAGGTCGGGTTTAAACTTTAATTAAAAAGAAATAAAGTGAAAAACAACCTTTTTTCTCATTAATTTATGGCAATAATTTCTCCAGGTCGTATTTGTTTTCTAAATTGGTTTCTTACTGTCGCAATGACATTATAAACAAGATTTTTCGCTGTAATAAAAAAAATAGAATTGTTGAATTATTAGCAATTAAATAGAGTAAATTGAGAGGTAGTATTGATATAACTTGTCCTTTTTTTTTCTTGTTACTATGGCTTATAATTAGAGCTCTAAAAAGATGTAAATGAATTATATAAAACCACTATATCCCTTTATTATCGGTTGCATTATTTTGATGTTTACAAAATCTTTAACTGAAATATCCTTAATCAATGGCAGTATTCAATTCATTATTTTCGGAATAACGGTATTTTACCCCATTTGGAAAACGGAAACATTATCCTACGTAGATATAGGGTGGCCTTGGGGCTTAGTATGCATTGGAGTAGTAACCTTCTTTTTAGGTGAAGGGTATTCGTGGAGAGTTTGGGGTATTGGTGGTTTATATATTTTCATGGGACTTCGCATGGGTATTGGAGCTATTCAACTTTGGCGGAAAGGATATATTCAGAAAGAATTACCTCGATATCGATATCAGCGAATAAGGTGGAAACGAAAAGGAAAAACAAATATCCAAGCAGCGATGCAAATAGATGCTTTAGTACAAGGATTGGCAAACGTTTCTTATTTAGCCCTACCGGCCTTTATTATTGCTTCTAACCGGAATCCAAATATATCTGTTTTTGAGGTAATCGGATTATTATTGTGGATAACTTCTTTTATATTTGAATCCATAGCAGATCAACAAAAATTAGGATTTCTTAGACAAATGAAAAAGAAAAAGTTACAAAATAAAGTTTGTGAGATAGGCTTATGGAAGTACACCAGGCACCCTAACTACTTCGCAGAATGGATAGTTTGGAATTCCCTAATAATTATCTCCATACCATCGTGGTTAGCAATGCAACCAGCAGAGTCTATAGTAATTTGGGTTTTACTTGGATTTGGTTTACTCTTCGTCTCTACGATTATGTACAATACCTTAGTATACCTTACAGGAGCGCTACCATCGGAGTATTTTTCTTTACAAAAGAGACCTAATTACAAGTCTTATACAGAAAGAATAAATATGTTTTTTCCTGGATTTCATCAGAAAAATAATAGATCATCAGAAATCTAAAAATACGAGTGGGTTATCTATTCGGTTTATCTTTTCTAAATTAGGCACTTAAACATAGCAACTAATTCTACAAAAACATATTATGTCCTATATAGCCCGTCTAGCAATATGCATAAAAAGGACAATTAACGCAATTTTATTTAAATTAATCCTTGGCTTCTTTACTTATCAAATTTGCTAAATAACTAGCATCTTTTGACACTCCTCCTAATGTTGCCGATCCGCGAGTATACATCCAGGGCAAGCCAATAAAATATAAACCTTTTATATTACTTATTCCTCTATAATTTTTCGGGTAGCTATTTGCATCCAACTCCAATCCTTCTATCCATTTAAAATTTGGACGATAACCTGTCGCCCAAATAATATTTTTAATCGTAGAAACATTTTTAGTTTCAAGAACAATTTCTTCATTCAATGCATCTTTTGTTCTACCTCCTAGTATCACATTCTTTCTAGAAAGAATTTCCTTCACATCAGTTCCTATAATTGGTTGGGTAAAAGAATTAAGTTTTTTCCCTATCCAACTATATTTATTATAGCTTAAAAAACCAATCAATGTAAACCAATACCAAAGTGTTTTACCTAAAAAGAACTGGGGTAATGATTTTACTCTGGTATCCCCCGAAAAGTAAACAGTTCTGGAGGTATCTTTAGAAATTTCATTTAAAATTTGGTATCCAGAATCTCCTCCTCCAACAACCAAGGCATCACCTTGCTGCAACTGAGATACTCCTTTATAATAGTTACTATGCATTTGAATAATACCATCTGAGATTTTCGCATGACACGGAGGTGTATAAGGAATGTGGAATGGTCCTGTAGCAATAATTACATTTTTAGCACGAATCTCCCCGTCTTTATGCGTCACATAAAACCCATTTTCTGTTTTACGCACAGCGGTAACGAGAGTATTAAGTTGCACAGGGATTTTAAATTTATTTACATACAATTTAAAATAATTAGCCACTTCAAATTTAGTTGGATAATGATTTTTGGGAGCTTTAAATGGCAACCCAGGTAAATGATTGTATTCGGTAGGAGTAAATAATTTTAAAGAATCCCATCTATTTAGCCATGAAGCGCCAATTTCTTTTTCTCCGTCAATAACGATAAACTTTTTTTTCATCATTTTTAGATGATAAGCCATCGCTAATCCTGCTTGTGCACCACCAATTACCACATAATCCAACATCTTATCGTTTCTTATAATTTTATGTAAAAGTAAACACAAAAATTGCAGCTATTAAACATAATCTTAATTATAATAAAGAACCATAAAAGGGTTCTATAATCTGTATATAAAGCAACTATTCCATCAGACTATTTGTGTCTCATTCATATAATTCCTCCTCATATTTTTACACCAATAGATCAGTTGATGATTGTTAAAGACCGTTAATAAAGCACGTTATCATTTTTAGTTTTCTTTTTATAAAAATACTTATCTTTCGTTTTTAATTTTGAGTATATGAAAACAGCCAAAGAATATTTTGATGAATACGCTTTAAGTCATCAAAATAAAACGAACCAAACCATACATTACATTTGTGTACCATTAATTTTTTTTAGTATTATTGGTTTGCTAATGTGCATACCAGCTACATTTTTAAAAAACATATTTGATTTATCGAACCCACTACTCGAAAACTGGGCCTTAGTAATTGGTTTTATTATTACTCTTTTTTATATCCGATTAGGGTTTTGGTATGCTATTGAAATGCTGTTTATAATTCTAGTGTGTATTATTGGAAATTTTTGGTTGAGCAATCAAGTAAACTTATTATCTGCATCTATTATTATTTTTGTTCTGGCCTGGATTGGTCAGTTTTATGGACATCAGATAGAGGGTAAAAAGCCATCTTTCTTAAAAGATTTAGAGTTTTTATTGATAGGTCCTTTATGGGTAATTCAGAAATTAGGAAAGAAAAAATAAAAGATGTTAGACGAAATTACATTCGAAGACTTTTTAAAAATAGATATTAGGATAGGAACTATTATTGAAGTCAATGATTTCCCTAAAGCTAGAAAACCTGCATATCAATTAAAAATTGATTTTGGTGTTTTAGGCGTTAAAAAATCGAGTGCTCAAATCACCGATTTGTATACAAAAGAGGAAATAATGAATACACAAGTTTCTGCAATCGTTAACTTTAAATCGAGACAAATTGCTAATTTTATGAGCGAATGTTTGGTTTTAGGTGTTTACAATACAAAAGGAAATGTTGTGTTATTAAAAGCTTCTAAAGGAGTTAGAAACGGAGAGCAAGTTGGTTAATTCTTAGGATTATTCAAAATCACCAAAGCTCCAATAACTCCAGGAATCCAGCCACAAAGTGTTAGTAAAAAAATAATAAAGAAAGATCCACAGCCTTTATCGATCACAGAAAGTGGTGGAAATATAATAGCAAATAAAACTCTAAAAAAACTCATTTATAAAATTAATTAGTTACTCTCATAAGACGTTTAACTATTGATTTTGTTACAGAGCTAAACTGCAATCGTTGAAATATTCAAAAAAATCAGAGTAACAAAGGCTCTCCATGTAATTTGCTACATTCTTTAGAATATCAATCGAAGGGATAAAACATATTAATAGCTAAAAACTACATCTTGTCTCCAAAGAAAATAGTATTCATTAATAACTTGTTTGTTCCATACCAAAAAGCTCTAAAATTTGTGTTATCAGTAAAAACGATGACTTTACCGCTACCTAAATTTTGTACTTTAAAAGGGACGGTATTTTTAATCACTTTTGCATTCTCTTTAGAAATATAGCCACTCAATAAAGGGTTCGAAGTATATTGAATAGGGTTGTTGTAACTCTTTTTATCTGCTTTAATAAACATCGTTGAGTTTCTAAACAAAGCTATCTTATCATTTTTATACCCAAAATTTATAGGGTGCGACCTGTCTATATTTGCTTCAAAAATTGCGCCTCCAATATATTGTGCTCCAGATTGTAACAATTTATTTTCAAATGATACATTTTTTATAGTATCTGTTTTTTGTTTATCAAATTGTAAGCTAATCATTTTGTTGCTTGACAACCATTTTGCAGTATTTTGATAGCCGACTAAAACCCCACCATTTTTAACCCAAGTTTTTAATTTTTCAATAGCAACTTTGTCAATAGTACTGCTAGGAATAATTATGTGCGTATATTTACTAATATCTATTTTTGTAAAATAACGCATATCTAAACGTGTTAAACGCATATCAAAGCGTTGGTCTAACAAGTGCCAGATCTCTCCAGAATCGTTTCCTGCAATTCCATCTCCGACTAACATTGCCACTTTTGGTTTTTTAATGGCGCTAAAATTGTTACTTCCTAAGTCAATACCCTCATTTAAACCTGTGGTTACCCCTTTAACATTTACATGACTCTCAGCAACCACATTCTTTAAAAATTGATGTAGCTCAGTCGCATTTAATTGCTGATTTTGAACCGGAATAAAAACAGTTCCATATTCATACGAATTACCACCGTTTTTAAAATTTTTCATAGCTACTTTGGCACGCACATCTTTTTGCAGAATAGCATTTAAAGCTTTTGGAGTGTAGTATTCATTCCAAGGCATTAAATAGCCATAATCACTTTTAAAAGAAACAGTTCCCGCATTTATTTTTAAATCAGTAATCTCAGTTCCTGCCTTAGATAGTGAAACGTTTTCAGCATAATCCACTCCAAATGCATGGTTAAAAGTCCAAGCAGAAACATCGTAAAACAAACTATCTTTAAAGTTTTTTCTAACATCAAACATGGCTTTTACCAAACGTTTATTCTTCTGATTCATAGGAACCATAAAACTGTAGCCTTTTTTAAAGTTTTTTCCATTGGATGTAAAATTAGATTTGATTTCGTGAATCTTTACTTGATGATGTTTTAACACTTCAGCCAAATGAAAACTTTTTGCACCATCTTTTTCATCACCAAAAACGATCGCTTTTTTTTCTCCTAAATTTCTAGATTCTTTGTAAAAATCTTGCTGATATTGTAAGATTTTAACCCTCATTTTTTTTGCAGCTTCTAAAGTAGATAATGCTGCTGTAAATTGATTTCTTATCGTAAAAGGAAACGTTAAAACTCCATTTACTGTTTCTTGAGCATGCCCTCTAGAACTTGCTTGTTCAAATAAAATCCCTATACTTCCATTAATATCCGGAAACGTTGAACCTTTACCGAAATAAAAATCATCATAACTTTCTTCTGAATAATACAAAGATCCAATTTTATCTAAAGCTTTTGCATGATATGTTGCAATCTCTTTAGTTAAATCTTGATTTATTTGTGGTGTTAATGGGTTTGTTCTTGAAGGAATTCCTGGCTGAAAAAAGAAACTAGAATTGCTACCCATTTCATGATGATCTGTTAAAATATTAGGCAACCACTTATGAAAACTTGCAATTCTTGCTTTACTTTCTGGTAATTGAACCGGCAACCAATCACGGTTCATATCAAACTGGTAATGATTGGTTCTTCCTCTTGGCCAAATCTCAGAATACTCTCTGTCATTTGGATCTGGATTAATGTTTTTGCTCTTGTTTGTATTTGCCCAATATGCAAAACGTTGTAATCCATCCGGATTAAAAGATGGGTCAAATAAAATAACAGTATTGCTGAGTAAATCTTCTATATTTTCTGCTGCGGATAAATAATAAGCAACCGCCAAAGCTGCGTTTGAGCCACTAGGCTCATTACCATGAATAGAAAATCCTTGATATACAACAATGGGATTTTTAGATATATTTACAGAATTATCATCAGTTGCAGAAATATGTAATTGTCTTATTTCTTCTAAATTTTTATGATTTTCTGGCGAAGTAATTGTTAATAACAACAAGGGTCTTCCTTCGTAGGTTGTTCCTCTATTTTCTATAGAAATTCTATCTGATGAAGCTGCTAAAGCTTTCATGTACTCTACTAATTTGTCATGGGTAATATGCCACTCACCTACTTCATGACCAATAATTTGTTTTGGCGTTGGAATATTTTCATTATATGTTGTGTTGTTTGGCAAATAATAAGACAAATCCACTTTTTGAGCTGATATAGAAATGGAGAGCAATAGAAAGAGTACAACTAATTTTTTCATTTTAAGTAAAAGTTTAATTATACAACAAATATAAGAATTCAAAAAGATTATATTTGAGTACTTAATATTCATTTAAGAATTTATGTATACGAAAAGAATTTTCCCAATAAAAGGGATGCTGAAATGGACTAAAAGAGAAATATTCTTGTTTCTATTAATTGCTACAATTCCTGTTATTTTATTCGATATTGTTGGTTTAAAATGGTTGAATGTTCCTTGGTTGCCTTTAGGAGTTTTAGGTACTGCAATTTCTTTTATCATCAGTTTTAAAAATAATGCTTCTTATGATCGCTTGTGGGAAGCTCGTAAAATTTGGGGTGGCATTGTAAATACATCGAGATCTTGGACCATTATGGTTAAAGATTTTATTGAGAATACACATGCAAAAAAACTTCTTTCTTGTGACGAATTACAAACTGTAAAAAAAGAATTAGTTCACAGACATATTGCTTGGATAACTGCCCTACGTTATCAAATGAGAGCAGAAAAGCCTTGGGAAACTCATATAAAAAATGACAAACAAAATACAGCTTATAGAGAGCATCATTATTTAGTTTTTGAAGATAAAATACCTATTGAACAAGCTATAAAAGCGTATATTACTGAGGAAGAATTTAAAGAAGTTTTTGCAAAAGAAAATAAGCCATCACAACTTTTAGGAATACAATCTAAACGTCTAAAAGAATTGATGAATCATGGTTTCATTGAAGATTTCAGGCATATGGAAATGATGAATATCTTAGTTGAACTATATACGTTACAAGGAAAATCTGAACGTATTAAAAACTTTCCGTATCCAAGACAATATGCTACTTTAAACTATATTTTTGTTTGGATTTTCATCATTCTTTTACCCTTTGGAATCATGCAAAGTTTTGAAGCTATTGGAGGTCATATTCTTGAAGAATTATCTGTACACCAATCAAGTACAAGTTTAGGGCATCTAATTCAAGAATTTATCGCCAACCATTTTGTTTGGTTTTCTATCCCGTTCAGCGCTTTACTATCTTGGGTTTTTCATACCATGGAGAAAATTGGAGAAAACACAGAAAATCCTTTTGAGGGTGGAGTTAATGATGTGCCCATAACAGACTTAAGTAGAGGTATAGAAATAGATATCCGTCAGTTGATTAATGACTCTGATATACCAGAACCATATGTTTGGAAAAATGATGTTGTTATGTAGTTTAGCTTTTTTCTAATTTTAGTTCCTTATCCTTATTTCGTTGTATTTAATTTCAACAAAATTTTGGACAAATCCATTAAGATCTTCATGCATTCCGATGTTTTTAAATGGAATATTTTTGGGTAACTCTCAGTTATTTTAGTGATTAAACCATACCATTGAAATTTAACTATAAAAACGTTGAAGCATTACACGATGTGAATTTAGTTTTGGTTAAAAAAAGGACAAAGTCCAATTTATAGCGACTTCATGTATACTTAAATATTCTTTCATTCTAAAACGTACCAGATAATAAACTATCTACCAACCATTTAACAGAAAGATAACTTGTCAATATTCCAAAAACCAAAATTATAAGTTTTTCAGCTCCCTATATAGAGGTAGAAACCTCTCTGTTTATATGGGAAATAAAATTTCATTATAAGTAGGGATTGTGAGACTATCATTTTATAAATAAATTTACATTATAAGAAAACTCAGATATTAGATATTAACAATATATAAATACAAGTAAAAATTTTAGAACCGAAACAATTAAATTAACTAGAAAATGAAAAAATCTATTTATTTATTAAAATCAATATACTTATAACTGTGATGACTTTATCGCAAAATGTATTTTCACAATGCCAAATATCATATATGGATAATGGGGAATTTGTAATACAGAAAATTCTGAAGCACTTACTTGAGATCAAGCCTTTACTGCTGACTATAATGGCCATTTAGAATATGTTGAATTTATATCTAGTTCAATGGGCACTGTTTCTGCTAGAACTATTAAAATATATAATGGAAACACTGTTAGTGGGGCACCATTATATACTCAATCATATCCTTCAATAATAGAAATGACCTAATTAGAATTCATATTATTAGTACCTTAAATTTAGTTAAAAATAATCAATATACATTTGAATTTACCGTTGATAATGTTGAAGTTTTAGCTGATTATAATGCTGGATATACTGGCGGAAGTGCTTTTGAAGATGGGATTGCATATAATACATTTGATTTTATTTTTACTGCCTCCATTTTAAACGCAACTTTAAGTGTTGACAATTTTTCTATGATTAATAACATAAGAACATCTCCAAATCCATCATCTGATTTTATTGAAGTTTCTGGGTTAATTCGCATGGAAAACTATAAAATTTATAGTATTCTTGGTACTGAAATAAACAGTGGTCGTATTTCAAATAAAGATAAAATAGATATACTAAACCTGACAAAAGGTTTATACTTTTTGAAATTTGGGAATGGAAATTCAGTTAAATTTTTAAAAGAATAGAAAACAATTTTTGTGAACATCGTTTATAAAAAATAGCAGTTAATAGCAAACTACAAAATCCATTTTTACTACTATCTTTATCTCTAGATGTAAAGTAATAACTATATAACCTGCAAAATATCAAACTCAAAAAACATACGGGAAATAACCCAAATTTAAAAATTCATCCAACAAACTTTCAAAATTCAGAATTAGTGATTTTTTAATTATATTTTTATCAATTCCATAAAAATTCATAAACTCTTTTGCGATCTTCTTTGAATAATAATTTTATTCGGATATTTGCAAACTAGAAATATTACAATTTTGATGACACACAATGCTACCTTAGAAACCTTAAGCAACTCACTTTCTGGCGCTGTCCTTTTTGATAATTTGCACAAAACAATCTATGCTACAGATGCCTCTGTCTATCGTAAAATTCCTTTGGCTATTGCGTTTCCAAAGGATGAAAAAGACATCAAAATCTTAATAGAATTTGCTTCAAAAAACAATATTACTTTAATACCAAGAACGGCAGGAACATCTTTGGCTGGACAATGTGTTGGAGATGGAATTATAGTGGATGTTTCTAAACATTTTACAGAGATTATTTCTTTCGATGAACAAGCAAAAAAAATAACTTTACAACCCGGAATTGTTAGAGACTCTTTAAATGTTTTTCTAAAACCCTATGGTTTATTTTTTGGTCCAAATACATCCACTTCTAACCGATGTATGATTGGAGGAATGGTTGGTAATAATTCTTCCGGAAGTACATCTATAAAATACGGGGTTACACGCGATAAAGTTTTAGAAATTGATGCTATTTTAAGTGATGGAAGCACCGCTACTTTCAAAGAAATCACCTCTGAAGAATTCATCGAAAAAACAAAAGAAAATACTTTAGAAGGACAGATTTATAAAAGTATTTATACCGAACTTTCTCTTATAGAAAATCAACAAGAAATAAAAAAGGAATTTCCTAAAGAAACCATTCATAGAAGAAATACTGGTTATGCTGTTGATGAATTTTTGACTTCAAACTTATTTGGAGGAAATTCTCCAACTATAAACGTTGCAAAATTTCTTTCTGGAAGTGAAGGAACATTAGCTTTCTCGACTACAATCACTCTGCAATTAGATAATTTACCACCAAAAGAGAGTATTATGGTCTGCACCCATTTTACGAGTATAAATGAAAGTTTAAAAGCAACTGTCACTGCCATGAATCACAATTTATACAATTGTGAATTGATGGATAAAACCATTTTAGATTGCACAAAAAGTAACAGGGAACAAGCAAAAAATAGGTTCTTTTTACAAGGAGATCCTGAAGCTGTTTTAATGTTAGAAATTTCTGCAAATACTATTGAAGAAGCAGAAGTTTTAGCAAATAATTTAATTGAAGATTTAGAAAAAAACAATTTTGGGTATCATCACCCAAAAGTATATGGAAAAGACATTGCTAAAGTTCATCATTTACGAAAAGCAGGTTTAGGATTATTAGGAAATATGATTGGGGATAAAAAAGCTGTTGCCTGTATCGAAGACACCGCTGTTGCTTTGGAAGATTTGCCAAATTATATTGAAGAGTTCACAAAAATTATGGATAAATATCAGCAAAACGCTGTTTATTATGCCCATGCCGGAGCTGGTGAATTGCATTTACGTCCGATTTTGAATTTAAAGAAAAAGGAAGATGTTGTTTTATTTAGAAAAATTACTACAGAAACTGCTGAATTAGTAAAGAAATACAAAGGTTCTTTTAGCGGAGAACATGGAGATGGTATTGTACGTGCAGAATTTATTCCATTAATGATTGGTGAACAGAATTATCAATTATTAAGACGTATTAAAAAAGCTTTTGACCCAAATAACGTTTTCAATCAAGGAAAAATTACGGATGCTTTTTCTATGGATGAAAACCTACGTTATGAAATCGATAGAAAAGAGCCACAAATAAATACCATTCAAGATTTTTCTGATAGCGAAGGAATTTTAAAATTGGCTGAAAAATGCAATGGTTCTGGAGACTGTAGAAAACCTGCAGAAGCTGGCGGCGCGATGTGCCCAAGTTATAGAGCTACCAAAAACGAGAAAGACACCACACGTGCAAGAGCAAATATGTTACGTGAAGTTTTAACAAATAATGAAGCTAAAAACAAGTTCGATTCTAAAGAACTGAAAGAGGTTTTAGATCTTTGTTTAAGTTGTAAAGCATGTGCTTCTGAATGTCCGAGTAATGTCGATATTGCCACCATGAAAGCTGAGTTTTTATATCAATATCAAGAAACAAATGGCTATCCTTTAAGAAGTAAGTTGTTTGCAAATAATGCTAAACTCAACAAATTAGGAAGTATTGTACCTACTCTATCAAACTTAGTTTTAAATACTTCAATAGCAAAATATTTTATGGGCGTTGCTCAAGAAAGAAGTGTTCCCAAATTAGCTCCTAAAACATTAAAAAAGTGGTTTTTAAAAAAACCAAAATCAAAAAACACTAAAACTGTTTATTTATTTTGTGATGAGTTCACAAACTTTTATGATGTAGAAATTGGTAAAGATGCTTTTCACTTGTTAGAAAAGTTAGGTTATAATATAGAAATTATTAATCACGAAGAAAGCGGAAGAAGTTATATTTCTAAAGGTTTTTTAAAAGAAGCCAAAGACGTTTGTAACAAAAATATTGCCATTTTCAAAGATCTTATTACTGATAAAACTCCCTTAATAGGAATTGAACCCTCAGCAATTTTAACTTTTAAAGACGAATACATTCGATTAGCAAACGATAAATCATCTGCCGAAAAAATAGCCAAAAACACTTTTACTTTTGAAGAATTTTTAGCCAAGGAATTAGAAAACAAGAATATAGATACTACTTTATTTACATCAAAACCTCAGAAACTGAAGGTTCATGGACATTGCCATCAAAAAGCATTATCTGGAACGCATGCAAGTTTTCAAATGTTAAATATTCCTAATAATTACTCTGTAACTGTTTTAAATACAGGGTGTTGTGGAATGGCAGGTTCTTTTGGCTATGAGAAAGAACATTATACTATTTCTATGCAAGTTGGTGAAGACACTTTGTTTCCGAAAATAAGAAACTGTAGTTCAGATACAGAAATTGCAGCTGCAGGAACAAGTTGTAGACATCAAATTTTTGATGGTACAAAACGCATTGCAAAACACCCTATTACATTATTAAAAGAAGCCTTGAATTAGGCGAATGTAGAAAAAAACATACCCCAAAGTTTCTTTATTTTGACTACAATAATATTTTATAGTGCACTATTTTATTGACTTTTATTTTATAAAGCTTGTCTTTTAAAACTAAAAAAGACGCAGTATTTTGCATCCAAAATCAAGAATAGATAACTTCAGGCATCTTAGTTAGTACAACTTTTTTTCATAGTTGGTTCTTCTTCCAAAATGGTATAAAAAAATTAGAACCAATCTAAAATTTACGCGTGATACTAATCCGAAGGAAATCTTAACCGAATTATTATAGTTCTTAATAATTTTTCAATTTCATTTAAAAAGATTATTTACTTTAAAAAAAAAGTGTCATACTGACCCTAGTCATTTCGCCTTTTAGACCTCATTTATATTTTTGTTCAAGAGAAATAAGATTGTCAAATCAAAAAATTAATCTTTAAATTAAAAATGATGAAAAAATTTACACTATTAATACTCGTACTACTTTTATGTGGCTTTAGCTCAAAAAACTTTGGACAAGTAACGGAATTCCCTTATAACCAAAGTTTTGAAAGCGAAGGTTTCATTCAAGGAGACAGCATCTATTTTACACCTAATTGGCTTGGAAATTATGTGGATGAACTTAGAATATTTCAAGAAGTAACCAATTCAAAAAGTGGTGAAAAAGCTCTAGGACTTTGGCCTGTGGCAGCCGAGGGTGAAGAAGAAGAAGAAGTAGAAGTTTTCGTCCAAGTAAACCTTAATCTTACAGGAATGGAGAATGTTGTGGCTGATTTTTGGGCTTCAACCGTGGGAACGGGTGAGGAGAAACACCTGAAACTTTATTTAAAGGTATCCACTGATGGTGGACTTACCTATAGTCCAAAAATTCTAATGGGTGGTGGTGAACTTGGTTTTTCAAACGTAGATATGCCATTTCAAAAATTCACCTACGCACTCCATTCTGATGCTTTTAACGAAGAAAATGTTGTCTTACAATTCTTAGCAAAATCAGGTGCGAAAAAAGGAGTACCACCCATAGTTATTATTGATGATATAAATATTTATGCCGCAGAAGCAGATATTTATCCTCCTTTAGTTTTAGAGCCAACTGTTATAAGCACCACTGAAATACAGGTGCAGTTTAGCGAAGCTGTAAGTACTACCGCTGGTCTATTCTTGACGGATAACTATACTTTTTTAGAAGGTGCTTTTGATACTCCTGTTGTAAGTGAAGTAACTCTTGTAGAGTCAGATATAGTAATACTTACTTTAGATCCTGGTATTACTATTGGAAAATACTATGAACTCGAAATCAACAATATTGAAGATATTGCAGAAAATGTAATGGCTACAAGTGTTTCTGAATTAATTCATAATCCACTAGCGACAGGTTTGATTATAACAGAGATTATGTATGATGAACCACCTGCTGAACAGGAAGATCAGCTTGAATTTATAGAGCTATTTAATAGTACAGAGAGCCCTATAGAATTAGGGGGTCTTAGAATAAAAGGTGGTATCGCTAGTGGTAAATTACCTGAATACACCTTAGCACCTGGTGCTTACTGGGTTACCGCTAAAGATGCAGCTGCATTTACTGCTTTTTTTAATGTGCCTGCCTATGAATGGAAGGGAGCAAATTTAAGTAACGATGAAGCTGAATTTATATATATAGAAAACACACAACATCATTCAGGTATCGTGATAGATGAACTGACCTATGAAATTGGTGGTACTTGGCCAAATGGCGCTGTAGGCCTAGGATATTCTATGGAACTTATTGACACAACATTTGATAATAATGTTGGTGAAAGTTGGAGAGATGCTATAGATTCAGCTGGATTCTACGAAGGAGTTGAAGTTTTTGCAAGTCCTGGATCTGCTGGATCAGATGTTCTTGGAGTTGCAGAGGAGTCTCTAGTAAAAGGGATAACTCTTTACCCTAACCCTGTACATAATATTTTAAAAATTAATTCTGAATCTCCATTAACAAAAGTAGAAATATATTCTTTACTTGGGAATAAAATAAAAGAGGTTAGAACAAATTTAAACTCTATAGAAACAAAATATTTAAACAATGGAGTTTATATAGTTAAGGTTTATTCTAAAAATAGCAGTAAAACAATGAAAATTGTAAAAAAATAAATAGATAAGATATACAATTGACAATCTAATAACCTTATTCCTATTTAATTTTTAAAAAAACTAGTTTAAGATCTCCGAGGGTTAAAACTCTCGGAGATTTTATTTAATACGAAGTGTTTATACACCTTCGCTAATCGAAAATAATGGGTTGTAAAACCTCCAATAATTGCATATAGGAATTCTAACCTTCCGATTAGTTTAAAAGAAAAAAAAATGATTCAATACCTGACACTAAATTTGAATTTTTGACTTCAATATTTTTAAACATCAAAGCATTTAAAAAAAGACTGTATTTTTGAAATTTATTTTAAATACTTTAAGAACATATTCTCTAAGAAGTTTGTATTTTGCCACTATAGAAAGAAAAAAAAAGCTAATACAACTTGCAAGTACTTTGTTCGAAATAAAATAGTTATTGATTTTATATCAGATATTTTGTATCATTATTTGCGGACACTCTGCTAGAACAAAGCACCGAAATTAAAGCTTACCAGTATTATTTATAATTATCCCTATTGTTGATGTCTTTGCATTACTGGAACTTAGAAAACATATATTAAAAACATGAGTAAAAAGCGTAAATATGTAGCTGATGAAAATCGCTATAAAAAAATGAAATTCAGAAGAACCGGAAACAGTGGTTTATTGTTGCCAGAACTTTCTTTAGGATTATGGCATAATTTCGGAGGTGATGACAACTTTAAGAACGCAAGGAATCTTTTAAAATGCGCTTTTGATAATGGAATTACTCATTTTGATTTAGCTAATAATTATGGACCTCCTCCCGGCTCTTCCGAAATAAATTTTGGTAAAATCTTAAAAAAAGATTTTAAAAATTATAGAGATGAATTAATTATTTCCTCCAAAGCTGGTTATGGAATGTGGCCTGGTCCCTATGGAGATTTCGGTTCTAAAAAGTTTTTAGTGGCTAGTTTAGATCAAAGTTTACAAAGAATGGGATTGGATTATGTAGATATTTTTTATCATCACAGGCCCGACTATGATACGCCTTTAGAAGAAACTATGGGTACTTTAGATTTAATGGTAAGACAAGGAAAAGCTTTGTACGTAGGTATTTCTAATTATCAACCAAAAGAAGCAGAAAAAGCCTTTAAAATTTTGAAAGATTTAGGAACTCCATGTTTAATTCATCAACCAAATTATAACCTTTTTAATCGATGGATTGAAGACGGATTATTAGATGTATTAAGCAGCTCAAGAGTTGGAGCTATTTGCTTTTCTCCTTTGGCGCAAGGAATGTTAACTGACAAATATATTAATGGACTTCCAAAAGATTCGAGAGCAGTTAAGGATAGTCCTTTTTTAAATACGAATCAAGTACTAGAAATGCTTCCTAAAATAAAAGCTTTAAACGAAGTTGCGAAAAACAGAAATCAAACTTTAGCACAAATGGCAATTTCCTGGATTTTAAAAGATGATAGAATTACCTCTGTTTTAATTGGCGCCAGTAAAACTGAACAAATTATAGATAGTGTAAAAGCCATTGAAACCACTACTTTTTCTGAAGGGGAATTGACTGAAATTAATGCAATTCTCAATTCCTAAGAATTAAAATATTGTTTTTAAAGAATTTTTAAATTTCTTGAACTAAACATCCACAAAAAAAGCACCCAAATGGGTGCTTTTATTTTTAAAATATATTAAAAATTTATTGTTTTATATCCGTTTCTGAAGATAGCATTGCAAAAAACTTATCTAAATTAGGTAAAATAACAATTCGAGTTCTACGATTTCTTGCTCTATTTTCTTTAGAATTATTTTTAACTAGAGGCATAGAACTACCTCTACCTGCTGCTATTAGTCTACTTGAATTTATATAATGTTTATTTTCTAAAAGTCTAACAATAGCTGTTGCTCTTTTAACACTCAAATCCCAATTATCTTTAAGCTCAGGAGTAGGATTATTTAATGTTTTAGAATCTGTATGACCTTCAATCATTACATCCATACTAGGTTCAGAATTAATAACATCCGCTATTTTTTGTAATAAAGGATGCGCCTTTTTATTTACCTTAAAACTACCTGAAGCGAACAATAATTTGTTTGAAACAGAAATCATAACAACTGTATTTTCTATATTGATATTAATATCTTCTTCATTATACATACCTGAAGAAAGCATCGATTTTTTTACCTTATAATCTACTGCCAAGTTTATAGAATCCTTTAATGTTTTGGCTTTAGCAACCTTTTTTGCATCTATCTTAGATAATGTTCTTCCCAATTCCACTTTTTGATTTTTAGACAAAACAGTTACATTACCATCAGTAAAACCTAAATTATTTCTTTCTAAAGTTACGTTTTCATCTCTTAAAGAATTAATTTTATTATTATAATTTTCTACACGTTTTTCAATACTTCCAAACTTAGCTTCTAACCTTTCTTTTTCTATCGTTGTTTTTTGAAGATTGGCCTTAGTATCTGTTAATTGTCCATCTAATTCTAAGTATTTCTTTTTAGAAACACATGATACTGCCAACAAGCATATAAATGTAATAGGAATAATTATTTTTTTCATTATTTTGGTTTTAATATATATATTTAACTCTTTAATCAGTAATTATCAATTTATTTAAGTGAGTTTAAACTACTTTTAATTGTTTCAATTTTTGCCTTTGTATCCGCTTCTTTTTTACGTTCTAATTCTAGTACTTTTTCGGGAGCATTAGATACAAAACGTTCATTTGAAAGTTTTTTATTGATACCAAATAAGAAACCTTCTGCTCTTTTTAATTCTCCTTCTAGTTTCTTTATTTCCGCTTCAACATCAATGTTTTCAATAGAAATCGGCACAAAATATTCATTCGATTTCACTCTAAACGAAGTTCCCTCTACCTTTTCTAAAACAGCTGTTATAGTTGCAGTATTTGTTAGTTTCTGAATAACAGTATCAAATTTATTTGAATTCTTTTCAGTATCGATCACAAATAGTTCAATAGCGTCCTTAAAAGGAATATTTTTATCTTTCCTAATTGTTCTAATTCCTGAAACAACTCCTGTTGCAAATTCGAAATCAGCAATAATCTTACCATCGAAATCTTTAACTATTGGATATTTTGCAATAATTAGCGCTTCTTCTGGAGTTCTATCTGCAATATATTGCCAAATTTCTTCCGATAAAAATGGCATAAACGGATGTAAAACTTTTAGGTTATTTTCTAAAACAACTATAATTGCATCAAATGTTTTCTTATCTATTGGTTGTTGATATGTTGGTTTAACAATTTCCAATAACCATGAAGAAAAATCATCATTAATTAGTTTATAAATTACCATTAAAGCATCTGATAAACGATATTTAGAAAAATGATCTTCTATTTCTGCTATCGTTTTTTGGAACTTCGCATCATACCAAGCTAGTCCAATTTTTGCAGTTTCTGGTTGTTCTAAAGTCGTATCAATTTCCCAACCTTTTATCAAACGGAAAGCATTCCAGATTTTGTTTGCGAAACCTTTTCCCTGCTGACATAAATCTTCGTCAAACATTAAATCGTTTCCAGCAGCAGAGCTTAACAACAAACCAACTCTTACGCCATCTGCGCCATAGTCGCCAATTAATTTTAAAGCATTAGGTGAATTCCCCAAAGATTTAGACATTTTTCGTCTTTGCTTATCTCTAACCAATCCGGTTAAATAAACATTTTGAAAAGGTTTTTCATCTTTATATTCATAACCAGCAACAACCATTCTGGCTACCCAGAAAAACAAAATATCTGGTCCGGTTACTAAATCATTTGTTGGATAATAATATTTAATTTCTTCATTTTCTGGATTCCTGATTCCATCAAAAACTGACATTGGCCATAACCAAGAAGAAAACCAAGTATCAAGCGCATCCGCATCCTGTCGTAAATTATTAACTGTTAGCTGATCATTTTTAGTCTTTTCTTGTGCTAATATTAATGCCTCTGCAATGCTTTCAGCAACTACAAAATCTTCTTTTCCATCACCATAGAAATACGCAGGAATTTGTTGTCCCCACCAAAGTTGACGCGAAATATTCCAATCACGAACGTTTTCCATCCAATGGCGATAGGTGTTTTCGAATTTCTTTGGATATAAATTGATCTCAGCATCTTCACCTAAAACAGCATCAATAGCAGGTTTTGCTAAATCTTTCATTTTCAAGAACCATTGATCTGATAATCTTGGTTCTATAACAGCTTTTGTTCTTTCTGAGGTTCCTACTTTATTCATATGAACTTCAGTCTTCACTAAAAACCCTTTTTCCTCTAATTCTTTTGAAATTTCTTCACGAACTGCAAACCTGTCTTTTCCTTGATAATGCAATCCAAAGGAATTTAAAGAAGCATCATCATTAAAAATATCTATAACCTCTAACTTATGCTTATCTCCTAAATTTTTATCATTTTCGTCATGCGCAGGTGTCACTTTTAAACAACCTGTACCAAATTCTATATCGACATATTCATCTTCAATAATAGGAATAACTCTATTACATAAAGGAACAATTACTTTCTTTCCTTTTAGATGCGTAAAACGTTCATCATTTGGGTTGATACAAATTGCTGTATCTCCAAAAATAGTTTCTGGCCTTGTCGTTGCAATTGTTAATGTGTCTTCTGAACCCTCGATTTGATATTTTAAATAGTATAAATTCCCTTGTCTTTCTTCATGAATCACCTCTTCATCAGACAATGTTGTTTTAGCCTCAGGATCCCAATTCACCATTCTATAACCACGGTAAATTAATCCTTTATTGTAAAGATCTACAAAAACTTTAATTACAGATTCAGACATTTCTGGATCCATTGTAAAAGCGGTTCTTTCCCAATCACAAGAAGCTCCTAACTTTTTTAATTGTTCTAAGATGATTCCTCCATATTCATCTTTCCAATCAAAAGCATGTTGCAAAAATTCTTCACGGGTTAAGTCACTTTTATTAATTCCTTGCTCTTTTAACTTCGCAACAACTTTTGCTTCCGTAGCGATTGATGCGTGATCTGTACCAGGAACCCAACAAGCATTTTTACCTAATAAACGTGCACGTCTAATTAGTACATCTTGAATTGTATTATTCAACATATGCCCCATATGTAAAACGCCAGTTACATTTGGTGGCGGGATTACGATAGTATAAGGTTCTCTTTCATCTGGTGTTGAATGAAAATAATTATTTTGCATCCAGTAGTCATACCATTTATCTTCTACTTGGCTTGCATCATATTTAGATGGAATTGTCATACTTTGGAATAGTTTTTGAAATATAATTTACAAAAATACAATTATCTATTTTGTAGAAAAAATTAGTGATTGATTTTTTAAAACAAATTATTAGCCTTAATTTTACATTATAAAATAATTAATTATGAAAGCTTTCGGAACTTTATTAGTAGTATTCTTTGTCTCTTTTTCTATGAATTCTCAAGAATTTAAATTTGAAAAAGAAACTATTGATTATGGGAAAATTAGTAAGGGCGCTGATGGAGAAAGAGTTTTTATTTTCACAAATATTGGTACTCAACCTTTAATTATAAAAAACGTTCAATCGTCTTGTGGCTGTACAGTACCTGAAAAACCTGAAAAACCAATTATGCCTGGAGAAAAAGGACAAATTAAGGTTTCTTATGATACGAATCGAGTTGGTGGTTTTTCTAAAGCAATCACAATTTTTTCAAATGCAAAGAATGCTCAAAAAGTTATAAAAATAAAAGGTATTGTAAACAAAGCAGTTTCTTTACAAAAAGAAAAAAGCATGCTTTCTGATTCAGAAAGGTAGATTATACTTTTTTTTGTAAACGAAATTCAAATTTCAATACTTCTCTCTTTCTACTCACAGTAATTTTTATTCTTTTATGATCTCTTTCTTGAAACTTTAAGATAATATCATTTAGAGTAAATTGATAAGCAGGTTTATCATTAATCTTTAAAATAATATCATCTTTTAGTAACCCTACTTTTTCTCCTGGAGAATTCTTAAGAACACTTTTAATTCTGTATGAAGCTTTAAATTTATAAGAAAAACTAGTAATAACATTTATATAATTATTGTTATTTGATTGATTATTATACGCATCATAACTCGAGATATCTAGTTGTTCTTTCACTAATTGTTTTCCATTATATACAACATCTAATCCTGTCATATTATAATGAAAGCCATCAGAAAAAGAACGGTTCTTTTTTAACATAATTTTTTTATTTGGGTAATCAAACCAAACCTTAAACCTTGTTAAAATACCAGCCCCAATACTACCATTTCTCTCCTTAAAGTTTCTAGCATTTTTAGAAGACACCGAATCTAAAAAAGAAATTGTTGGATTTTTAATTTCAAATGAACCTAGTTTAATTTTCGGAATTCTACTTCTATTTCCGTAAATAGTACCACTTAAACCTTCTCCTAAAATGTCATTAAAATAACGTTTTGGTGTTGTAATTTCTTCTTTTGTGTTTTCAAAAAGCCAAATAGCATCACTTCCTCCTGAATCTATTAATAGCTTAACAAATGTTAATTTACTTCCAACGGTATCTAACTGAACTTGAGCTTCTATATATGGTTTTCTTCTATACATTTGAATAGGAAAAACTTCACATTTCTTACATTTCTTATAGGTATAGGTTTCAGGATTATAAAAATCAATTTTTTTAGTTTTATAATTAACCTTTATAATAAAATTACTTAAAATGTTATAGCCAACTATGCCGTGGATTGTCTTTCCCATTTTACTAGACAAATCAAAATAATCTTTTAAAATCACATAAATGGTCTCATTTTTATGAACGATGTTTTTAATTGACACCTTATTTTTAAAAGATAACAATGCATCTACAGGCTCACCTTTTCCTAAACCCTGGAGTTGTATTTTTTCAACATTTTTAAGGCTAATATTATCCTTTTTGGTGATGTTAAATAAAATAGTTTTACTGACTCCTGAATCTAAAATAAAAGACAATTCTTTACCATTTATCTTTAACGGAATCACTATTAAATTATGAATCAACTCAAAACGAATACGTTGATGATTTTTATTTGTATCTAAAAAACGAAAACCTTCTTGCGCATTTATTGAGAAAGAAAAATCAATTACCAAAATAATAAAAAGGAAAAAAGCTTTGTTCAAAAAAATAAATATTTAAGGATATACCTTAAGGTACAATATATGTTATTGTTTGTAAGATTTTTAGCAAATATTTAACCTTTAAAGATTCTGAAATTAAAAGCTAAATATAAAATATATTTCGCAAATTTGCATGTAACATATCTAATCAATCATTATGCCTTCAATATCTAAAAAAGGATTACAAATGCCAGAATCGCCAATTAGAAAATTGGTGCCATATGCAGAAGATGCTAAAAAAAGAGGAATAAAAGTTTTTCATTTAAATATTGGACAACCAGATATTAAAACGCCACAAGTTGCTTTAGATGCTGTTAAAAACAATGACCTACAAACATTGGCTTATGCCCGTTCTGAAGGTTCAGAGGAGTACAGAACTAAACTAGCCGACTATTACATAAATAATGACATCAATGTTTCTGCAGATAATATTGTTGTTACAACTGGTGGCTCTGAAGCGTTACTTTTTACCATTGGAAGTATTACCGATCCTGGTGATGAAATTATTATTCCAGAACCTTTTTATGCAAATTATAACGGATTTTCTACTGCTTCTGGAGTGAATGTAGTACCTGTAATTTCTAAAATTGAGGATAATTTTGCATTACCAAAAATTGAAGATTTTGAAAAACTCATCACTAAAAAAACAAAGGCAATTTTAATCTGTAATCCCGGAAATCCAACAGGATATTTATATTCAAACGAAGAAATTGAAAAACTAAAAAAAATTGTTTTAAAGCACGATTTATTTTTAATTGCTGATGAAGTTTATAGGGAATTCACATACGATGGTTTACATCATACCTCTGTATTATCTTTAGAAGGCTTAAAACAAAATTCTATTGTAATAGACTCTGTTTCTAAACGTTACAGTATGTGTGGAGCAAGAATTGGCTGTATCGTTTCAAGAAATGATTCCTTTATAAAAACTGCAATTAAATTTGCGCAAGCACGTTTAAGTCCGCCAACGTATGCGTTAATTGCAAGTGAAGCTGCATTAGATACTCCCCAAAGTTATTTTGATGAAGTAAAAGAAGAATATGTTGAAAGAAGAAATACATTAATTACAGAATTAAACAAAATAGAAGGTGTAAAAGTTGCCAACCCAAAAGGGGCTTTTTATTGTGTTGCAGAATTACCTGTAAAAGATTCTGATCATTTTGCACAATGGATGTTGGAAGAATTCAGTTATAATAATGAAACTGTTATGGTTGCTCCTGCAAGTGGATTTTACTCAACTCCAGGAGAAGGAAAAAATCAAGTACGAATTGCATATGTTTTAAACAAAAAAGACTTAATTAGGTCTGTTGAAATTTTAGCTAAAGCTTTAAAACAATATAATAATTAGTTGAACATTCAAGAAAACATATCACTAAAAAGTTATAACACGTTCGGTATTACTGTAAATGCCAAACGTTTTATTGCTGTTGATTCAGTGTATCAATTACAGCAATTACTAAAGGTTGAAAAAGATCTTTTTTTGATTTCTGGAGGAAGTAATATGTTACTCACAAAAGATATTGAAAAGTTAGTCGTATATCTTGATATTAAAGGAATTTCTATTGACAGACAAGATAATAGTGATATTTATATTACTGTAAATGCTGGTGAAAATTGGCATGAATTTGTTATATGGTGTATTTCAAATAATTACGGAGGAATAGAAAACTTATCCCTGATCCCTGGAAATGTAGGTACTTGCCCAATTCAAAATATTGGTGCCTACGGAGTTGAAGTAAAAGACACCATAACTAAAGTTGAAGCTCTAGAAATTGAAACAGGAAAATTAATTCAGTTTTCAAACGAATCTTGTAATTTTGAGTATAGAGACTCTCTCTTTAAGAGTAAAGAAAAAGGAAAGTATATTATTACTGCTGTAAGCTTTCAGTTAACTAAAAGAAACCATAATTTAAATTATTCTTACGGTGCAATTGAAACTGAATTAACATCAAAAGAAATAATAAAACCTACTTTAAAAGATATTTCTGATGCAGTAATTGCTATCAGAAAATCAAAACTTCCAGATCCAAAAGAAATTGGAAATAGCGGCAGTTTCTTTAAAAACCCTGTGATTACTAAATCCAAATTTCTAGAACTTCAAAAAGAGTATCCAAAAGTTCCAAGTTATAAAATTTCTAAAACTGATGTTAAAGTTCCTGCTGGTTGGTTAATAGAACAAGCAGGATTTAAAGGAAAACGTTTTGGAGACTATGGCGTGCATGAAAAACAAGCACTTGTTTTGGTTAATTATGGCAATGCCTCTGGAAAAGAAATCCATAAACTTGCACAAACAATTCAAGAAACGATTTTGTATACATTTGGTATTTCTTTAGAAATTGAGGTAAATGTTATTCAATAAAAAAAGCCAAATTACAGCAAGTAATAAGACTTTTTAAAAATTAATTCAAAATTTTATTTATTCTTTTTGTAATGCTTTGACATCAACAATAAGCTGTGCTAACGACGCCCTATTAAGACTGTTATAGATGCCCCTTATGTATTTATTTCTATCAATGAGTACGAAGTTTTCAGTGTGCAAAAACTCATCAATTCCTTTTGGCTCTCCTAAATTTTCTTCAACAAAGTAAAACTTTCTTCCTAAATCATATATTTCTTTTTTGTTACCAGTCACCAAATGCCATTTCTTATCGATGATTCCATTATCGCGAGCATACTCTTTAAGTTTCGGAACTGAATCTATGTTAGGAGTCACAGAATGTGATAAGAATAAAACAGCGGCATCATTTTTAAATTCTTCTTGAAGCTTCAGCATACTATCTGTCATCATAGGACAAATTCCAGGACAAGTAGTGAAGAAAAAATCGGTAATATAGATTTTATTTTCAAATGTTTTTTGAGTTACATTTTCACCATTTTGATTCACCAATTGAAAATCGGGTATTTTATGAAAATTATTTAATTCTTTACTTTTAGGAGAAATCCATTTTGGCGTAAAAGATACCTCATTAAAAAAAGGCAAAGTATCTACTCTACTACCTTCTTGAGTTTTGATGTTCTCTTTACATCCTATTAAAATCAGGAATAATAATAAAAGTAAATTATTGTTTTTTAGCATATTGAACTTTTTCATTTTTAAGTCTATAGCATAAATTGGCCCTGTTCATGCCAAAAATACGTCCATTTCTAGCTTGATAGTTTACATATATCTTCCCATTCTCTAACCAAGCTTGTTGTAAACCCTCTTCTTTCCCTTTATTTAAATTTTTTCTTTTAGCCAATTGTCCATTAAGAAACCAAGTTCTTTGAAGCCCTTGTCTTTTACCATTCACATAATTAGATTCTGAATACACTTTTCCACTTTTAAAATAATTCAATTTTATTCCGTGGAGTTTATTTTGAATGTAATATCCTTCATTTTTTATAGAGCCGTTCTTAAAAAACTTATAATATGGACCCTCTCTTTTACCATTAAAAAAGCCTATTTTCTCGCAGATACTGTCGTTTTTATTATACACCACAGCATAACCATTAAAAGGTTTTTGATCATAAAACCATTGTCCTTTTAAAGGGTTTAATTTTATTTCCTCTTTTTTAATAAGGATATTTACTATTTCTTTAGGTAAAGAAATAGTAACATTTTCAGTAACCTGTTTTTTACAACTGCCTAAAACACATAAAAGTAATAAAAAGAGATACTTAGTTAATCGCATTTGGTATTCCTTGGTAAGGTCCTACAAAAATTATATATCTTCCAGTTGTCGAATAGAGTTCATTTATAATATGGTAATGATACTCTGCTGTATCTGTATGCTGAGTTGTACTTGTATGACCACCAGAGGCATCTAAATTCGTGGGATATGTGCCCGTTGAATTACATTTTCTTCCATATATAAAAAATCCATCCGAAATAATACCATTTAGATGATCATCATCGTCTGAGAAAGCTAAAGGTTCTAAATGATAATGATAATCAGTGGGTCCAATATGTGCTCCTGAATAATCTAAGCTACCAACAGCAGCGTCTAAAGCACCATTACCTTCTTGATCGTTATAAAGGTAAGCTCCACTTACAGCAACACCAATAGCACCTAATGCTGTAGCTGTTGTTGTACTCGCCAAATTAGGACTTGAAGATACTGTGATAGAGGAAGAATTGTCTCGACCAGAAGTATCAATTCTTGTTGGTGTCATTTCTGCGGCACTTGTAACGGTAGGCGCAACATATAAAGGATGACCTTCACTCCAATATGGAGTAGTATGATTGGGCAGCCCTGTTGTTTCGATAACCACATTTGTTCCTGATAAATAAACTGTTGTTTCATTAGTATCAAATTCTGCAAAAGCGTTATGCAAAGTAGTTACAATTGTCGTTTCGTCTTCAATTTCAGCTTCTGAGCTACAAGCGGCAAATACAGAAAAAAGTATTGCTAAAAGGGCTGCAGTCTTAATAAATTGGTTTTTCATTTTTCTTTTGATTTTAATATTGGTTTTATATTAGACCTTTAAAACTTAAAATAGTTTGAATAAAATATTTCAATAAACGAGATGTTTTATGCTCATGCTACATTAGAGCACAATATATCTATTTTTATGAAGAGTTCTGCTTAATTTTTGAATGCATTATTATATCTTTGTACTTAGTTACAAAGCATCTATTTTAAGTGAAAAAATAATTTTACTTATTGCTTATAAATTTTATTAATTATGAAATTATTTCTTTTAACAATCGGTTTATTAGCGCTTGGTGTTGCAGGAATTGCTATTAAAATTTGGGCAAAAAAAGATGGTGAGTTTGCAGGAACTTGTGCCAGTCAAAACCCAATGCTAAATAAAAGTGGAGAAGCTTGTGGTTTTTGTGGAAAAACATCAGATAAGTTTGATACTTGTGTAGAACCTCAGCATAATTAATATTATTTAACATCAATGATTTTATCTGTAATCTTCAACCTCTTTGTGGCATGTACAGTAATTCAAATTATATATTATATTCTTTTTTCTACCTTTCTTTTTGGATCAAAAAAAGATAATAATAAAACTCCAGAAGTTCCTGTTTCAGTAATTATTTACACTAAAAATCAAGCGGAAAAATTACCGCAATTTCTTTCATCAATAATAGAGCAAGAACATCCTGAATTTGAGATTGTATTAATCAATAATGCATCTGCAGATAATACAAGTGAAGTTGCTACATTATTTGCGACAAAACATGCCCACTTTAACGTTTTAAACGTAAAAAATAATGAAGCTTTTTGGGGAAGTAAAAAATACGCATTAACATTAGGTATTAAAGCAGCCAGCAACAATAATTTATTGTTTACTGATGTCAAATGTAAACCTATCTCTAAACAATGGATTTCTGAAATGAGTAAAAAATTTACTTCAAAAAAGACTATTGTTTTAGGATATAAAAAATATCAAAAAAAGAATTCATTAATAAATATTTTTATTCGTTTTGAAAATTTACTAACAGCCATTAAGTGCTTTGGGTTTAGTAAATTAGGTTCCTCTTTTATGGCCTTTGGCAGTAATTTAGCTTATCAAAAATCAGAATTTTTTAAAGTAAAAGGTTTTATAAATCACATGAAAATTAATGCTGGTGAAGATGATTTATTTATTAAAGATGCCGCAAACAAACAGAATACAACTTTTTGTGTATCAGAAAACAGTTTCATTGAAACTGACGCACCTACATCATTCTCAAATTGGTTTACAGAAAAAAAAGAAGAAATACTAATCACCAATAAATATCATTTTAAACATCGTTTTTTATTAGGGCTCTTTAATTTGTCTAAACTGTTTTTTTACATCTTAGCAATAACTTTGTTCTTCTTTTACCCTTTGAAAATAATACTTTCAATTATACTGTCTTATTTTTTAGTACAATATATTATTATTGGTATTTCGGCAAAGAAATTAAAAGAACCGAAAATTATCTTTTTATTACCTTTTTTAGAAATTGGTTTATTATTGATTCAAATTAGTATATTTAGTGCAAATTTGATTTCAAAACCAGATCATTGGAAATAAATAATAATAAGCTTCAAATAAACATCTCTAAGGCCAAAGATGGAAGTCAGGCTGCATTTAGATTTTTGTTAGATAATTATTGGCCTAACGTTTATAATTATCAATTAAAACGTACTAAAAGTGAAAATGATGCAGAGGACATTACCATTCAAACTTTTTCTAAAGCCTTTGATAAAATTCATACTTTTAATGATCAATACGTTTTTAAAACTTGGTTAATCACTATTTCTAAAAATGTACACATAGATTTATTACGTAAAAAAAACGCTTCTATTTCTATAGAAACTACCATTGAACAAGAAGAAAAAGCGTATTTAGTTGTTGATGAAAACCCTACGCCCGAAGACAAAATTATAAGAGAACAGAATTTAGCAAAATTATTAAGAGATATTAAGAGATTAAAACCTAAATACCAAGAAGTCATTCAGTTACGCTATTTTCAAGAACTTAGTTATAAGGAAATTTCCAAACAAATTAATGAACCAATGAACAACGTAAAAGTGAAATTATTACGTGCAAAAAAGTTATTGGCAGAGATTATTAAGGAATCATAATGAAAGTACGGTTTAATGTGTCTGAGAAAAATTTAAGTAGTTTTTCTAGTTATATGTTGGTTGACTGAAATTACTTAAAAAATAATAGAGAACTTTATGGATAATACTTCCCTAAATTAAGGTTGTAATAAAGAATATTTAGAAATTATAAAAAGTCCTCCTAAATCATTATAGCTAAGTATTGAATTAAAAGACGTGAAATTATGAGCATATAATTTAAAACATCTGGCATTTATAAAAAATGCCTATTTCAGTAAGTTTAAGAAAAAGAAATCTAGAAAACAGCTCTAATATATCTCTAGGTAGTAGATTACCAAAATCGATAACACCAAAGAAGAATAGAACTAATCTTCTAAAATCAATTAAAAGTTAGAAAATAAATGAAAAAATCATTCTTAAATTCTTTAGGTCCAGGTTTGTTATTTGCAGGTGCAGCCATTGGTGTATCCCATTTAGTGCAATCTACAAAAGCAGGAGCAGAATTTGGTTTTGGTTTATTATGGGCATTATTATTGGTGCATATTTTTAAATACCCTTTCTTTCAATTTGGACCTCGCTATGCAGCTGCCACCGGGGAAACACTACTCGATGGTTATAAAAAATTAGGCAAAAGTGTTTTAACCATTTATTATGTACTAAATTTTGCCACTATGTTTATCATACAAGCTGCAGTTACTATTGTTACTGCCGGTTTAGCTTCACAACTATTTGGATTTTCAAATAATTTAGTGATTTGGTCAACAATTTTAATGACGATAAGTCTCCTGTTTTTGTTAGTTGGAAAATATAAATTATTAGATAATTTAATGAAATACATTATAATTACTTTAACAATAAGCACCATAATTGCAGTTTCAGTCGCTTTATTTAGCTCTAAAGAAGCTTTTGATGTACGTCAAATTTTACCCTCTGGAACAGTAGAAATAACTTTTTTAATAGCATTTCTAGGTTGGATGCCTGCTCCTTTAGATGTTTCTATTTGGCATTCTATTTGGTCTGTAGAAAAAAGCAAAAATACTTTTATAAAAATAAAACCAAAAGAGGCAATTTTCGATTTTAATGTCGGTTACATTGGTACACTAATTTTAGGAATTTGCTTTGTGTTGTTAGGGGCGCTAGTTATGTATAATTCTGGAGAAACGTTTTCTAATAAAGGTGGGGAATTTGCATCCCAATTAATTACTTTGTACACCAAAAACTTGGGTGAATTTTCTTATATTTTTATAGGTGTTGCTGCTTTTACAACAATGTTTAGTACTACAATTACCACTTTAGATGCTTCTCCAAGAGCAATGAATAGAAGTTCAAAACTGTTATTTGATAAAGAATTTAAATTTGGTTATTGGTTTTGGATTATTTTACTTTTTATTGGCACATTTATCATACTGCAATTTTATTTAAAAAATATGGGCAGTTTAGTAAAGGTTGCAACCATTCTATCGTTCTTAACAGCGCCTTTTTATGCAATTTTAAATTATGTTTTAATTACTGGAAAGCATACTCCTAAAGAACATCAACCAAACATTTATTTAAAAATTCTTAGCATCGTTGGTATTGTTTTTTTAATTGGCTTTAGTCTTTGGTTTTTAACAAGCATTTAAAACTATTCTTTGTAAATTTGCATTTCAATTATGTTATAACATGGCAATAGATTCTATAGTACTTCCTGAAAGACAAAAAAAACCAAAATGGTTGCGTGTAAAATTACCTGTTGGTAAAAAATATACTGAATTAAGAGGTTTAGTTGACAAGTATAAACTGAACACTATTTGTGCAAGTGGTAGCTGCCCAAACATGGGTGAATGTTGGGGAGAAGGAACTGCAACATTTATGATACTTGGAAATATTTGTACTCGGTCTTGTGGATTTTGTGGAGTAAAAACAGGGAGACCAGAAACTGTTGAATGGGATGAACCAGAAAAAGTTGCCCGTTCTATAAAAATTATGAGTATTAAACATGCTGTAATTACTTCTGTAGATAGAGACGATTTAAAAGATGGTGGTTCAATTATTTGGGCAGAAACTGTTGATGCAATAAGAAGAGCAAATCCAAACACAACTTTAGAAACATTAATTCCCGATTTTCAAGGAAATACAAAACAAATAGATAGAATTATAGAAGTGCATCCAGAAGTAGTTTCTCATAATATGGAAACGGTAAGAAGGTTAACTCGTGAGGTTAGAATTCAAGCAAAATACGACAGAAGTTTAGGCGTTTTAAAATACCTAAAAGAAAACGGAATGAGAACTAAAACTGGATTGATGCTTGGTTTAGGTGAAACTGAAGAGGAAGTAATACAGACGATGAAAGATTTACAAGGCGTAGGTTTAGATGTGCTTACTATTGGGCAATATTTACAACCTTCCAAGAAACATTTACCACTAAAAGAATTTATTACTCCAGATCAATTTAAAAAATACGAAATTCTAGGTTTAGAAATGGGTTTTATGTATGTAGAAAGTGGTCCTTTAGTTCGTTCCTCGTACAAAGCACACAAACATGCGAAATAATTCTTAAAATAGTCTAAAAAATATTTTTTGGCACGAACCTTGTATACTATAAAATGGAAACAACCTTGTAAACTGTTTTCATTGTTTAAATTATTTGAATTAGTTGATTTAAAAAAAATCCATCTCAATTGAGATGGATTTTTTTTTATGATTAAAGCTAAAAAACTAGATTTTATCTACTCGAATCTCCTTAGCATTTTTTTTACATGATTATACGTTTTTGTAGCCTATTCCAAGGTTCACCTTAAAACAATTCTTTTTGGAGCAATATCTTTTGTATATCGTCGAAATTACTTTGTGCTTTTTTGTAAGCTTTTATATATTTTCCCTCAGTTGATACTCCTTATGGAGTATATAAGGTAAAGCACCCTCTTCCATATCCGAAAAGTTTACTTGGCTTTTAAGTTTTTGTATGTAATTAATTGAGTCTGTAAAATTAGATATATATATGCGCATCTGCAGTCATCACACGTTTATGAATACCTTAGGTTCTTGATAATAAGTTTTTTTTACTTTAGAAGACATTATAAAGACTAAAAATAGCTTTAGTTCTGTTATAATATAAGTTTAACTTTATTTCTTTAAAGATACTAATTCGTTAAGGACAGGTGTATAAAAATAAAAATCGTCCAAGAAAATAAATTCTCAGACGATTTGGTGCTATATTTTATAAATCCCCCAACTCATAAAAATAATAGACGCTGCTCAAAGAACCGATTATTCTGTGTTCTAATTTTAGCTTTTCGTCCATTTCACTTTTTTGTTAGGTGAAGAGTAAAAAAGTAATGTTAAATAAAAAATTAAATTACACTAATAATATCATATTTTGTAATAATATGGTGATTACCGTTTTCTAAATCAACCAAAACAGCATCATTTTCCTTGGTAATCAATTTAGAGATATCTTCTAATTTTGAAGTCTTTTTTACTATTGGATAAGGTTTCCCCATAATATCTTTAATGGGTCTGTCTGCTATATTTTTATCTGCAATAAAATTATGTAACAAAACAGATTCATCGATAGAACCTACAAAACCATTAATATCTTTTACCGGAATTTGTGATATTTTAAACGCTTTCATTCGCTCAATAGCGTGAGAAACTAATTCTTCTGTTTGTGCAGCAATTAAAGGTTTATCTGAATGGTTTTTAATAATATCAGCAGCAGTTTTAATTTCTTCTTCTATAAAACCTCTTTCACGCATCCAATTATCGTTAAACATTTTACCTACATATCTACTTCCATGATCGTGAAACAAAACAACGACAACATCCTCTTTTGTAAAATGTTCTTTTAATTGCAATAATCCTTTTACGGCAGCTCCAGCAGAATTACCTAAAAACATTCCTTCTTCCTTTGCTAAACGCTGGGTATAAATGGCTGCATCTTTATCGGTTACTTTTGTAAAACCATCAATCACACCAAAATTTACATTTTTAGGTAAAATATCTTCACCTATCCCTTCTGTGATGTAAGGATAAATCTCATTCTCATCAAAAATACCCGTTTCATGATATTTTTTAAAAACAGAGCCATAGGTATCTATTCCCCAAATTTTTACAGTTGATCCTGCTTCTCTAGCCTTCATTTTTAAATAACTTCCGACTCCAGAAATTGTTCCTCCCGTTCCTACGCCAACCACAAAATGAGTTACTTTCCCATTAGTTTGTTCCCAAATTTCAGGTCCTGTGCTTAAAAAATGTGCTTTACAATTACTCGGGTTATCATATTGATTTACATACCAAGAATTCGGAGTCTCTTCTCCTAAACGTTTAGAAACCGAATAATAAGAACGTGCATCATCTGGATCAACATTTGTTGGGCAAACAACCACTTCTGCTCCAACAGCCCTTAATATATCTATCTTTTCTTTAGATTGTTTGTCTGCCATAACAAAAATACATTTGTAGCCTTTTACAATTGCCGCTAAAGCCAAACCCATTCCTGTATTTCCAGAAGTTCCTTCTATAATAGTTCCTCCAGGTTTTAAACGTCCGTCTGCCTCTGCGTCTTCAATCATTTGTAATGCCATCCTATCTTTTACCGAGTTTCCTGGGTTAAAAGTTTCGTATTTAGAAAGCACCAAACAAGGCAACTCTTTTGTTAAAACATTTAATTTTACTAATGGCGTGTTTCCAATAGTTTCCAATATATTTTCTGCGTAGTTCATCTCTATAATTTCTGTTGCAAAGGTAAATGATTTTTAGGGCGTTCCCTAAAGGTCGCGCTTTCAATTACATCTTTTTCTCGCTCCTCAAAATAGGATGTCATTTCAATCGCTAACGCAGAGTAATTATAAACATTTAGCAAAACTATTAGTTATTAGATACTCCGCATTAGCGATTACATTAATTGTTTGACCTCTTTTGTGCTTTTTGCGAACACAAAAAGTAAGAACGAAAAGCGTGGCCTTTTTTAGGTAACGTCTAAATTATTGTCTTAGCAATTTCCTATAGTAAATAAGTATAACGATATATCAATATTAATCTCAAATGGAAAAGTAATTGCCAAAGCTATAGAACTGTAAAGTTGTGAGTCTGCTCTTGGCATCGCTAATTTTATTGCTGTTTTTATTGCTGTATAAGATGCCCTTATTAAATTATCTAGTAAAGAACATAAGTCCATAAATTAAATTTTAGACATAAAAAAAGCAAGAAAAACTATTTTTAGGCAATCTTTCCTGCTAACAAATTCAAATCAAAACAATATTTAATTTTCTACAGAAATATGTATTGTACTAGATATTTTTATATTATTACCATTTGCTTCTAAAGAGCTTAAAAATGATTTCATATCTGCTTTTTCGTTTCTTAATTCTGTAATTCTAGAGTTGTCATAAATGCATTCATCGTTTGCATTTCCTTCTGTTATAGACAATCTTTGTAATTTATGAAAGTTAATTTTCACATCTACAACATTGTTTACAATATTTAACGCTTCTCTTATTGTGAATTTACCTTCAATTAATTTTAATTTTTGGTTTACCATGGATTCATCCATTTCTTCTATTACTTGTAAAGTTGTGTTTTCCATAATTATTTTATTTAATGACTATATTAGATTTAGAATTTTTAATAAAAAAAATGAGTGCTAAAATAGCTTGTAAAACAAAGAATTCTTTCACAAAAGAACTCGAAATATTAATTACCAAAATGTTTAAAATTAACATTGCTATCATATCGATAAACTGTAATAATTTATTACGTTACACTTTTGTAATTTGAATTAAAACAGAATTATCTAATGACTTTGTTTAATTAGGTTGCTTAATTGTTGTTTGACCCATTGTTTTCATTTTTCACAAAGAAATGGTGTTTATTTCATATATTTTTATTTATATTTATTATAAAATACATAAAAATATTTTATGAACTACACCTTGCATCAATTAGAAATTTTTAGAAAAATTGCAGAAGTTAAAAGTGTAACTAAAGCTTCTGAACAACTTTTTTTAACGCAACCAGCTGTTTCTATTCAATTAAAAAACTTTCAAAATCAATTTAATTTACCGCTTTTTGAAGTTGTTGGCAGAAAACTGTACATCACCGAATTTGGTGAGGAAATTTCTGAAACAGCTTTTAAAATTTTAGAACAAGTGGAAGCTATTAATTATAAATCTGCCATTTTTGAAGGAAAGTTAGCCGGTAATTTAAAAATTGCTATTGTTTCTACAGCTAAATATCTAATG
Organism: uncultured Acidimicrobiia bacterium; assembly: GCA_964195455.1. Taxonomy (GTDB): domain Bacteria; phylum Bacteroidota; class Bacteroidia; order Flavobacteriales; family Flavobacteriaceae; genus Polaribacter. Next base: position 36,412 of record CAXMOR010000033.1, read on the forward strand.
CCTTATTTTTTAACTGATTTTATAAAAAAGAATGAAAACGTAGATTTAACCATGGATGTTACTAACAAAATGTCTGTAATTAGAAGTTTAGAAAATAATGAATGTGATTTCGCAATGGTATCTACAATTCCTAAAAAACTAAATATCGAACGTATAGAATTAATGAAAAACAAGCTATACTTTGTCGCTAACAAAGATTATAATACATCTAAAAAAATAGTATTAAAAGAAATAAATAAATCTTTATTTATTTTTAGAGAAAATGGTTCTGCAACTCGTTTAACAATGGAAAAATATTTGATAAAACATAAAATAGCAATTCATAAAAAAATGGAACTTAAGAGTAATGAGGCTGTGAAACAAGCAGTAATTGCAGGTTTAGGCATTTCTATAATGCCAATTATTGGTATTAAAAACGAATTACAAAAAGGAGAATTACAAATTCTTGATGTCAACGATTTACCCATAGAAACCAATTGGAATTTAATTTGGTTGAAATCTAAAAATTTATCTTCTGTTGCAAAAGCTTTTAAAAAACAAATCAAAGAAAATAAAGAATCTATAATAGAAAATCATTTTGATTGGTTCACTAATTACTAATTAAGCAAACTTAATAGACTTTGAAGGTCTTATTTTTGTGATGATATAAGACGGAATTATTAACATTAAAAAACATAAAATTAAAGTACCTATATTTAAAAACAAAATAGCTGTAAAAGAAATATAAACTGGCATAGTTGCAACATAATATATCTCTGGATTTAATGTTATTATTTTAAAAAAATATTGAATACCAATAATTAACAAACCTATAATATTACCGTAGAAAAGACCTTTTAAAATAAGGTAAGAAGCATTATACAAAAAGATTTTTCTGATACTTGTATTATTACTTCCTAAGGCTTTTAAAATACCAATCATTTGTACCCGCTCTAAAATTAAAACTAACAAAGCAGTTATCATATTAATACCTGCAATTAGAATCATAATAGCAATAATAAACCAAACATTATTGTCAAAAAGTTGAATCCAATCAAATACATTTGGATAGGCATCTACAATTGATTTACTATTTAAAGTAGCGCTAATACTATTGTAAACCTGTTTTTCCTTTTCATCAATTTCATCAAAATTGTATAATAAAACCTCAAAACCACCAACTTCATTTTCTGTCCACTTATTTAATTTTTGGACCTCTCTAATATCGCCAATCATCATACTTTTATCGAACTGTAAAAAGCCTGTATTGTATATTCCAGTAACTATATATTTTTTATTAGAGGGTAATTTACTGTTTACCGTCTTTATAAAAGTAGCCAAAATTGTATCGTTCAACTTTAATTGCAAACGATCGATAATTGTTTGTGACAGCAAAACTTCTCTAGTTCTTCGTTGATTAAAATCGGGAACTCTGCCTTCAACCAAGTATTCAGTAAAAAAAGACCAATCATAATCTGTAGAAACTCCTTTAAAAATAATGCCTTCGAAATCGGTTTTGGTTCTTAAAATACCCGCTTTATTTGCAAAAACTTGTACGTTTTTTATTCCTTCTAAATTTTTAAAAGTAGGATAAAAATCTTGGTTTTTTTTTATAGCTCTTGTAGAAACATCAGAATTATTAGCGTCATAATTCATAATCTGAATATGCCCTTTAAAACCTGCCATCTTATCACGAATTTTATATTGTAAACCCGCACCCGTTGCGACAGCAATTAGCATAATAATAATTCCCAACGCAATTGCTGTGATTGCAATTTTTATTATTGGCGATGAAATACTATTTTTATACTTTTTGCCAGCAATAATGCGTTTTGCAATAAATAACTCGTAATTCAAATTGATGATTATTTTTAAACCTTTCAAAAGTACATATTTATTATTGTTTCTGTTACTGAATTATCAGCTGATTTCTTGTGCACAAAAACCTAAGGAAGCGATTAAAACTGAAGTTAAGAAATCAGTAATTTTAAAAACTGGCGCAGAAAGAACAAGTTTATATCTTGCACTTTTAAAAGGAAAGAATGTTGCAGTTGTTGGAAACCAAACCTCTATTTTAGAAAAAAGAAAAGAGAAAAAAGAGTTTGTAAACTTAATTGATAGCTTACTTTCTTTGGGAATAAAAATTAAAAAAGTATTTGCTCCAGAACATGGTTTTCGTGGAAAAGCAGATGCAGGCGAAACCATTAAAGACGGATTTGATACTAAAACAGGTTTGCCAATTGTGTCCTTGTATGGAAAAAACAAAAAACCTTCTACTGAACAATTAAAAAATATTGATATTATAGTTTTTGATATTCAAGATGTTGGAGCTCGTTTTTACACTTACATTTCTTCTTTACATTATGTAATGGAAGCTTGTGCCGAAGCTGGAATTCCCGTTATAATCTTAGATAGACCAAACCCAAATGGGTATTATATTGATGGCCCTGTTTTAGAATTGGAACATAAAAGTTTTGTGGGTATGCATAAAGTACCTGTAGTTTATGGTATGACAATCGGCGAATATGGAAAAATGATTAATGGCGAAAAGTGGTTGAAAAATGGAATCCATTGTAATTTAACTGTTATTCCTTTAGAGAACTACAATCACAAAACAAGATATAGTTTACCCGTAAAACCCTCTCCAAATTTACCTAATGATAAAAGTATCAACTTGTATCCTAGCCTATGTTTCTTTGAAGGAACTAATGTCTCTGCAGGAAGAGGAACTGAAATGCAATTCCAAATCTATGGTTCTCCATTTTTAACAAAGAGTGAATTTTCATTTACACCAAAACAAAATGACGGTGCAAAGTATCCAAAGCATAAAAATAAACTTTGTTTTGGTGAAAATTTACAAAGAGCTAAAAACTTAAATCAACTAAATTTAAGTTGGTTACTAAAAGCTTACAACCAAAATTCCTCTAAGGAATTCTTTAACAATTTCTTTACTAAGTTAGCAGGAACAGAAAAATTACAACAACAAATTGAAAAATCTTTCTCTGAAGAAGAAATTAAAAAAACTTGGGAGGAAGATTTAACCGTCTTTAAAAAAATCAGAAATAAGTACTTAATTTATAGATGAGATTACTTTCGGATTTTTTTCACATTATACTCATAAGGCAAACGTTTTTTTAAAGCCTCCACAATATTATAGGTCGCTGGACAAATAGTTGTGTTTTCAATGGTCAGATCTGTAATTTGTATAAATTTACGTCTATTTGTATGCGGGTATTCTGCGCAAGCTTTTGGTCGCACATCATAAATAGTACAACTATTATCTGTAAGGTCTAAAAAAGAACAAGGCGCCGTTTTCAAGACCATAAAATCGTCTGAATCTCTCTCTAAATAGGTACTTGTGAAATCAGCAACTTTCATTTTCAAGTGTTTGGAAATACGCGCAATATCTTTATCAATAAAGATCGGACTTGATGTTTTGCAGCAGTTTCCACAATCTAGACAATCAGTTTTCGCAAACTCAGCATCGTGTAATTCTTGCATTACATAATCTAAATTTTTAGGTGTTCTTTTCTTTAGATTTATAAAATATTTTTTATTTTCTTTTTTTGCTTCTTCGGCTAATTTCGGGAGTTGTTCTAAGCGTTTTTCCATCCTACAAAACTACAATTATTCTTGACCAAAAATCATTCAAAAAAACAAATAAAAATATGTAATTTTGCATTTCAATTTTTAAGACTAAATGAGCATCAAAAACATCATAGAAACTAAAGTAAAAGAAGGTTTTTTAGCTTTATACAATATAGAAATTCCATCCGTAGAATTTCAAGCAACAAGAAAAGAATTCGAAGGTGACATTACCCTCGTTGTATTTCCTTTATTGCGCTTCAAAAAAGGCAACCCTGTTCAAATCGGAGAGGATTTAGGAAAATATGTTGTAGAAAATGTTCCTGAAATCACAAATTACAATGTTGTTAAAGGTTTTTTAAATTTAGTAATTAATGACGGTTTCTACACAAACTTCTTCAATTCAATCTATTCAGATTCATCTTATGGTTTTGTTTCACCAAACGCAGATGAAAAAGCGATGATGGTAGAATATTCATCACCAAACACCAACAAACCTTTACACTTAGGACATGTTCGTAATAATTTATTAGGATACTCTGTTGCAGAAATTATAAAAGCTGCAGGTAAAAAGGTGTATAAAACGCAGATTATCAACGACCGAGGAATTCATATCTGTAAATCCATGTTGGCTTGGGAAAAATTCGGTAACGGAGAAACACCAACATCATCAGGTTTAAAAGGTGATAAATTAGTTGGAAATTACTATGTTAAATTTGACCAAGAATATAAGAAAGAAATAGGCAACTTAGTTGTGGAAGGAAAAACGGAAGAAGAAGCTAAAAAAGAAGCGCCCCTTTTATTAGAAGCACAACAAATGCTACTAAAATGGGAAGCTGGAGATGAACAAGTTGTTTCTCTTTGGAAAGAAATGAACTCTTGGGTGTATAGCGGGTTTGAGGTAACTTACAGAAATATGGGTGTTAATTTTGATACTTTATATTATGAAAGTAATACCTATTTATTAGGAAAAGATGTGGTTGCACAAGGATTAGAGAAAGGTGTTTTCTATAAAAAAGAAGACGGTTCTGTTTGGTGTGATTTAACGGATGATGGTTTAGATGAGAAAATTGTTTTACGTTCAGACGGCACAGCGGTTTACATGACACAAGACATTGGTACTGCAATTCAGCGTGTAAAAGATTTTCCAGATGTTGGCGGAATGGTTTATACCGTTGGTAATGAGCAAGATTATCATTTTCAAGTATTGTTTTTAATTTTGAAAAAACTTGGATTTGATTGGTCTAAACAATTACATCATTTAAGTTACGGAATGGTAGATTTACCTTCGGGAAAAATGAAATCGAGAGAAGGAACAGTTGTAGATGCTGATGAATTAATGTTAGAAATGACAGATACAGCTAAAACAATATCTGAAGAATTAGGGAAATTAGAAGGTTATTCTGAAGAAGAGAAAACCGAATTATATAAAACGATAGGTTTAGGTGCCTTAAAATATTTTATTTTAAAAGTAGATCCTAAAAAGAGAATCTTGTTCGACCCAAAATCTTCGGTAGATTTTCAAGGAAATACGGGACCTTTTATTCAGTATACGTATGCTAGAATTCAATCTATTGTTAGAAAAGCAGATTTTGATTATTCAAAACCTGTAACGATTGAACTGCACGAAAAGGAAAAGGAATTATTAAAACAATTAGAATTATATCCTGAAACCATACAACAAGCAGCTGCAAATTATTCACCAGCCATTATTGCTAATTACACGTATGACTTGGTAAAGGAGTTCAATTCTTTTTATCAAAATGTATCAATATTAGGAGAAGAAAACCAAGATAAAAAAATATTTAGAGTTCAACTAGCAAACAAAGTTGCAGATACTATAAAATCGGCATTTTTGTTATTGGGAATCAATGTTCCCGAGAGAATGTAAAATAGTTGGTAGTAAAAACAAAAGTTAGTAAATTACGTGAGTAATTGAAGTGATATCCTTTTAGTTAGCAGTTTTAGAAAATTTCGATTGAAAACTAAAAAGAGAAAACTTACTCGCGAGCTTAAGATAAAGAAATAAAAGATAAAAAAAATACAATTATGAAATACGACATCATTATCATTGGAAGTGGACCTGGAGGATACGTAACAGGAATTAGAGCTTCTCAATTAGGCTTTAAAGTTGCCATTGTAGAAAAAGAAAATTTAGGTGGAATTTGCCTAAACTGGGGATGTATTCCTACAAAAGCCTTATTAAAATCTGCACAGGTTTATGATTATTTAAAACATGTCGATGATTATGGCTTAAAAGCTGAAGCAATTGACAAAGATTTTGATGCAGTAATTAAAAGAAGCCGTGGCGTTGCAGATGGCATGAGCAAAGGTGTTGCTTTCTTAATGAAGAAAAACAAAATCGATATTATTAACGGTTTTGGAAAAATTAAAACAGGCAAAAAAGTAGATGTTACTGCAGAAGATGGAAAAGTAACTGAATATGCCGCGAACACTATTATTATTGCAACAGGATCTCGTTCAAGAGAATTACCAAACTTACCGCAAGATGGGGTAAAAGTAATTGAATACAGAAAAGCAATGACATTACCAAGTCAACCAAAATCTATGATTGTTGTAGGTTCTGGAGCAATTGGCGTTGAATTTGCACACTTCTATAACACCATGGGAACGGATGTAACTATCGTAGAATATATGCCAAACTTAGTTCCTGTAGAAGATATTGATATTTCAAAACAATTTGAGCGTTCTATAAAAAAAGCTGGAATTAAAGTAATGACGAATTCTTCTGTGGAATCTGTGGACACCTCTGGTGATGGTGTTATTGCGACAGTAAAAACGAAAAAAGGAGAAGAAACTTTAAAAGCGGATATTTTATTATCGGCTGTAGGAATTAAATCAAATATCGAAAATATTGGTTTAGAAGATGTTGGAATTATTGTTGACAGAGACAAAATCTTAGTAAATGATTTTTACCAAACTAATATTCCTGGTTATTACGCAATTGGAGATGTGGTTCCTGGACAAGCTCTAGCACACGTTGCCTCTGCAGAAGGAATTACTTGTGTCGAGAAACTTGCAGGTTTACATACAGAGCCAATTGATTATGGTAACGTTCCCGGTTGTACCTATGCAACTCCAGAAATTGCCTCTGTTGGTATGACAGAAGCAAAAGCAAAGGAAGCTGGCTACGAATTAAAAGTGGGTAAATTTCCCTTTTCAGCATCTGGAAAAGCCAAAGCAGCAGGAACTCCTGATGGTTTCGTAAAAGTAATATTTGATGCAAAATACGGTGAATGGTTAGGTTGTCATATGATTGGAGCTGGAGTTACAGATATGATTGCCGAAGCAGTTTTAGGGCGTAAATTAGAAACAACTGGACATGAAGTGTTAAAGACAATTCATCCACACCCCACAATGAGCGAAGCTGTCATGGAAGCCGTTGCAGACGCATATGATGAAGTAATTCATTTATAGCCTTATATTGTTCTTGCAAAGACAAGATAGCTTCTATAAAAAGTAAAATAAACCCGAAGTTGATCGCTTCGGGTTTTTATTTAAATAAAAATAATATTTTTAGCCTCGATAAATACCTATATGATTACGAATAAAAAGGAATTTTCTAAACAAATCTTAAAAGCACTTTTAAAACTTACAATCGCAGGAGTTTTTATTGGAGTCTTAAAAAAATATGATACTATAATTGCTGGCATTCTAATGCTAAAAATAATTCATAATACTTATAAAGAAATTATAAAGCCCGAAAAGCACAAGAATTGGCTCCTTTTAGTTGGAATGTTACTTACCGGTTTTGGAGGTATTGTTGGCGAAACTTGGGGAGTAACAAATGGTTATTGGGAATACCATGAAGTTACCAGAAAATTGCCTTTGTGGCTACCTTTTGCATGGATGCTTGCTTTTCATTATTTGTATAAATTAGAAAGAAATTTAATTCCTCATTTGTCAAATCAAACACAAAAAAACAAAATAATTCTAGCCATTATCTTAGCACTAATACTACCTGCTTTTGGTGAAATCATTACTATTTATTTAGGAGTATGGACCTATTATTGGCCTTTTCAAGTATTAGGAGTCCCTTTATATGCTTTTATTTGTTTAGTCTTTGTGCATATGTTGGTCTATACAATTTTACATTTTATATGTAAAAAGCATAAAATAGAAGACGTGGTTTTTAACTAAATGAAATTTAACTGGTCACAAAAATCCCCAAAAATAAAAAATTTAATAAAGGGGATTAAAGTCGGCACTAAAACCTCCAACAAACAATTCTAGTCACTTTATTTCCTTGATTCATATTAATTACCTTAAATTCTTGCACTCCTAATTTCTTAGATGAAGCCTGTAAACTTTCCACATTTTCTTTTTTAGAAACCAAACTTGTAAACCATATACTCTTCTCAGAAAACAAAGAGCTTTCATATAAATAATTATGTAAAAATGCCTTTTCTCCGCCTTCATACCATAATTCATTATTGTTCCCAGAGAAATTTCTAACAGCACTATTACCTAAATTTCTGGTTTTTCTTCTATTTGCGCCTCGCGCCTCCTCTGCTGACTTATAAAAAGGAGGATTACACATAGTCGCAGAAAAAGAATCATCCTCTTCTAAAATACCTTTTAAAATTTGTTGCTCATCAAATTGCTGGCGAAGCTGAATATTAGCATCTAAATTATTATCATCAATAATATCTTGTGCAGCATCTAAAGATTCTAAATCAATATCGGTAGCTGTAAAGTTCCAGTTAAATTCGGCAACACCCAGTAAAGGGTAAATGCAAGTTGCACCAGTACCTATATCTAAAATTTTTATATCTTTTTCTGCTGAAAGCAAATCTGATAAATGAAGAATATAATCTAAACGACCAGGAATTGGCGGGCATAAATTTTCATCAGAAAAATTCCATAGGTTAACTTTATCATAAGAAAATAATAATGCTTTATTAAGTTCTTTTACAGCAATTGGATTTGAAAAATCAATAGTAATAGAACCAAATTTATTTTCTAACACAAATTCCTTCAATAACGGATTTTTAATAATTAGTGCATCAAAATCATACCCTTTATTAAACTTATTCTTTGGATGTAAGCCTTTTTCTTTCATTATAATTCTATTACTGTAAACTCTAATTGCAAAGGTTTTAAAGCACCTTTTATAGCTTCTAAAAATGATGAACCATACTCTAAATAATATTCAGAAAAATTACGTTGACGTTCTTCTAAACTCTGGTTTGGTAAAAGTTCATTCTGAAGTACCGTAATTCTATCAACTACATCTAGTTGCCTTCTTTTTTCTGCCTTTAATAAACGCTTTTCAAGATTTTGTAAACCTTTAATTTGTTTTCTTTCTTGAGCATTTACGGCATTTACGAAAGAAACATCCGTTTTTTCGGCAACATTCTTTAGTTCTAAAAACTGATTTTGTAAAAATTGAATTTTTTTACTAAAATCAATTTTAATTTCCGAATTTTCTATGACCTTTTTAGATAATAAATCATATTGATTTAAAAACATCTCATCAAATGAAATATTTAGCTTCTCCAATTTTTTTGATTGTTTTTCAGAAACAACTTGCACCGAATTACGCAACAACAAGATAGGGAAAGGAATATCTACTTTCTCAAAATATGATTTTAACTCAAACCAATATGCCATTTCTCCTCCTCCTCCAATATAACAGAGGTTTGGTAAAATTACTTCTTGATATAAAGGTCTCATAATTACATTTGGCGAAAATGCTTTTGGATTTTTATCAACTTCTGCTAAAATTTCAGCTTTAGAAAAAATAATATCGGTATTGATTACTTTGTATGAGTTATCTTCAAAAATAATACGTTCTCTAAAACCATCTCCTACATAAAACAAGTTAATTTCTCTCGGGTTTACTTGAATTTTGTAATTTTTCTCAAGTCTAAGAATTGTTTTAGATACTTCATTAAAAGAAGTGTTATTTTCTAACTCTTCTTTTATAAAAGGATTAAACAACTGTTTTAATTTGGTGTCATCTCCATCAATAATTACTAAACCAAAATCACCAAATAAAGTATTTGCAATAAAACGTGTTGCATCTGCTAAATTGAAATGTTTTAGATAGGCTTCAAAAAATAATTTCTTTAAATATTTTGCGTTTTTAGATTTCCCTAAATGATTGGAGAAAACTTCAAAAACTTCTTCTAGACCATCCGTAGAAAAACGACCAACTGCGCCTCCATCTTCGCGATTCCAAGTTACTTTTTTTCCATTAAAATTAAAATTATTAATTTCAACAAAATCATGATCTTCTGTTGCCATCCAATAAATAGGAACAAAATTTTGTTTAGGGAATTTCTCTGATAATTCTTCACATAAATTAATGGTGGTAATAATTTTATAAAGAAAATATAAAGGTCCCGTAAACAAATTTAATTGATGACCAGTTGCAATTGTAAACGTGTTTTGTTGTTTTAACAAGTCAATATTTTCAATTGTTTTTTCTGAAGTTGTAAAAGGTTTGTATTGCTTTTTTAAAGCATCAACCAACGTTAATCTTGTTTGTAAGCTGTGTGATTTTTGTTTTTCTTCAATTTGCTTATAAAACCCAGAAATATCAGGAAAGTTGTTATAAAATGGTTTTATGTTTTCATTTTTCTCTAAATAATGATGCATCATTTTTGAAAAAAAACCTGTTTTTTGAAAAGGAATTTGTGTAATGTTCATCCTAATTTTTTCTTTGAAATAATGTGTAAATATATGGCCTTTTGCCTCCAGAAGGATTTATAAATGTATGTTTAAAACTTTTTTTCAGCACAAAATCATTTCCTAATTCATTTTCTAACATTTCTACATCATATCTTTTTAGTGGCAAACCACAGCATTTTTCAGCTCCATTTTTTTCAAAAACAGCAATAATAACAAATCCTTTTGGTTTTAAAATCTTCTTTAACAAATTAAAATAGACTGCAATTTCCTCTTTTTCTAAAAAGAAATGTAAAACAGCTCTATCATTCCATAAATCAATATTTTTTAATTCCTTTAATTTTGATGGATTCAATAAATCATCAACAATGAATTTAATCTTATCATTTTTAACAAACTTACTCTTCAAAGATTTTAAAGATTCGTTTGATAAATCATTCGCAATAATATTAGAAAAACCTTCTTCTAATAAATTATCAATTAAACTTGAAGATCCAGATCCTACATTTAAAATTGTAGCGTTTTTAGGCAATTTTGTTTCTTTAATCAATACTAAAGTTTGCTCAGATCTTTCTTCATACCAACCTAAATTTTCTTTCTTATTAGTAAGGTATACATTATTCCAATACTCCTTAAAACCGACGGTTGATTCTTTAACCTTAAAAACACTTTTGTTTATTGCCATGCTTCAAAAATACTAAATTTTCATGGTACTTTGTTACGGCAAATTTAATCTAACAAATTTTTAACTTGTCAAAAAAAACTAAGTTTACATAGTAGAATTTATTCCTTACTTTTGATAATAATCAAAACTTAATTCATGAAAATTAAATCACTTTTACTAATTTCTTTTCTAACTTTTGGAAGTATTCTTTCCCAAGACCTAAAATCTCCTTCAGCGTTTTTAGGTTATGAAATTGGCAGTCGTTTTACAAGACATCATAAAGTAGTAGAGTATTTTAAATATGTAAGCAACATATTGCCCAACGTTAAACTAGAAAAATATGGAGAAACAAATGAGCATAGACCTTTGTATTTAAGTTATATTTCGTCACAAGAAAACATTAATAATTTAGAAAACATTAGAAGAGCTAACCTTTCTCAAACTGGAATTATAAAAGGAAATTATGATAACAAAACTGCAATTGTTTGGTTAAGTTATAATGTTCATGGAAATGAAGCTTCTAGTACAGAAGCATCAATGTTAACTATTTACGAATTGGTTACCAGTAAAAAATCGTGGTTAGAAAATACAGTAATTATATTAGATCCTTGTACAAACCCAGATGGAAGAGATAGATATGTAAATTGGTTTAATCAAGTTAAAAGTACGCCTTTTAATATTACACAAGACGCAAAAGAACATCACGAACCTTGGCCTGGTGGAAGACCAAATCATTATTTATTTGATTTGAATAGAGATTGGGCTTGGGCAACTCAAATTGAATCTCAACAAAGAATAAAAATTTACAATAAATGGATGCCACATATTCATGTAGATTTTCATGAACAAGATATTAATAGTCCTTATTATTTTGCACCCGCTGCCGAACCTTTTCACGAAATAATTACAGATTGGCAACGTGATTTTCAAACTGAAATAGGAAAAAATCATGCAAATTATTTTGATAAAGAAGGTTGGCTATATTTCACAAAAGAAAGTTTTGATTTGCTCTATCCAAGTTATGGGGATACCTATCCTACTTATATGGGAGCAATTGGAATGACCTATGAACAGGCAGGGCATTCCAGAGCTGGTTTGGGAGTTAAAACTGATGAAGGAGAGGTTTTAACATTGAGAGATAGAGCAATTCATCATATGACAACGGGATTATCAACCGTAGAAATTTCATCAAAAAATGCAAAAAAAATAAATTCAGAATTTAAAAAATTCTTTGATAATAAAAATTTAGAATATCAAAGTTTTGTTTTGAAAAATGGCAATGAGGATAAAACAAATCGTTTAAAAAACTTATTAGATACACATGAAATTAAATACGAATACGCTACCAAAGGAACGGTAGAAGGATATAATTTCAATACAGGAAAAGAGGAGAAATTTACGACTTATAAAGGTGATTTAGTAATTCATACAAATCAGCCAAAAGGAAAAATGGTAAAAGTTCTGTTTGAACCTAAGGCCAAATTAGTAGATTCTTTAACGTACGACATTACAGCTTGGTCTTTACCTTATGCATATGGTGTTGAAGCGATTGCATCAAATAAAAAAGTGAGATCTTCTCAAACTACGCCGATAAAAAAGAATACCAATACTATTGATAAAAGTGCATATGCTTACCTTTCTAAATGGAATAGTTTAGAGGATGCTACTTTTTTAGGAGCTTTGTTACAACAAAATATAACTCCACGCTTTTCTGAAAAAGCATTTTCTTTAGAAGGAAAAACATATGAAAGAGGGACTTTAATCATTTTAAGAAATGATAACAAAACTTCTAAATTTGATGAAAAATTAAATAAAATTGCTAATAATCATCGCAGAAAAATTCAACCAGTTGCTTCAGGTTTTGTCGATTCTGGATTAGATTTCGGTTCTTCTAGTGTAAAACCAATTAATAAACAGAAGATTGCTTTACTTTCGGGCAAAGGAACTTCATCTCTGAGTTTTGGAGAAATTTGGCATTTTTTTGAAACGGAATTAAAATATCCACTTACTATTTTAAACTCAAATTATTTTAGTAAAACTAAATTTTCGAAGTATGATGTTATTATTATTCCTGAAGGATATTACAGCAATATTTTAAATAAAACTACTTTAGACAAATTATCAACTTTTGTAAGTGCTGGTGGAACATTAATTGCCATTGGAAATGCTTTAAAAAGTTTTACTGACAAAAAGGGATATTCCTTAAAGAAGAAAAAGAGCAAAAAAGATTCTACCAAATATAATTTAACACCTTATGCAGATCAAGAAAGAAAGGGTATTAAAAATAGTATTACTGGCGCAATTTTTAAAAGCAAAGTTGATGTTACGCACCCTTTAGCCTTTGGGTATAAAAGTGATTATTTTTCTTTAAAATTAAGTGGAACGTCATATAAATATTTAGAAAAGGGTATAAATGTTACTTATTTTGATAAAAACACAAAAAATATTTCTGGTTATGCAGGTAGTAAAGCAATTAAAAACATCCCAGAATCTTTATTGTTTGGAGAAGAACGAAAAGGAAGTGGAAGTATTGTTTATATGGTAGACAATCCTTTATTTAGATCTTTTTGGCATAATGGGAAACTCTTTTTAGCCAACGCAATCTTTTTACTAAATTCTAATACACTTAAATAATATTAGCACAACAATTGTACAATAAAAAAAGCCATTGCAAATTGCAATGGCTTTTTAAGTATTATAGATTCCTGCCTAAGCAGAAAGAACAAGTAGTTAAGAAATTATTATTTCTTTTTGCTACTAGCTTCCATTTTCTTTTTTAAATCTGCAAGACCACCTATGTCTCCTAAAGTAGTTTTTTCTGCTTCAGCTGCTTTTTTAACGGCAACTTTTACATTTCTTTTTTCTTGCTCTTTAAAGATAGAGGTATGAGATACAACAACTCTTCTGTATTCTTTAGAGAATTCTAAAACTACAAACTTGAGTGTTTCACCTTTTCCTAATTTAGTACCATCTTCCTTTTCTAAGAATCTACTTGGTGCAAAACCTTCTACTCCATCAGCAAAAGTTACAACTGCTCCCTTATCATTCTTTTCTTTTACAACTCCTTCATGTGTTGAACCGATTGCATAAGTAGCTTCATGCGCATCCCAAGGATTATCTTGTGTTTGCTTATGACCTAAGTTTAACTTTCTGTTCTCAACATCTAATTCTAAAACTTGAACTTCTAATTTATCACCAACAGTTACAAAATCTGATGGATGCTTAATTTTCTTAGTCCAAGATAAATCAGAGATGTACACTAAACCATCAATACCTTCTTCTAACTCAACAAATACACCAAAGTTTGTGTAATTTCTTACAGTACCTGTGTGAGTTGAACCAACTGGATATTTAGTTGTAATATCTGTCCAAGGATCTGGATGTAATTGTTTGATACCTAAAGACATTTTACGGTCTTCTCTGTCTAACGTTAAAATTTGAGCCTCTACTTTATCTCCAACTTTTACGAAATCTTGTGCAGAACGTAAATGAGTTGACCAAGACATTTCAGAAACGTGAATCAATCCTTCTACACCTTGCTCTACTTCAACAAATGCACCATAATCGGCTAAAACAACAACTTCACCAGTAACTTTATCTCCAATTTTTAATTCAGAGTTTAAAGCTTCCCAAGGATGAGCAGATAATTGTTTTAATCCTAATTGAATTCTAGATTTGTTATCATCAAAGTCTAAAATTACAACGTTTAATTTTTGATCTAATTCTACAACCTCATTTGGATGATTAATTCTTGACCAAGATAAATCAGTAATATGCACTAATCCATCAACACCACCTAAATCAACAAAGACACCATAAGAAGTAATATTTTTAACAATACCTTCTAATACTTGTCCTTTTTCTAATTGACCAATAATTTCTTTTTTCTGTAATTCAATATCCGCTTCAATAAGCGCTTTATGAGATACTACAACGTTTTTAAATTCATGGTTGATTTTCACAACTTTGAATTCCATTGTTTTCTCTACATATTGATCATAATCTCTAATTGGCTTAACGTCAATTTGAGATCCTGGTAAGAATGCTTCAATTCCGAAAACATCTACAATCATACCACCTCTAGTTCTACATTTAACGAAACCGTTAACTACTTCACCAGTTTCATGAGCATTGTTAACACGTTCCCATGCTTTGATTACTCTTGCTTTTTTGTGAGATAATACTAATTGACCAGAAGAATCTTCTCTCTTATCAACTAATACTTCTACCGTATCTCCTTCAGCTAAACCTTGGTTATAACGAAATTCGTTTAAAGAAATAACTCCTTCAGATTTCGAATTGATATCAATAATGGCATCTCTATCTGTAATTCTAATTACAGTTCCTTCAATAACATCACGCTCGTTTACAAAACCTACGGTTCCTTCTAATGCATTCTCAAATGCTTTTAATTTTTCTTCATCAACAGCCTCAATACCTTGTTCGTATTTGTGCCAGTTGAAATCAGCTAAAAATTGTTTTGGATCTACAGCTGGAATCGCTGTTTCTTGTACTTCAGTAGCAATTACTTGCTCTTCAGTGTTTTTTGTTTCTTCAGACATTTCTGAAAATTAATTTTTGTATCTCATTGTTTTTCAGATTTTTAACGACAAAAACGCAAAGAGTTGTTTTTATAAATTGTTTTTCACTTTTCCTTTTATAAATCTGTTATCGTAAAAAGGAGTGCAAATCTACAAAAATTCATTGATTATTAAGCAATTAGAATTAATTAATTATTCCTTTTATTCTTGATAATCAAAAAACTACCTTTGCATTTTTATAACCTTTTTTGGTTGATTTTAATGTAAATGGATAAAAGAACAAAAGATTTAGTAAACAAAGGTGTAATGCTTCCATTGATGGAAGAGTTTTATACAATTCAGGGTGAAGGATGTCACACGGGTACTGCTGCTTATTTTATTAGAGTTGGTGGTTGTGATGTTGGTTGTCATTGGTGTGATGTTAAGGAAAGTTGGAACGCAGATTTGCACCCACCTACTTTAGCAGATACAATTGTTGAAAACGTAAAGAAACATGCCGAAACTGTCGTAATTACTGGTGGTGAACCTTTAATGTGGTCAATGGATTATATTACGAACTTGCTTCAAGAAAACAAAATTAAAACTCATATAGAAACTTCTGGAGCGTATTCTTTTTCTGGAAAATGGGATTGGTTTTGTCTGTCTCCAAAAAAGACAAAATTACCTTTAGCTGAAGTTTACCCGGAAGCTGATGAATTAAAAATGATTATTCATAACAATTCTGATTTTGATTTTGCCGAAGAACAAGCTGCAAAAGTTGGAGAAAAATGTCAGTTATTTTTACAACCAGAATGGAGTAAAAAAGAAAAAATGACAGAGCAAATTGTTAAATATGTGATGAAAAATCCAAAATGGAAAATTTCCTTGCAAACCCACAAGTATTTAAATATTCCTTAACCTGTAATCCTCAAAAGATTCGTAGGGAATAAAATCTATAATTAATATCAAACATATAAAGTTCCCTTAATTAGTTTTAAATTTTAGTTTGTGTTTATATTTATCAAGTTCTAAGTAATATTTTTAAATGTAAATTTTTGATTATCAGTACTTTATTTCTAATATTAACGGTAAAATAAAAATTATAGCATCTAAAAATAAATCGAGGTTATTAGTAGAAATTCCAAAAAAAAATCCTAAAAATTCTAATTTAAATAAATATATAAATAGTTTTGTTTAATAACTTTAAGCTGTTACACAATTAGAATCGACAAAAGTATTAAGAGCAAATATAGTGTTTGAAACAAGTTTTATATCAAATTAAATAACAACTAACGGATCTATCAGCGAACAGATTCTATCGAACTGTTCAGTAATTCCCATATCAGAATTATCAAATTCAATAGCATCATCGGTTAATATTAATGGAGAATCTTCTCTAGTCGAATCTATTCTATCCCTTTCTTGAACATTAAAAAGGATTTCTTCAAAATTAACCTTATCTCCCCTGTTTTTCAATTCTTTATAACGCCTTATCGCCCTTTTATCAGCAGAAGCGGTCATAAATAATTTTAAATCTGCATTAGGAAAAACAACACTTCCTATGTCTCTGCCATCCATTACTATTCCACCATTAAGCCCCATTAATTGTTGTTCTGCAACTAATTTTTTTCTAACTTCAGAAACAGTAGCAACTTTACTAACTAATTGTGAAATTTCTAAAGTCCTAATTTCTTTTTCTACATTCTCATTATTTAAGAACATTTCAGCAAAACCTAAATTTTCATTAAATTTAAAAGACAGAGAGATTTTTGGTAAACATGTTATTAAGTCCTCCTTCTTTAGAAAATTATTTCCAACAAATTGGTTATTCTTAGCAAAAAGTGAAACAGCTCTGTACATTGCGCCTGTATCCACATAAATATAATTGTATTTTTTTGCTATCAATTTTGCAATTGTACTTTTTCCTGTAGATGAAAACCCATCTATCGCTATAGTAATTTTATTATTCATTTATCTTCTATCTAAATCAATTTGTAAACCAAAAGTACTTGCATTTGCGGCTGAATGAAATTTTGAATATGCATAATTAAATTTCAGTTTATTCATTTTTATACCAAAACCAATTGAAATTCCGCCAAAGGTTCTAACGTTTTGTAATTTTAATTCGGCTGCTCTTCTAAAATTATAACCTAATCTTACGTTTAAAGCGTTTTCAGGAAATAACTCTGCTCCAATAACAAAATGTCTTAAAGTATTAACTATAAAACCATTTTGTGCTTCCGTGATATTCCCCTCTAAATCGATTGTTTGATTTGATGGATTTACAAATGAAACATTCCATTTTTGTAAATTATCTAAAGTAAAATGCCATTTTAAAGGTACATGATCCAATTTATAAGAAGCTCCTAAAGAAACTTTAAAAGGTAATCTCTCATCTATACCATTATATGTTTTTATTTGAGTACCTATATTTCTAACAACAACTGTAAAGGAATAACTCTTATAAGGACTATTGTATAAAATTGCAAAATCTGCCGCCATTCCAATAGAAGTATAATTACTAATATTTGAATTGATTAGTTTAATGCTAGAACCAAAATATAAATTTGTCCAGGGAAGATTAACAGCATAACCAATCGATACAGCTAAATCATTAGCATTAAAGTTACCAATCTCATTACCTTGTTCATCTGCTCCTATTAGAGTGCCGTAATCAAGAAATTGTATACTTCCATGAATAGTTCCAAACCTTCTGGAAATTTGTCTAGCATATGATATAGAACCTATATTTATGCCCGCCAAAAAACTAGAATAGTTAACAGATAATTGATTATCCATTTCAGCGTTTATTACAGAAGGATTCCATATCGGTTGATTAATATCCTCTGTAAGAGTTAAAACTTCCCCACCAAGAGCAACTTGTCTTGAAGAGGATGAATAGTTTAAAAATTGATATACTCTATCACCTCCTATTTGAGCTTTATTACTCAAAGAATACAGAAGGAATAGTATAATAACTGGATTAATTTTCATTTAATAGCACAATATAGAATGGATAACGAAAATACCACAGAATATTTCCATAAAAAAGCAATTTATTTACTTATTTTTTAGGTTTGGGGTACAAAAAAGCCTCATATCGTTAGATATGAGGCTTATAAATCTTGTTTATCACAAGATAAAGAAAGGCGGCGACCTACTCTCCCACATAAATGCAGTAC
>CAXMOR010000034.1:0-7413 GCA_964195455.1 uncultured Acidimicrobiia bacterium
CGAAAAAGCAATTAAATTTAACCTGGTTGGAGAAAAATATGCTTCTGTAAAATTGGCGCTAAAAAGTGCGTTACTAAATGCAAATCAGGAAGATATCATTTATGTTGGTGGGAGTACTTTTGTGGTTGCAGAAATTATTTAAATAAAAGTTTATTTTTTACTTGTCAGATTTAAAATCTGTCTTATATTTGCAACCGCTAAGGGCAATTAGCTCAGTTGGTTCAGAGCATCTCGTTTACACCGAGAGGGTCGGGGGTTCGAATCCCTCATTGCCCACATCAATCACAATCCTGACGGTTTTCCGTCAGGATTTTTTGTTTGTAAAAAAGTCGGTATGTATTTGCAGTAGCAAATTTAGTATAGTTTATAATCCGTTAAGGCGCTCTTTTGGTAAATAAAACGTTTTGGAATTTATAGACATTGGGGCTTTTTCTTTTTCATTACACCATGTGTTTTGCCGATATTTAAATTTATGAGTTGCTACTTTAACACAGATTTAAGTCTTGTTATAATTTTTTTACAGCAGCATAATTAAATAATTAGATTGAACTATCTTACGAAACTAATAGTATAGCAAATGAAAACAATTGTCAAAAATCACATACTAGCAATATTATTTTTTGTGAGTTTTGTCAGTTTTAGTCAATTCACTCAAATTGGTACCAATCAAATACTACAGCAAACAACCGTTAACTCATTTAATCAGCAATCAAAAGGAGTTGTTGGAACAAGTTATGTTGATGATAGTTTTGTTCAGGCTAAATACTTTAATCATGTCGAAACTTATCTGATGAGGTATAATGACTACAAACATGTTTTTGAGGTGCAAAGAAATGGTGCTATTTTTTATTTTTCACCAAAAGAATTTGGTCACTCCGTTAGTTTTAATGGCGATAAAAAAAGTATATCAAGTATTTTCATATGAGGAAAATAATAAAATGGCCACTGGTTTTTTTGTAGTTTTAAATAAGGGTAAAAAACTTTCTTTATTGTTAAGAGAAAAAATAAATCTTCATGATGAAGTAACGGTTAAAAGTCAATTAAATACATAAAAACCACCTACTTTGAAACGCGCAAGCGATGTGTTTTTCATTGGCTACAAAAACAATACTTCAACTGAGTTGCCAAGAAGAAAGAAACACTTCTTTAGGTTATTCTCAAGCAAAGCACACGAAGTTGAATCTTTTGTTAAGAAGCAAAAACTTAGATTTAAAGATAAAGAAGATTTAATTGAAATATTTATATATTACAATTCTTTAAAAGAGTAGCATTAACTAGTGTTGTTAATCAAAACAACAGAGGCACTTAATAGTTAATGTTAATTAGAGTAACGCTATCGATTAGATAGCTATAAAACTTTCTAGTACGACCGATTGTGCTTGCAGTTTTAGTTTTTATAGGATATTTTTAATTTTTTATTGCCCGCATTTTTTTTAGCTTTTAGAGACTGTCGAAATGAAAAAGGGTCTTGATTGCTTTAAGTTAACGTTAGGGCAAGAAATACCGTCATTCTTGTTGAAGCGAGACAATTCCCTAATTCGAATAGGCATCTATCCGGAATAAATTCGTTTTCAAAATGTAAGAACGGAACTATTTTAAAAATGAATTCATAGACTTCATAAAAAACCTTTTTTGTAACTTCGCGGATCGTAAATATGTCATTTTCATGAGTACTGTAAAAATAGGAATTATCGGACTTGGTTATGTTGGCTTGCCATTGGCTAGGCTCTTTGCAACAAAATATGCTGTTGTTGGTTTTGATATCAATTTGAATAGAGTTGCAGATTTAAAAAAAGGAAGTGATCTTACTCAAGAAGTAGATAATAGTTTGCTGAAAAAAGTGATCAAAAATGTTTCTAATAATGAAAAGGGTCTTTTTATTACCGCTGATTCAGAATTTCTAAAAGATTGTAATTATTATATTGTCACAGTGCCTACCTCCGTTGATAAAAACAATCAACCAGTTTTAACTCCATTACTTTCTGCTAGCAAAACCATTGCGAAATACTTAAAGAAAAACGATATCGTAATTTATGAATCAACGGTCTATCCTGGAGCCACGGAAGAAGATTGTATTCCAGTTTTAGAAAAAGAATCTGATTTAGTTTTCAATCAAGATTTTTTTGTGGGCTATTCTCCAGAAAGAATTAGTCCGGGAGATAAGGTGAGAACTGTTGAGAATATTTTAAAAGTTACCTCAGGTTCTACGGCCGAAACGGCTAAAAAAGTAGATGATTTATATAAGACTGTGATCAAAGCGGGTACCCATTTAGCGCCTTCTATAAAAGTTGCAGAGGCCTCAAAAATAATAGAAAACTGTCAACGAGATATCAACATTGCTTTTGTAAATGAATTGTCAAAAATATTCAGTTTAATGAATATTAATACCAGCGAAGTTTTAGAAGCAGCTGGAACAAAATGGAATTTTCTTCCTTTTAAACCCGGTTTAGTGGGGGGGCATTGTATTGGTGTGGATCCTTTTTATCTAGCTCAAAAAGCACAACAATATGGGTATTATCCAGAGATTATTCTTTCAGGAAGAAGGTTAAATGACAGTATGGGGCATCATATTGCTTCTGAAGTAGTCAAGTTAATGATCGATAAAGAGTTGAAGGTGAAAGGGGCTTCGGTTTTAATTTTAGGGATTACCTTTAAAGAAAATTGCCCAGACACCAGAAATACCAAAGTAATTGATTTGTACCTTGCTTTAAAAAGTTTTGGTGTGCAGGTTGATGTTTATGATCCTTGGGCTAAGAAAGAAGAGGTGAAAGAGGTGTATGATATCGATTTAATCGATAAAGTATACAGCAAGAAATATGATGTTATTGTTTTAGCAGTAGCGCATAAAGAATTTAAAAATATTGATATTTTAAAATTGAAAAACAAAGAAGCTGTTGTTTATGATATCAAAAATTTTTTAGCAATAAAAGATAAAAATTTATAATGAAAAATTTTGCATTAATAGGGGCTGCAGGATACATTGCACCAAGACATTTAAAAGCGATTAAAGAAACAAATAATCAATTAATCGCCGCCTTAGACAAGTTCGATAGTGTGGGTATGATGGATAGCTATTTTCCAAATGCAGATTTTTTTGTTGAATTCGAACGTTTTGATCGTCATATAGAGAAATTAAAAAGAGCGGGAGTTCCTTTAGATTATGTGAGTATTTGTACGCCAAATTATTTGCATGATGCACATATTAGAATGGCCTTAAGAAGGGGGGCAGATGCAATTTGTGAAAAACCACTAGTTTTAAACCCATGGAATGTCGAAGCTTTAAAGGATATTGAAAAAGAATCTGGGCAAAAAATACATACCATTTTACAATTAAGGTTACATCCAAGTATTATTGCATTAAAAAATAAAGTAGATGCCGCACAAAAACAAGAAAAGTACGAGGTAGATTTAACCTACATCACTTCAAGAGGCAAGTGGTACGATGTTTCTTGGAAAGGTGATGAAAGTAAATCGGGCGGAATTGCTACAAATATTGGTGTTCATTTTTACGACATGCTTTCCTGGATTTTTGGTGATGTTCAGGAGAATATTGTGCATTTAAGAGAGAAAAATAAAGCTTCTGGCTATCTAGAATTTGAGAATGCTAGAGTGCGTTGGTTTCTGTCAATTGATGAAAACGATTTACCAACTTCGATAAAAGAAAAAGGACAAAGAACTTTCCGTTCCATTGCGATTGATAATCAAGAATTAGAATTTAGTGCTGGTTTTACAGATTTGCATACGAAGAGTTATGAGCAAATATTATCAGGTAATGGTTTTGGGCTCGTAGATTCTGAGAAATCAATAAATATTGTACACGATATTCGAAATTTGACAATTCGTAAAATAGGGTATAAACATCCCTTATGTAATAAATAAATAATTATATATTTGCCAAAAAAAAAATGAAGAAAAAAGCAATTATTGTTTCGGGGTATTTTAATCCGATTCACAAAGGGCATTTAGAATACTTCAATAATGCCAAGGCCTTAGCAGATGAGTTGTTTGTAATTGTAAACAGTGACTTGCAAAGAGGACTCAAAGGTTCTAAGGAATTTCAAAAAGAAGACGAACGCTTATTTATTGTTCAAAATATTAAAGCCGTAGATAAGGCTATAATTTCTGTGGATAAAGATAGAACTGTATGTGAATCTATTCGTACTATTTTTGAAAACTATGGACAAGATTACGAATTAGGTTTTGCTAACGGTGGGGATCAGGATAACAACTCAATTCCTGAAGCACCAATTTGTAAAGAATTAAACATTGAATTAATAGATGGCTTAGGAGATAAAATACAATCTTCTTCATGGCTTTTAAAAAAATAAACTTATGAAAATAGGTATCACTTTTAGTGCCTTTGATTTGTTTCATGCTGGACATGTTAAAATGTTAGAAGATGCAAAACAACAATGCGATTATTTAATTTGTGGTTTACAAACAGACCCGACTTTAGATCGTCCAGAAAAAAACATGCCCATTCAATCGGTCGTAGAGAGATACATCCAATTAAAAGGATGTAAGTATGTAGATGAAATTGTGCCGTATGCAACAGAACAAGACTTAGAAGACGTTTTACGTTCTTTTAAAATAGACGTTCGTATTGTGGGAGATGAATATGCAAAAAAACAATTTACAGGTCGTGAATATTGCGAGCAATCAGGTATCGCGTTTTTTTACAATAAGAGAGAGCACCGTTTTTCTAGCAGTGGGTTACGTAAAGAAGTGCAAGAAAAAGAAAATTCGAAGAAAGGCGCTAAATAATTCAGTAATGAATAAAGATGCAAAAATATATATTGCTGGCCATAGAGGAATGGTGGGTTCAGCAGTATGGAGAGCTTTAGAAAAAAAAGGGTACACAAATTTACTAGGTAAAACCAGTAAAGAGTTAGATTTAAGAAATCAACAAAGTGTACTTGAATTTTATGCAGCCGAAAAACCAGTTGTTGTTATTGATGCCGCTGCGAAAGTGGGAGGTATTCTAGCAAATAATGATTTTCCGTACCAATTTTTAATGGAGAACATGCAAATTCAAAATAATTTAATTGATAGTGCGTTAAAATCAGGAATTGAGAAATTTATATTTTTAGGAAGTTCTTGCATCTATCCAAAACTTGCTCCACAACCTTTAAAAGAAGACTATTTATTAACAGATTCTTTAGAGCCTACAAACGAGTGGTATGCCATTGCAAAGATAACAGGTGTTAAAGCATGTCAGGCGATTCGGAAACAATTTCAAAAAGATTATGTTAGTCTAATGCCAACGAATTTGTACGGTACTCATGATAATTTTGATTTAAAATCATCTCATGTCTTACCTGCGATGCTTCGTAAGTTTCATGAAGCAAAATTAAATAACAATGCACCCGTGCAATTGTGGGGGAGTGGAACTCCAATGCGTGAGTTTTTATTTGTAGATGATATGGCGGAAGCGGTTGTGTATGCTTTAGAAAATGAATTGCCAGAATTTTTGTATAATGTAGGTTCTGGGAAAGATATTACGATAAAAGAACTGGCGGAAACCATTCAAAAAGTAATTGGGCATCACGGAGATATTGTTTGGGATGCATCTAAACCCGATGGAACGCCAAGGAAATTAATGGATGTTTCTAAAATGAAGGATATTGGCTGGAATTATACAACGGAATTAGAAGAAGGAATTATAAAAACTTATGAATGGTTTTTAAATAATATAGATTCTATTAAAGAAGTGAAATTATAAACGTTTATTGAATAACGAATAACGAAATTAATATGAAAGTTGCATTAATCACAGGAATTACAGGTCAAGATGGCTCTTATTTAGCTGAATTGCTATTAGAAAAAGGGTATATGGTACATGGCATTAAGAGAAGATCATCTCTTTTTAATACCGCTCGAATTGATCATTTATACCAAGACCCTCATGATCCAAATCTAAGATTGAAATTGCATTATGGAGATTTAACAGATTCAATGAATTTGACCCGTATTATCCAAGAATGTCAACCCGATGAGATTTATAATCTAGGAGCGATGTCCCATGTTGCTGTTTCTTTTGATACTCCTGAATATGTTGGTAATGTAGATGGATTAGGTACTTTAAGAATACTAGAAGCTGTGCGAATTTTAGGTTTAGAAAAGAAAACAAGAATTTACCAGGCGTCAACTTCCGAATTATATGGGGGTATGCCAGAAAATAAAAATGAAAGAGGTTTTTATGATGAGCTTTCACCATTTTATCCTCGTTCTCCATACGGCGTAGCTAAAATCTACGGATTTTGGATTACTAAAAATTATCGTGAAGCGTATGATATGTTTGCGTGTAACGGTATTTTATTTAACCACGAGTCACCAAGAAGAGGTGAAACTTTTGTCACTAGAAAGATTACCCGTGCAGTAGCAAAAATAGCTTTAGGCTTGCAAGAAAAAGTATTTCTAGGCAATTTAGAAGCTAAACGCGATTGGGGTCATGCGAAAGATTATGTACGAATGATGTGGATGATTTTACAAGCAGAAGAGGCTGAAGATTGGGTCATTGCAACAGGTGTAACTACTACAGTTCGTGATTTTGTGCGCATGGCTTTTGGAGAAGTAGGAATCGAAATAGAATTTAAAGGAGAAGGCGTTGATGAAAGAGCATTTGTAACGGCATGTACTCATAAAGATTTTCAAGTAGAAATTGGTAAAGAAGTTTTATCGGTTGACCCTTCTTATTTCCGTCCAACGGAAGTAGATTTATTAATTGGAGATCCAACAAAAGCAAAAGAAAAGCTAGGGTGGGTGCCGGAGCATGATTTGTCTTCTTTAGTAAAAGATATGATGAAAGGTGATGTTTTGTTAATGAAAAAGGATGTTGATTTACTCAAAGCAGGTCATGAAATATTGAAGCAAGCTGAGTAAATTAATCTAAAAAGATTAGTATTTAAAAGATAGTGGCCATAACATTATTTTAAATTATTTTGAGTAGATACGTTGATTCTGCTTAGTCTTATAGGAGGTTTGTTTGCTTCCTTGATGCTTGCCGAGTTTCGTACTACTAATATTTAGCAAAGAGTTGCTAAACTTTCAATTTCCCCCAGGATTGTATTATTTTGAGTACTTTTAAATAAAAAGTGGTAACAATAATTTGGGTGTCATGAATTGGTTTGTGTTATATGTTAAATCTGGGAATGAAAAAAAAATTACTAGTCAATTAGAAAGACTAGGAGTGGAAGTTTTTTGTCCTATGGTTATTCAAATACGCCAATGGTCAGATCGTAAAAAAAAGGTCGAAACTCCGTTATTCAATTCCTATGTTTTTGTAAGATTAGACGAGCACGAACGAGATATCGTTTTTCAGGTTCCTAGAGTATTTCGTTATGTTTTTTGGTTGGGGAAACCCGCAGTTGCGCGCGACCAAGAGATTCTTGCTTTGAAGGAAGGATTAAAGGA
>CAXMOR010000035.1:0-11227 GCA_964195455.1 uncultured Acidimicrobiia bacterium
CATTCTCAGCTGTCCCACTGAGCTAAGGCAAAGTGTGTCTGGGGATCCCTTTTAATTAAAGTCATATTTGGATCCTGAGTCACTTCGACAAACTCAGTGCAGGCAATTTCAGAGTGACAAGGTAATGTCTCAGGATTACAAGGTAGTTTTTTTGTCATTCCCAATGCAATGAGGAATCCCTACTTAAATATATAAAAAGATTCTTCGGTCATACCTCCCTCTGAAAGACAGCACTTTTGTCATTCTCAGCTTGACTGAGGAACCATCATAATTTAGCCTAAATGTTAAATATATAGCGCGGTCTCCACATTTTTGGTTGAGACTTGCCACAAAAAAACTCGACCAAAAGATCGAGTTTAATATAGTAATCTAATTATTTAAAGGTTTAATCCCTTAGTAAACCTCTAGAAATTACAATTTTTTGAATTTCAGAAGTACCTTCATAAATCTGTGTAATTTTTGCATCACGCATTAAACGTTCTACATGGTAATCTTTTACAAAACCATTTCCTCCGTGAATTTGAACCGCTTCAACGGTGTGTTCCATAGCAACTTTACTTGCGTACAGTTTTGCCATCGCAGAAGACATGTCGTAATTATTACCTTGATCTTTGTCCCAAGCAGCCTTCATAACCAACATTCTTGCAGCTTCAATTTCTGTATGCATGTCTGCTAATTTAAATGCAATCGCCTGATGGTTGCAAATTTCTGTTCCGAAAGCTTTACGCTCTTTAGAGTACTTTAAAGCCAATTCATAAGCACCAGCAGCGATTCCTAAAGCTTGCGCGGCAATACCAATTCTTCCGCCAGAAAGCGTTTTCATTGCGAATTTAAAACCAAAACCATCTTCACTAATTCTATTTTCTTTAGGTACTTTTACATCGTTAAATTGAAGCGTATGCGTATCCGAACCACGAATCCCTAATTTGTCTTCTTTTGGGCCTACATGAAAACCTTCTGTTCCTTTTTCTACAATAAAAGCATTGATTCCTTTGTGTCCTTTTTCTCTGTCGGTTTGTGCAATGACTAGATATACATCTGCGCGTCCGCCACTTGTAATCCAGTTTTTTGTTCCGTTAATTATATAATGATCTCCTTTTTCTTCTGCTGTTGTTGCTTGTGAAGTTGCATCGGAGCCAGCTTCTGGTTCGCTTAAACAAAAAGCGCCAACAAATTCTCCAGTTGCTAATTTTGTTAAATATTTTTGTTTTTGCTCTTCGTTTCCGAAAGCTTCTAAACCATAACAAACTAAAGAATTGTTTACAGAGACAATTACGGAAGCGGATGCATCAATTTTAGACAGTTCTTCCATAATTAAGACATATGAAATAGCGTCCATGCCACTTCCTCCGTATTTTGGGTCCACCATTATGCCCATAAAACCAAGATCGCCCATTTTTTTTACTAATTCTTGCGGGAACTCTTGCTTGTTATCTCTTTCAATTACCCCTGGTAATAATTCTGCTTGTGCAAAATCTCTTGCAGCATCACGTATCATGATGTGTTCTTCTGTTAAACTAAAATCCATTTATATATTTTTTTATGATATTCATAGTATTTTGCTCCAAAGATATCGATTTCGTAACATATTTTCAACAGACATTTGTTAATTTTACAAATATGAATAAAAGTGAGATTTTTATAATTGGTTTAATGTCTGGAACTTCTTTAGATGGAATAGATTTGGTGTATGTGAAATTTAAAAAAGATAGCTACAAATATTTTGATATCTTGCATTCAGAAACAATTTCATATTCAAAAAAATGGAAGTCAACTTTACAAAATGCAATCAATTTTTCTGCTAAAGATTTAAAGTTTTTGGACCGTGAATATGGTGCTTTTTTGGGAGGGGTAATTAATAAATTTGTTGATAAATATCAAATTAAAGATATTCATTTTATTGCTTCTCATGGGCACACAGTTTTACATCAACCGAAAAAAGGAATTACGCTTCAAATTGGTGATGGACAAGTAATTGCAAATTATACAAAACAAAAAGTTATTTGCGATTTTAGAACACAAGACGTTGAATTAGGAGGTCAGGGTGCGCCTTTAGTGCCGATAGGTGATGAGTTGCTTTTTTCAAATTATGATTATTGTTTAAATCTTGGAGGTTTTTCGAATATTTCATTCAGAAAAGAAGGTAAAAGAATAGCTTTTGATATTTGTCCTGTAAATATCGTATTGAATCATTACGCAAACAAATTAGGATTGGCATATGATGCCTCTGGAGAAATAGCATCTAAAGGAAGATTAAATCAGCAGCTTTTAGAGAAATTAAATTCTTTAGAATTTTATCAGCAAGAACCACCAAAATCTTTAGGTTTAGAATGGGTGAAAGAAAATATCTTTCCGATAATAGATGATTTAGAAACAGATATTTCATCGATATTAAGAACTTTTGTAGCTCATATTGCCATTCAAGTTTCTAAAATAATAAAAGAAAATAATTCCGTTTTAATTACAGGTGGAGGTGCTTTTAATTCTTTTTTAATGAATCGAATTGAAAGTAGCGTAAATAGCAAGATTTTATTACCGAAAAAAGAATTGGTAGATTTTAAGGAAGCATTAATTTTTGCTCTTTTAGGTTTGTTAAGGTTTGATAATCAAGTTAATTGCTTGCGCAGTGTTACTGGGGCGAAACAAGACCATTCATCTGGAATAATTTTTTTACCATAAGGACTCAATAAAAAGTTGAGCAATCATTTTTTTACTGTAAGTTTGTCCGTATCAACTAAATAATATTTATAATTTCTTTTAAAATGAACCAACTTTAGCTTTTCCCCAGAAGGGGATTTTAATGCAAGATTAAAATTGTTTGAAGCAACAAAAAAGTACGTTAATTTATTTAAAATTTTATAATGAAAGAATTATTAAAAATATACGAAAACAAACAACCAGAAATTGTTTTTCACTGGAAAGACCAAGAAACTGAAGCAGAAGGCTGGACCGTGATAAACTCACTAAGAGGTGGTGCAGCAGGCGGAGGAACGAGGATGAGAAAAGGCTTAGACATGAATGAGGTGTTGTCTTTAGCGAAAACAATGGAAGTAAAGTTTACGGTTTCTGGCCCAGCAATTGGAGGGGCGAAATCGGGTATTAATTTTGATCCAAATGATCCAAGAAAAAGAGAGGTTTTAGAGCGTTGGTATAAAGTGGTAACGCCACTATTAAAACATTATTACGGTACTGGAGGAGATTTAAATGTAGATGCAGATAAAGATGTAATTCCAATTACAGAAGATTGTGGTGTTTGGCATCCGCAAGAAGGAATTTTTAATGGGCATTTTAAGCCAACTGTAGCAGATAAAATTAATAGAATTGGGCAATTGCGTCTAGGGGTTATTAAAGTAATAGAAAATAAAGAGTTTTCGCCAGATTTATCTAGGAAATATACGATTGCAGATATGTTAACGGGTTATGGTGTTGCAGAGGCTGTGAAACATTATTACACTATTTATGGAGGTAAAATTGAAGGAAAAAGAGCAATCGTTCAGGGGTTTGGAAATGTAGGTTCGGCTGCTGCTTATTATCTTACGCAATTAGGCGCTAAAGTTGTTGGAATTATCGATAGAGATGGCGGTGTAATGAAAGAAGACGGATTTTCTATGCAAGAAATGACAGATTTGTTTTTAGCGAAAGATGGTAACAAATTGGTCTCTGAAAATATGATTTCTTTTGAAGAAATTAATCAGAAAATATGGAGTTCACCAGCGGAAATTTTTATTCCTGCAGCAGCTTCAAGATTGGTTTCTAGAGATCAAGTTCAACAAATGATAGATTCAGGATTAGAAGTAATATCGCCAGGAGCAAATGTTCCTTTTGCAGACAAAGAAATTTTCTTTGGACCAATTATGGAGTATACAGATAATCATTTAAGTTTGTTGCCAGATTTTATTTCTAACTGCGGTATTGCTAGAGTTTTTGCGTATTTAATGGAAGCAAGAGTACCTTTACCAATGCAAGACAAAGCTATTTTTGATGATACATCTATGGTGATCAAAAAAGCATTGCAAAAAACGTTTAAAAAAAGTGCGTCAAAAACAAAGATATGTTCAACTGCGTTCGAAATAGCGCTTAAACAATTGATTTAAACTAAATAAGAGAATATGGAATCAGTAATTATTATAGTATTTGTAATGGGATATTTGGCCATTACTTTAGAGCATAATTTAAAATTAGATAAACTAATACCAGCCTTAATTATGATGGCTGTATGTTGGGCTTTAGTCGCTCTTGGTGTAGATAATTTTACAACTTGGTTCGATTCTAGTAAACACGCCTTAGTAGATGGTTTTGGTAGTCTAGCACATGACGATAAACTACATCTAGTAGAAGAAACGTTATTACATCATTTAGGTAAAACTGCTGAAATTTTAGTGTTCCTTTTAGGGGCAATGACAATTGTTGAAATTATAGATTATTTCGATGGTTTTTCTACCATTAAAGGATATGTGAACTTTAAAAGTAAAAAGAAACTTTTGTGGATGTTTTCAATTTTAGCTTTTATTTTATCAGCAATTATTGATAATCTAACGGCAACTATTGTATTGATTTCTATTTTACAGAAAATTGTTAAAACAAGAGAAGATAGAATTTGGTTTGCAGGTTTAATTATTATTGCTGCAAATGCAGGTGGAGCTTTTTCACCAATTGGAGATGTTACGACAACAATGCTTTGGATTGGAGATAAAGTAAGTACTGGAATGTTATTTACATACTTATTTATTCCTTCATTATTATGTATGATTGTTCCTTCTTTTCTAGCAACATTTTTACCAGCATTTAAAGGGGATATTGAGTTTGATGAAAACGAAGTTGAAAAGCCAAAAAGTGAGCACAGTGGAAGAATGTTGTATTTAGGATTAGGATCCATTTTATTTGTTCCCGTATTTAAAACAGTAACGCATTTACCTCCTTATGTAGGCATGATGTTATCTTTAGCGGTCGTTGCAACTTTTGCGGAAATTTATAGTCGTTCAAAGTTTTCTATGACAGATTATAATAGCTCTGAATCTGATGAACATGCAAGTCACAGTCCTGTGCACGCTTCATTGTCTAAAATAGAAATGCCAAGTATTTTATTTTTCTTAGGTATTTTAATGGCAGTTGCAGCTTTAGAATCTTTAGGTATTTTATTCAACTTTGCAGATAGTTTAAAACAAGGGATTCCTTTAATGGGTTCAGAGTTAGACGGAACTGTAGTTTCGGATTTAGTAGTCATTTTATTAGGAATCGGTTCTGCTGTTATCGATAATGTTCCATTAGTGGCAGCAAGTTTAGGGATGTTCTCTGAGGGCTTAGATGATCCGTTATGGCATTTTATTGCATTTTCTGCAGGTACAGGAGGATCTATGTTAATTATAGGCTCTGCTGCTGGTGTTGTTGCAATGGGAATGGAAAAAATAGATTTCTTTTGGTATTTTAAAAAAATATCTTGGTTAGCGTTAGTGGGCTTTTTAGTAGGTTCTGTAGCTTTCGTAGTATTAAGAATGTTTATATAGCCACCTTAAAATAATTTAAAAAAATGTCATTTTGTTAAAGTACAGAATGACATTTTTTTTGCTTTATATAAAGCACTATTCTTTTTTTTGAAACAATTAAAAAAAAGAATAGTCGTTATTTAAATAGAACTTAAAAAAAGAGAATTGAATGATATCATTTTTTCAAGATAATAAAGAGCTTTTAGAAGAAGTTGTTTCCGAAGAAAAAACACTCTCTATCTATAAATTAATTATGGATGGTGGCCTAGGAGGTCAAATAATAATAGCCATTCTTTTTGTGCTATTAGCCGTTGCTTTGTATATTTATTTCGAACGTTTTTTTGCGATAAAATCTGCATCAAAAATTGATGAAAATTTTATGAACCAAATTAAAGAGTATATTTCTAATGGTAAATTAGAAGCTGCAGATGCGCTTTGTAAAAGTAAAAACACACCAACGGCAAGATTAATTGGTAAAGGAGTTTCTAGAATCGGGAAACCTTTAGATGATATTACTAAAGCGATAGAAACTGCGGGGAAGCTTGAGGTCTATCAATTAGAAAAAAACGTCAGTGTTTTGGCTACAATTGCGGGTGTTGCACCAATGATTGGTTTTTTAGGAACTGTTATCGGAATGATTATTGCCATTCATGAAATAGCAAATGCTGGGGGTCAAATAGATATTAAATTGCTTTCTGACGGATTGTACACAGCAATGACCACGACAGTTGCCGGATTAATTGTAGGTATTATTGCGTACATTACCTACAATCATTTGGTCGTAAGAACAGATAAAGTGGTGTATCAAATGGAAGCAAAATCAGTTGAGTTTTTAGATTTATTAAACGAGCCAGTTTAGTATGAATTTACGGGGAAGAAATAAAGTAGATCCATCCTTCAATATGTCATCTATGACAGATATTGTTTTTTTATTGTTGATCTTTTTTATGCTTACATCAACTTTAGTGACTGTAAGTGCGATTGATGTATTGCTGCCAAAAGCGGGAGGAAAGACGGAGAATAACAAAGCTGTTTCAGTTACAATAACTAGTAAATCAGTATTTTATATTGATAAAACAAAGGTAAGTGCAGCAAGATTAGAACGTGAGATTTTAAAAAGTGTAGGTGGCGATAAAAAGAAAACTATTGTTATCAGGGGCGATAAAGATGTTCCTTATAAAAATGTGATGAAAGTAATTGACATTGCAAATAAGAATAAATTAAAAATGATATTAGCCGTAAAAGGTAAGTAATAAATTTTTCTACAAGGTTTCATCTTGTAGTGATAAAATTAAAAATGGCACTATTAGAGACTAAGCATAAGCAGAAATCAGCAGTAATAACAACAATTATACTGTTGCTTTTGTTGTTTGTTATTTTTAATTTTGGGATGCAATATTTAGATCCTCCAGAAGAATATGGTTTGGCAATAAATTTTGGAGATGCTGCAGTTGGAAGCGGAGATCCTATTGAAGAAACGAAGAAAGTTTCAAGGCCAAAAGTAGTTGAGAAGGAAGAAGTAGTTGAAGAAGAGGTAAAGGAAACTTCAAAAGAGACTCTTCAAGAACAAATTATAACGGAAGATACTGCAAAAGAAGTGCCTGTTGTCGAGCGGCAAAAAGAAGTAAAAAAGCCGATAAAAAAGGATATCAAAAAAGAGAAGTCAAAAGAAATAGCGAAATCAAAACCTTCAAAAGAAACTACAGATGCATTAAATAGTTTGCTAAAAGGAAATGCTTCTGATGGAAAACAAAAAGGCGAAGGAGATGACGAAAAACAAGGTTTAAAAGGCAGTTTAAAAGGAGTTTCAGAGACTAATACGTATTATGGCAATACAGGAATTGGTTCTGCAGGAAACTACAACCTCGCCGGAAGGAAGGCCTTGTCAAAACCCATAGAACAGCCAGAATGTCAAGAAGAAGGTGTTGTAGTGGTAAGAATTATTGTGGATAAAAATGGAAAAGTGATTCGTGCAATTCCGGGTATAAAAGGCTCTACAAATACCGCTGCATGCTTATTAAAGCCAGCAAAAGAAGCTGCGCTTAAAACAAGGTGGAATGCAGACGAAAAAGCACCAAATAATCAAATAGGAACTATTATTTATAAGTTTTCTTTAACGAAATAATCACGTATTTTTGCAGTATGAATTACCAACAAACATTAGATTGGATGTTTGCGCAATTACCGATGTATCAAAGAGAAGGTAAAACTGCGTTCAAAAAAGATTTAACGAATATTGTACTGTTTTCTGAAGTATTGAATTTTCCTGAGAGAAAGTTTAAAACCATTCATGTTGGTGGCACTAATGGAAAAGGATCTACAAGTCATATGTTAGCTTCTATTTTGCAAGAAGCAGGGTGTAAAGTGGGGTTGTACACTTCGCCGCATTTAAAGAGTTTTACAGAAAGAATTAGAGTAAATGGTCAAGAAATTCCGAAGCGTAAAGTAACTTCGTTTATTAAAAAACAGAAAGGTTTTTTAGAACAACAAAAACTATCCTTTTTTGAGATGACCGTTGGTTTGGCTTTTGATTACTTTGCCAATGAGAAAGTTGATATTGCGATAATAGAGGTGGGTTTAGGCGGAAGACTAGATTCTACAAATATAATTACACCAGAAGTTTCTGTAATCACGAATATAGGATTGGATCATACCCAATTTTTAGGGGAAACATTGCCTGAAATTGCATATGAAAAAGCTGGAATTATAAAAAATAATATTCCTGTAGTTATTGGAGAAAAACAAACTGAAGTGCTTCCTGTGTTTGCAGAGAAAGCAAAAGAATGTGCATCTAAAATCTATTTTGCTTCAGATGATGACAAAAATTATAAAACAGATTTATTAGGGGATTATCAAAAGGCAAACAGTAAAACGGCAGT
Source organism: uncultured Acidimicrobiia bacterium (assembly GCA_964195455.1). Taxonomy (GTDB): domain Bacteria; phylum Bacteroidota; class Bacteroidia; order Flavobacteriales; family Flavobacteriaceae; genus Polaribacter. The sequence goes on from CAXMOR010000035.1 coordinate 8,363, forward strand.
AGCAGCTATTCAGCAATTACAGGGATTTAGAGTTTCTGAAAAAAATATTTCTGAAGGATTATTAAAGGTAGTGAAAAACACAAGTCTTAAAGGAAGATGGCAGGTTCTTCAAGGAGACCTCAAGGTAATTTGTGATACTGCTCATAACAAAGAAGGTTTGACAATTGTTTTAAATCAGCTTAAAAAGGAGCAATATAAAAAGCTACATATTGTTCTAGGAGTTGTTTTAGATAAGAATTTAACTGATATTTTACCGATGTTTCCAAAAGAGGCTACCTATTATTTTTGTAAGCCAAATATCCCAAGAGGCTTGTCAGAAGTTGTTTTGCAAGAAAAAGCCTTAAATTTTGATTTGTTTGGTGAAAAATATGCGACTGTAAAAAAAGCTTTAAAAGCTGCTTTAGCTAATGCAAATCAAGAAGATACAATCTATATTGGAGGGAGTACTTTTGTCGTTGCAGAAATAATTTAAATAAAAGTTCATTTTTCTTTTGGTAGAGTTAAAATCTATTATATATTTGCCACCGCTTAGGGAACTAAGCGTAGTATGTTCAAAGCATTCGGATTAAAATTAATAAGTTATTCCTTCCTACTAGGAATTAAAATATAAAGGGCAATTAGCTCAGTTGGTTCAGAGCATCTCGTTTACACCGAGAGGGTCGGGGGTTCGAATCCCTCATTGCCCACTAAAACTTCATCATATACTGATGAAGTTTTTTTGTTTTTAAATGTATGATATTTACTGTTTACATATTGTTTAGTGCGATAAAAGATCGCTATTATGTTGGGTGTACTTCAGATGTGCTTACTCGGCTTACTCGTCATAATCAAAAGAGTAAAGGATTTACAGGAAGCACGAATGATTGGAAATTAATGCACCGGGAAGATTTTCTGGAGAAAGAATTAGCATATGCTAGAGAAAAAGAAATTAAGAAATGGAAAAGTAGAAAAATGATAGTTGCATTAATTTCAAAAGATAGTTAGTTCTGTTGGTTCAGAGCATTCCGATTTATCGGAAGGGTCGGGAGTTCGAATCCCTCATTGCCCACAAAAATAACCTCTACATTTATGTAGAGGTTTTTTATACAAAAAAGAGAAAATAAAAATTAGTTCAAACAAGGCATTTTTTGTAATTTGCCAACTCCAAATCAACCTAATTAACTATAGATGGATATTCAATTATCTAACAAAAAAATATTGATTACAGGAGGTGCCGGTTTTATAGGCTCTAACCTAAGTGAGGTCCTATTAGAAAAAGGAAATAAAGTTATCTGCTTAGATAATTTTGCTACAGGGAAAAGAGAAAATATAGCTCACTTATTATCCAACCCAAATTATACTTTAATTGAAGGAGATATCCGGAATTTAGATGATTGTAAAAAAGCAGTTGAAGGTGTCGAGTATGTGTTACATCAAGCCGCTTTAGGTTCTGTACCAAGATCTATAAAAGATCCAATTACTTCAAATGATGTCAATGTTGGTGGTTTTTTAAATATGTTAGTGGCTTCAAGAGATGCTAATGTGAAAAGATTTATTTATGCAGCAAGTTCTTCAACCTATGGGGATTCTAAAGCGCTTCCAAAAGTAGAAGATGAAATTGGGAAGCCATTATCACCCTACGCGATCACAAAATATGTAAACGAATTATATGCCGATGTTTTTTCAAAAACATATGGATTAGAAACAATCGGACTGCGTTACTTCAATGTATTTGGAAGAAAACAAGATCCTAATGGAGCCTATGCGGCTGTAATTCCAAAGTTTGTAAGTCAGTTTATGTCAGGAGAATCACCAGTAATTAATGGTGATGGAGAATATTCTAGAGATTTTACTTACATAGACAATGTTATTCAGGCTAATTTGCTATCAATAGTCGCAGAAAGTGGTGAAGCAGTAAATACGGTGTATAATGTTGCTTATGGAGAAAGAAACACGCTGAATGATTTAGTAAACTATCTTAAAGATTTTTTATCAGCATATGATTCGAAAATTAAAGATATTGAATTGGTTTACGGTCCAAATAGAGTAGGGGACATTCCTCATTCTTTGGCATCAGTAGATAAGGCAAAAAAATTATTAAACTATCAACCACAATATTCATTACAAGCTGGATTAAAAGAAGCTGTAAAATGGTATTGGGAAAATTTATAGAATGAGTAAAATTAAGATTGGGATTATAGGATTAGGATATGTTGGTTTGCCATTGGCAAGATTATTTGCAACAAAATATAGTGTTGTAGGTTTTGATATCAATGTAGGAAGAGTTCAAGAATTAATGTCTGGAAAAGACAGCACATTAGAAATAGAAGATGACGTTTTGAAATCTGTGCTGATTACTAAGGATTCTGATGAAATAGGACTGTATTGTTCATCAATTTTAGGCGATTTAAAAGACTGCAACTATTTCATTATAACGGTTCCAACACCAGTAGATAAAAACAACAGACCCATTCTAACACCCTTAATTAAAGCAAGTGAAACCGTAGGTTTTGTTTTGAAAAAAGGAGATATTGTGGTATATGAATCTACAGTCTATCCAGGAGCAACTGAAGAAGATTGTATTCCTGTTTTAGAGAAAGTTTCAGGATTGAAATTCAATAAAGATTTCTTTGCAGGCTATTCTCCAGAAAGAATTAATCCAGGCGATAAATTACATACGGTAGAAAAAATATTAAAAGTAACATCAGGTTCTACTCCAGAAACAGGAAAGAAAGTCGATGATTTATATAAATCTGTTATAACAGCTGGTACACATTTGGCACCAACTATAAAAGTTGCTGAGGCTGCAAAAGTTATTGAAAATTCTCAACGAGATATCAATATCGCTTTTGTAAATGAGTTAGCTAAGATTTTTAACTTAATGGA
>CAXMOR010000036.1:0-2944 GCA_964195455.1 uncultured Acidimicrobiia bacterium
GAATAACGTAGCGATAAAAATTATTAGAATTTTTAATACCTACGGACCAAATATGAATCCAGAAGATGGGCGTGTGGTGTCTAATTTTATTGTGCAAGCCTTAAAAGGAGAAGATATTACGATATTTGGAGATGGTTTACAGACACGTTCTTTTCAATATGTAGATGATTTGGTCGAAGGTATGATTCGTATGATGGCCTCAGATCCTTCATTTTTAGGTCCTGTTAACATCGGAAATCCACATGAATTTACCATGTTAGAATTGGCACAAGAAGTGATTGCTTTAACCAAGTCAAAATCTAAAATTATACATGTAGCACTACCACAGGACGATCCTAAACAGCGTCAACCAGATATTTCATTAGCAAAAGAAAAACTACAAGGCTGGGAACCAAAAACGCAATTAAGAGAAGGATTGCAAACAACCATCGCTTTTTTTGATGCATTATTAAAAGAAAATAACTAAACTATTGAAAGTATCTATCATTACTATTGTATATAATAATCAGGCTTTTATTGAAAGTTGTATTCACTCCGTTTTAAATCAAAGTTATCCTAATATTGAACATATTGTAATCGACGGTGGATCTACCGATGGTACGCAAAAAAAAATTGAACAGTATAAAGATAAATTGGCCTATTACAAATCTGAAAAAGACAAGGGTTTGTATGATGGGTTGAATAAAGGTATTCAACAAGCCACGGGTGATATTGTAGGTATTTTACATTCAGATGATCTATATTTTGATACGGAGTCTATACAAAAGGTGGTAGATGCTTTTCAATTATCGAATGCAGATTTGGTGTATGCGAATGGAATGTATGTAGAAAGAGAAAATACTAAAAATGTGAAAAGAATCTATAAATCAAAAGTGTATAAGAAAAGATACTTGCCTTTTGGTTGGATACCATTGCATACCACCATCTATGTGAGAAAGACTATTTTTGATACTTACGGATTATATGATGAAAGTTACAGTATCGCAAGTGATTACGAAATTTCTTTACGATGGTTTCAGGAAGAACGCATTAAAAAATATTTCTTAAATCATTGGGCCGTAAAAATGCGATTAGGAGGAAAAAGTACGACTGCGAAGCTACAAAAGAAAAAATCGTCTGAGGACTTGCAAATTATTAAAAAGCATAACCTGTTAGGAAAGGTAACGCTATTTTTTAAGGTGTTACGCAAGGTGCCGCAATACGTAGTGCCCAAAATAAAGAAATATAAACTTCCGAACTAATAACTGTTTGGAGTCATAAAAAAGTATTTATCAATTTTTTAAAAATAAACATGCAAAAAGGAAAGTCTAAATTTACCCCGATACTATTTTCTATAGGAGATTTGATACTATTAATCACCTCCTTTTTATTGGCTAAGCATTTAGTTTTGGACGACCAATCTTTTCAGGTTGTTTTCTTCAATAGTTTTATGATAGTAGCTTGTGCGCTTTGGTTAGCAACGGGTCTAAAATTTAATTTATACGAGATTCCAAGAATCGTTTTTATACATAGGGTTTTATCCGAAAACCTATACGCACTTATTTCTTTTCTTTTTTTAGGTGGTGGTTTATTATTTTTTAGTTTGGACGCTGTTTTTATGCGACAATTTTTTATGTTGGCAATAGGGTTTTTTTCTGTTTTTGTGTTATCATGGAGGTTCTTTATCATTTATATCTTAACAACATACAGAAAACAAGGGCATAATTATAGTAGTATCCTATTGGTGGGGCTCAATAAAAATATATCAACCCTTATTGATGAAGTGTACCTAAAGCCTAAATATGGTTTTCGAATTTCAGGTTTATTTACAGACGCTAAAGTAAAGAATAATCTTAAAAATTATTATAAAGGAAACTTATCCCAAATCATAACTTTTTTAGAAAAAAATAGTGTTGATGAAATTATTATATCACTGCCGCATCATGAAAGTAAATTAATTAATGATTTATTTCGATATGCAGATAATAACATGATAAGAGTAAGAGTGATACCGGAATTTTCTGAGTATTTATCACAAACATTTTCAATTGATTATGTTCGTAATATTCCGATTATGAAATTAAGGAGCGAGCCTTTAAATAGTATTACGAATAGAACATTAAAAAGAATTTTTGATGTATCGTTCTCCGTTATAATAGTATGCTTAGTTTTTATTTGGCTGTTTCCAATCATAGCAATCATTATAAAATTAACCAGCAAAGGACCTGTATTTTTTGTGCAAGAGAGAACAGGTAAAGATGGAGAAGTTTTTAACTGTTTTAAATTTAGAAGTATGTCGGTGAATTCTGCTTCAAACAACCTTCAAGCGACAAAGAATGATACTAGAGTTACGAAGTTTGGCGCTATCATGAGAAAAACAAATATTGATGAACTGCCCCAGATTATAAATGTATTATTAAATCACATGTCATTAGTAGGGCCAAGACCTCACATGTTAAAACATACGGAGGAATACAGAGTTTTAGTGGATAAATTTATGGTACGACACTTTGCAAAACCAGGCGTTACAGGTTGGGCACAAATTAATGGATTTAGAGGAGAAACGAAGTTTGTGAAAGATATGGAAAATAGAGCCGCCGCTGATATCTGGTATATTGAGAATTGGAATTTTTTCTTAGATATTAAAATTGTATTTACAACAGCTTGGTCTATGTTTTTTAAGGGAGATAAAAATGCCTTTTAATTATTTTAAACCGCTGTTATTCAGAATACATCTAGTTTTACCAAATAGTATTGAAAATAATTACTGATTTAAAAAATGAAATAAAATTAATTAATATATAAATAATAGATTATTTTTGCAAAAAAAAAAACGAATATGCGAACAACAAAAAACATATATAAAAAAGGGTTCTTATTGATTATTTTATCCCTTTACTTTTTTTCATCATGCGTGTCTAAAAAAGACATTCTGTATTTTCAGAAAGATGAAATAAACCAAATA
>CAXMOR010000037.1:0-3655 GCA_964195455.1 uncultured Acidimicrobiia bacterium
GTAAACAATTAAAACTAAGAAATATGAAAAATTTATTTTTATTGATATTTATACTTTCCCAATATGGGTCTTTTGCTCAAACTACAAAAAAGATTAATAATAGGCTCATTGTTAAATTTAAATCAGGTATTGGTGTCGAATATAGAATCCCAAAAAGTGATAAAAAATTTAATCATAAGGAATTAGATAACATAAATAAAAAATATAGAGTACAGTCCATAATATTAAGTGGAAACAAGAAAAAGAAAGATACTTATATTCTCAATTTCGAATCAAATCAAAATATTGATCACTTGATCAAACAATACAAGAACTCAAATCTATTTGAATATGTAGAACCAGATTTTATTGGTACAGGCGGTGGAAAAAAAGCAGAATTACAATATACCCCAAACGACACATACTTTTCAAGACAATATGGTTTATATAATGATGGTACATTTTCACTATCGCCAGCTACAAATGATGCAGATATAGACATGGAACTTGGGTGGGATATAGAGCAAGGAGAACAGTCCATTATCGTTGCAGTTTTAGATACTGGTATTAAATTAGATCATCCAGAATTTAGCGGAAGACTATGGACAAATTCTAACGAAACATTGAATGGCATTGATGATGATAACAACGGTTATATTGATGATATAAATGGTTGGGATTTTGCAAATAATGATGATGACCCAACAGATGATCATGGACACGGAACAAACGTAACAGGAATAATTGGAGCAAATTCAAATAATAACCTAGGGTATTCAGGTATTGATTGGAATTGTAAATTAATGATTGGAAAAATTTTAGATGAAAATAACTCTGGTTATTATTCTTGGTGGACAGATGCTATTTATTATGCTGTAGATAATGGTGCGAAAGTTATCAATATGTCAGTAGGAGGTTCAGGGTTTTCTAGCTCTATGAAAGATGCGATTGATTATGCATATAACAATGGAGTAACTGTTGTAGCTTGTATGATGAATGAAAACAACAATACCACTTTTTACCCTGCAGGTTATCAAAATACAATTGCAGTGGGTGCAACGAATCCCAATGACGAACGTTCAGCTCCATTTTTTTGGAGTACGACTAGTGGAAGTAATTATGGAAATCATATTGATGTTGTTGCGCCTGGAAATTATATTTATGGTCTAAATTATCAATCAGATACTAATTACAATTCTTATTGGGGAGGAACATCACAAGCAGCTCCTATAGTTACAGGGCTTAGTTCATTATTACTTGCACAAGATGCTGATAAAACACCCGATGATATTAGAAGTATTATTAGAAATACAGCAGAAGACCAAGTAGGAAATTTTTCCGAAGATATTTCAGGTTTTGATATTTATTATGGATATGGCAGAATAAATGCATACCAAGCCCTTCTTCAAAGTTCTTTATCTACTGATGAATTTGCAAATACAATAAATTTGTCAATTTTTCCAAACCCTATTTCAAATTTTGTAACCATTAACAGCAAAACAGAATTTAAATCAATACTAATTCGTAATATTCTTAGTAAAGAAATTTTTAGAATCGAAAACTCATATAATCTAAATTCCTTAAAATTAGACTTTACTAATTTTAAGAGTGGAGTATATATAGTATCAATTCTATCTATAGACGGTAATTTAATTGTTTCAAAAAAAATAATTAAGAAATAACTGTTTACAACATAGCATATGAAAAATTGCAGTTCAACGCCAACTTAAAAATTTGTGCTTTTTTCAAAGTTGATTTTTAAACCGAAAAAAAGAGTATTTTAAGTCTGCTACTTTTCATATACTAACCGTTGTAAGTAATTATAATCAAGACAAAAATTGGAAGACTTAATCAGTAAAATAAAAAGTAGTACAACTCTTAGCCCAAAAGCCGAAGAATATGTTGTTTCTATTGCAAAAGAAAAGGCGGTTTCTAAAGGGGATGTTTTAATTCGTCAAGGACAAGCTGTGAAGAATACGTATTTTGTTAAAGACGGCTGCTTAAGAGCTTATTGTATTGATAAAAAGGGGAAAGAGCACACATTACAATTTGCTATCAAAAATTGGTGGATTAGTGATTTTATGGCCATCTACACTAATGAGCTATCTACATTAACTATAGAGTGCATTACCGATTCAAATATAATCGAATTTAATGCTAAAAAACTCGATGGAATATATTCAATATTCCCTGAATTTGAAGCTTTTCAACGAAAAAACTTAGAGCGTCATGTGGTCAGTTTGCATAAAAGAATCTTAAATCAATTACAACTAACTGCTCCGGAGAGATACGATTTGTTTCTGAAACAATATCCCGATATTGAGCAATACACTCCAAACTATCACATCGCATCTTATTTAGGCATTACACAACAAAGCTTAAGTCGTATAAGAGTAGAAAATGCTAAAAAATAGTTTTCTTACCATAGGGTTAATTTCATCTTATACCAGTAACGTACTTTTGTTTCAAATTTTAAAAACAAAAATTATGATTAAGAAAATATTAATTGGATTAGCAAGTGTCATTGTACTTGCATTTATTGTAATCTATTTTATGGCTCAACCTAAACTAGAAGAGGATGGCTCGTATAGCCCTTCAAGTTTAGCCTTATCATTAGGAACAGTTTCCAAAACGGATTTTGAGGACATCAAGTACACAAAATACCAAGGAAGTAGATCTAAGATTTTGGTAATTTTCACTGAGCAAAAAAACTTGGAGATGAAAAATGGAAAATTATTTTCTACAGGAAATCACCCAATAGAAGCACTTGTACCAATGTTACATCTTAAAAATGCAGGATTTGATTTTAAAATAGTTACTCCTACTGGTAAACCTGTTGTATTTGAAATGTGGGCTTTTCCTGAAGAAGACGAAAATATAAGAGCAATTTACAACGAGTATAAATCGAGTTTTGAGCAACCTAAAAAGTTAACTGAATTTATTACGAATTCATTTGCGAATGATAGTTCTTATGCTGCTGTATTTGTACCTGGTGGACACGGAGCAATGATTGGAATTCCAGAAGATAGAAATGTTGCAAAAGCCTTAACTTGGGCTCACAACAGAGACTTATTTACAATTACGCTTTGTCATGGACCAGGTGCATTATTATCTACTACACTTGATAATCAAAAATTTCTTTACGATGGATACAAGATGGCTGTATTCCCTGACGCTGTGGATGAAATGACCCCAATGATTGGTTATTTGCCAGGGCACATGAAAAACGGTGTGAGCGAAAGGTTGAAAAACTTAGGTGCTATTATAGTTAATACAGAATCTGATAAAACCGTTTGTGTTGACAGAAAACTAATCACAGGTGCAAGCCCTTTAGCTTCTAATGAATTGGGTAAACTTGCAGCCAATACATTATTGAAAGAATTGAAGTAAAAACTACTTACAACAATGTATAAAAACAATAGCAGTTTGAAATTATTCTCAAACCGTTTTTTGTTTTAATTGACTATCTTTTCAATTGGAAGTAAGTGTACATAAATCCGCAACTGCTCTTATACTAAACGTTGGCAACCATTTAAAATGAGCTTCGTCTAATTATTATGTTTGCTATCATTTCGATAGTAATAAATTAGTAAAAAACTTTAATTAAACATGAAATACACACTTACATTATTAACTACTTTTTTAAGCCTCAGTTTATCTCAATCCAGTTTTGCGC
>CAXMOR010000038.1:0-2761 GCA_964195455.1 uncultured Acidimicrobiia bacterium
CGCTTCGTTTGTTTGTTTGTTTTATTATATAATTGAATGAAATAAATACCTTTCTTAAATATGCTGATGTCTATTTTAAAATCTTTATCTATATTTTCAATTCTTTTTATTTCTCGCCCATTTACATCAAAAATTTTACAGTTAAATTTTTCAGAATAAACTTTTATACTTTCTAATTGTATAAACCCATTAGCTGGATTTGGAAATATTCTAAAATATTTTTTTTCTTGAATATTTAGATGTAAACTATTACTATCAAGGGTGCTAGGATCGCAATCATTATCAATGCCATCATTTAAAATTTCTGTATTTCCTGGATATGCTAATGGTTCATTGTCATCGCAATCCGTATCTGAATAAACCCCATCGCCATCTCTATCTACATTTATGATTTCTATAGTCCATTCTTCAAAAACAGATTCATCTTCAGAAAGAACATTCACTTTTTTACTATCAGAAAAATCTAAGGAGTTGTTCCCTGAAATTATTTGATTGGTGCTTTCATATAATTTTGAACCAGGACTCAAGTCAAATCGTGCATTTAAAGTATTAATATTATCCGTAATAAAAACATTACTTTCAATAATTATTTTGTTGTTATTAATAACTTTATTAACAGTAGTTTCTTCAAAATTAAAATCTATAATTTTTGATTCCACACTAAGTTCAGGGCTTGCCAAACTATATGCCTGTAATACATTTCCTTGGTGTTTATTTATTACAAAGCTCAAAGTTTTTGGTACATCTATAATTTTATCAGTTAAAGAATTATAAATTTTAAAATTTACTGTTTCATTAGAGTTATTTGAAAAAATAACTAAATAAGCTAAATACCTATTATTGCTAGCAGCATATATAAGATTAGTAGCACCTCTTAACTCGCCATCTACAAAGGCGGCTACTTTATCATTTGTATCTGACAAAGTAGCTCCATCTACATTTAAAAATGCTACAATAGTCATTGTGTATTGAAACTGACTTTCATTCACTTTCCAATCTGGTGATTGACAGTAAATATTCATTTTCACAAACAATAATAATGTAGCAGCAAACAATTTCTTTTTCATTAATTTTTAATGATTTTTTTAATTACAGTTTCATTGTTATTTATGTAATGTAAAAGATAAACTCCATTGCTAATTTCTGGTTTAATTAATAATGAGTTATTCCCTTCAGATAGGTTAAACTCTTTTTTGTAAACCATTTGACCAGTTGCAGAGAATAATACGATTCTTGAAACCTGTTCTTTTTGAGAATTAACATTAATTATAAATTGTTTCTTAAATGGGTTTGGAGAAACACTAAAAACATACTTTGTTTCTCTTAAATCTATTGGTTTATTATAGGACCCAAGCAAAGTGTTTTTACTAAAATTAAACTTTTTGGTTGTCGCTTTTAGCGTTTTATCTTTTTTAAGATAAAATTCTAAATCCTCATTTTCATCGCCATAAACTGTTATAAAGTTCAACTCTTTGTTACCATATGTTTTAGTTTTAGAAACTCCTTTTAATATATTATTAGCATCAAAGACCAACAATTCATTGTATTCTTCTGGCATAATTACAATGGCATTCATATTACTTGAATATTTTGAAAAATCAGATGAAATATTCTCTTGTTGAGAACCTTTTGAAGAAAATTTCGCATATAAATTTGGGTACTTAAAAGTTTGTTCTAAACTTGATTCTAACATATAGCCTTTACCCTCTTCTAAATAATTTAAAGATCCAATCCATCCATTATTGTCATCATAAATTGCAAATAAATTTTGCGACTTAATTACATCTCCAGCTGAAGCGCTATAATTAGCTAATGCATTGTTTAGAAGCAGGTTTGATGGTAATGTAAAAGGCAACCAATTCCAATCATTTACTATTTGAAATTCCCAATTATTTATATCGACCAAGGGTCCTTTTATCTTTAAAGATTGCTGATTAGACAAGTAAACTTTGTACATATTACTGCCACTTAATCCACCATTAGCCGAAATTGAACCATCCCAACCAAAACCTTCTGTGTAAGTTTCAGTTTTAACAGGTGCCGTAGAAATAATTCTATCATTAGTACTTAATGACATATTATTTGTTAATTTATTAATATTATTAAAACCTTCATCACTAACATTAAAAGAAACCCATGTCCAACCATTATTAAAATCAATTTCTTGTTCAATTGATTCCGTATTTTCGAACAATGCAGGATTAATTAAATTACCTCGAACATCATTAAGTTTATATACTACAGATAAAACACCATCTATTGTAGATTCTAAAACTTTTCCTTCAGAAGCATCCCAAATTTTGAAATTTAAGTTTTCTGTTTGGTTACTTTCAGAATCATCTGCATTTCCAACATTACTATAAATAGTTAAATAAGTGTAATATTGATTGTAGGATTCATCATATTCTAAATTTGAAACACCACGTACTTCGTCATTAAAAAACACTCCAACTCTATCATATTTATCATCAGAGAACAAGCCTTCTACTTTTATTCTTCCAATAATATTGCTGCTTGAATTAAAATCATTAGGGTTCACAGACCAATCTGGTTCTTGTTCTAACACTCTTAAATTTACAGGTAGTTTTTGATTATAACCAAAATCTGTTTCTAAATATAAAATTTCGTTATAAATATGAGCAGATAATTCTTTATCTATAGTAGCAGTAATTATTCTTTTACTCTTAGGAGAAATTACACCAGATGAAACATCTAAATGTAACCAACTAGGAACATTTAAAATAGAAAACTGTTCTGTAGT
>CAXMOR010000039.1:0-67943 GCA_964195455.1 uncultured Acidimicrobiia bacterium
AAATGTAGAAAAGTACGTTTGGGCACAAGAAGAACCAAAAAACATGGGTGCATGGACACCCATGTTGCAACGATTAGATCTAGTAAAATTAGAAGTAGCATCTAGAGATTATGCAGCAGTTCCTGCTCCAGGATCGAGTGCTAGAGATAAAAGAAGACAAAGAAGAGTTATTGATAGTGTTTTTGAAACCACTAAATAATTTAAAATGGACCTGAAGATAATTCATGATAAAATATATACGATTCGAAATCAAAAAGTTATGCTTGATTTTGATTTGTCCGAATTATATCAAGTCGAAACTAGAGTTTTAAAACAAGCCGTACGTAGAAATTTAAAAAGGTTTCCAGAAGATTTTATGTTTGAAATCACAATTAACGAATATTCTTCTTTAAGATCACAGTTTGTGACCTTAAACAAGAATGGTCGAGGGAAACATAGTAAATATTTACCTTTTGCATTTACAGAGCAAGGAGTGTCAATGCTTTCCAGTATTTTAAGAAGTAATGTTGCAATTAATGTAAATATTTCAATTATTCGTGCCTTTGTACAACTAAGACAGTTTGCTTTATCTCATTCAGAATTAAGCCAAAAACTGATAGAATTGGAAAGTAAATATGATCAACAATTTGAAAATGTATACGAAGCACTGAATTATTTAGTTGAAAAAAATAAGCAAAACACAAAACAAGAACAACGTAGTAAAATAGGTTATAAATAAAAATTATATTACCATGATTTTAGAAATGAAAGTTCCTTCTCCGGGAGAATCGATTACAGAAGTAGAAATTGCAACGTGGTTAGTTGAAGATGGAGATTATGTTGAAAAAGATCAACCTATTGCAGAAGTAGATTCTGACAAAGCAACTTTAGAATTGCCTGCTGAAGAAAGCGGAATTGTCACTTTAAAAGCTGAAGAAGGTGACGCCGTTGCAGTTGGTGCAGTTGTCTGTTTAATTGATACAAGTGCTGAAAAACCAGAAGGTGACGCGCCAAAAACCGAGGCTCCAAAGGAAGAAAAGAAAGTTGCCGTAAAAGAAGTTCCAAAAGCGGATACGTATGCTACTGGGACTGCTTCTCCTGCCGCTAAAAAAGTATTAGCTGAGAAAGGAATTGCCACATCAGCGATAAAGGGATCCGGAAAAGATGGAAGAATCACGAAAGATGACGCGGTAAAAGCTGTGCCTTCTATGGGAACTCAACCAGCAAATGGTTCTAGAGGGACTGAGCGTAAGAAGATGTCTATGTTGCGCAGAAAAGTTGCTGAACGTTTAGTCGCTGTAAAAAGTGAAACTGCCATGTTAACTACTTTTAACGAAGTAAACATGCAACCAATCTTTGATTTACGAACGCAATTTAAAGAAGATTTTAAAGCAAAACACGGTGTTGGCTTAGGATTTATGTCTTTCTTTACTTTAGCGGTTGTAAGAGCTTTAAAACTATATCCTGATGTGAATTCTATGATTGATGGAGATTTCCAAATCAAGAATGACTTTCAAGATATTTCTATAGCCGTTTCTGGACCAAAAGGTTTAATGGTACCTGTAATTAGAAATGCTGAAAACTTATCTTTTAGAGGTGTAGAATCTGAAGTAAAACGTTTAGCAATTAGAGCTAGAGATGGACAAATTACAATTGATGAAATGACCGGTGGAACATTCACTATTACAAATGGTGGCGTTTTTGGTTCTATGTTATCTACGCCAATTTTGAATCCTCCACAAAGTGGAATTTTAGGAATGCACAATATTGTAAACAGACCTATGGCAGTAAATGGTGAGGTTGTAATTCAGCCAATTATGTATGTTGCCTTGTCTTATGATCATAGAATTGTAGATGGTAGAGAATCTGTTGGGTTCTTAGTTGCTGTGAAAGAAGCGCTAGAAAACCCGATGGAGTTGTTAATGGATAACAACCCAACAAAAGCATTAGAAATGTAGTCTATCTATTTAGACTTATAAATATTTAAATCCTAAGCTTTTAGCTTGGGATTTTTTTAATCTCTTTAAATATTAATTCAATTACTATTTAAAAGAGAAGGCTTAACTATATCGTCCATAATATTATAAATAATAGATATGATAAAAAAAATACAAAAAAAAATTAAGCCAATATATCAATTCTATATTTTACTATTACTTCTTCCAGTTTTTCAATCTTTTTCTAGCCAAAAGAACAATGTTAATGAGCAAGTAGAAAAATATCCAATCGAGGTTTCTGTAAAACTTCGTATTAATAAGATATATAACATTAATTCAGTTGATGAAACTTATCAAATAGATGGCTATCTTATTTATTCTTGGCATGATGAAGATGTGAAGTTTAAGACTAAAAATGGTCTTGTAGCATCTAAAACTTATCAAAAGGAAAGAATAAATGAGCTGAAAAATAAGATGTGGATTCCAACTTTTGAACTCATCAATATACAAGGTAGTGGAGATACACCAAATATTAGAATTGATGTATATTCTAATGGAAAAATAAATTATGAAAAACGTTTCTTTGAAACTTTTAGTTCAAAAATGGATTTTATTAAATTCCCATTCGACACACAAAGTTATTTAATTTCTATAGAGGCGTTTGGTAGTAATAGCAATGAACTTGTTTTTAAAGACCCCAAATTTTTTGTTGAAGGAGAAGCAAATCACTACATCGCAGAAGATTGGGAATTTATTAGTAAGAAAACCAGCATCATTAAAAAGAAATACCAATTTATGCATGATGATATAGATTCAGACAAAAATTTATATTCTAGGGTAACTTTCGAAGTAACAGCTAAACGACTTCCCGGATATTATCAATGGCAAGTATTATTTCCATTACTAATTATAATTTTGGCTTCATTTGCTATCTTTTGGATAGAGGATTTTGGGACTCAAATAGGAGTTGGCTTTACATTAATGCTTACCGTTGTAGCCTTCAATTTCTATTCTGCATCTATCCTACCCAAACTTACGTACAATACTTTTATTGAATATGTAATTATAGTTGGATATATCTTTATTTTTCTTGGAATAATTGCAGTAATCATCAATAACAGAGTAAATAGAGGTAAAAAAAAGAAGGCTAAGGTTCCGTTGCTTATATATTTTAGATATCTATTTCCTCTCTTCTATGGTCTTGTAATGCTCATACTCTATATGAAATTAATTAGATAGATTTTTATGAAATATTTTTTAATTATTTACCTTGCATCAAAAAGTAAAAATGCCAAAAAATCCTGAATTAGAACTTGCACTCAATTTTATAGAAAAAACAGATAGAAATTTGTTTATCACAGGAAAAGCAGGTACAGGAAAAACTACTTTTTTACATCAAATTAAAAAAGAATCTTTAAAAAGAATGGTTATTGTAGCTCCCACAGGTGTTGCCGCAATCAATGCAAAAGGGGTAACAATTCATTCGTTTTTTCAAATGCCTTTTGGACCTATTTTGCCAAATCAGATTGCGAATACATCGAATGCTCAACGTAAATTTTCAAAGACTAAAATTGATATTATAAAATCTTTAGATTTAGTAATTATTGATGAAATTTCTATGGTACGTGCCGATTTATTGGATGGTATCGATCAAGTATTACGTCGTTACAAAAACCGAAACAAAGTATTTGGAGGTGCCCAAGTTTTAATGATTGGCGATTTACAACAATTAGCACCCGTTGTAAAACCCAATGAATGGAGTTTACTTCAGCAACACTACAATACCGTTTACTTTTTTAGTAGTAAAGCCTATCAAGAAGCCAATGTCGTTTCTATAGAATTAAAGCATATTTACCGTCAGAAAAACGAAGATTTTATCACAATTTTAAATGAAATTAGAAATGATGATTTATCAGAAAAATCTGCTAAAATTTTAAATGAACGGTATAACCCTAATTTCTCTCCAAGTAAAGAAGAAGGTTATATCACGCTTACAACACATAATAGAAGAGCCAACTTAATCAACGATTTTGAATTAAATAAACTAAAGACCAAAAGCTGTTTTTTTAAAGCCGAGGTTTCAGGTAAGTTCAATGAAAACGCTTTTCCTAATGATGAAAATTTAGCCTTAAAGATAGGGGCCCAAGTTATGTTTATCAAAAATGATTCCTCCTTAGAAAAAAGGTATTATAATGGTAAAATCGGTGTCATTACAGATGTTTCAAAAGAAACTGTAACCGTACAGTGCGCCAATGAAGTTGACGAAATTGTTGCCGAAAAAGAACTATGGGATAATATCAATTATTCTATTAATGAGGAAACAAAAGAGCTAAAAGAAGATATTGTTGGTTCTTTTAAACAAATTCCCTTGCGTTTAGCTTGGGCCATTACCATTCATAAAAGTCAGGGTTTAACATTTGAACGAGCGGTAATTGATGCAGAAGCTTCTTTTGCGCATGGCCAGACATATGTGGCTTTGAGCAGGTGTACTTCGCTAGAAGGCTTAGTTTTAAAAACGCCCATTTCTAGCAATGCGATAATCAATGATAAAACGATAAGTACTTTTAATGAAACTGTAGAAGAAAATCATCCTGATGAAACTATTTTAAATGAATCCGAAAAAAATTTTCAATTAAATTTAATTTCAGAATTATTTGATTATCAACCATTCTTGTATCCAATATCAAGATTGATCGACATCTATTATAAGAACAAGACAAGTATTAAAGGAGACGTCATAGATCACTTACAAACCATAAAAGATGAAGGAGTTGTAGCTTTAATGAAAGTTTCTTACGGATTTAAAAACCAATTAAATATTATTTCAGAGGAGACTATTCTTCCTGAAAATAGTTCTCAAATTCAAGAACGTTTTATAAAAGCTTTGGACTATTTTGTAACACAGACAAAAGGCAATATTCTAAAACCTTTAAATGCTATTTCATTTTCAACGGATAATAAAGCCGTAAAAAAAGATTTTACGCAGCAGTTTGATTCCTTGCAAGAAAAGTTATTAGAAAAGCTTTTTTCACTTCAAAAAATGACGAATGGTTTTAAAGTTCAAGAATATTTAAAAGTAAGAGCAAAAGCTGTTTTACAAAAATCAGAACCATCTAAAAAGAAAAAAGTTGTTTCTAAACGCGACCCTATTTTAGCCATAAAATTACGTGAATTAAGAGATGATATTTCTAAATTAGAAAAGATTCCACACTTTCAAATATTTACACAAGAAACACTATATGCAATGTGTGATACGTTACCAAGAACAGAAACGGCCTTATTAAAAATTACTGGAATGGGTAAAATAAGAGTTTCTAAATATGGAGAAGAAATTTTGGAAGCTATTGAAACCTATTGCAAAGAAAACGGAATTAATAACTTCAACGAACAGAAGAAAGAAGACAAAAAACCAACGAAACAAATTACTTTCGAGTTATTTAAGTCAGGTCTTTCAGTCAAAGAAATCGCCAAAGAAAGAAGTTTAACATCTGGCACAATTGAGAGCCATTTAGCAAGTTATATTGCTTCTGGAGATGTTGATATTTTAGAATTAATTGAGATAAAAAAGTATAAAAAAATTATCAAAGCTATTGAAGAAACGAAGTTTAAAAACTTAACAGACCTCAAAGAAAAAGTAGATAAATCTTTTACTTTTATGGAGTTGAGGATGGTTTTAATGTCTATGGAAAGTTAGTTTTTATAATTCCTGTGCAAAAAGACAGGGAAAAATACTTTTGAAAGTAAGGTTACTTCAAATCCTTCAAAACCAATTGCACAGATTTATGACCATTCCATTCGTTTTCATCCAAAGCATAAACAATGTCAAAGTCATTTTGTACAAACTCCATTTTATCACCTAAGCTAAAACCAATTGCATTGTAGGTTTTTTTATTATCCCCTTGAAAAACATTTAGCTTTAAATGTGTTTTATCCGCACCAACTTGTTTTCCGAAACCATTATCTCTAACACAGGTTGATTTAAAAGTTGGCTTCATATTCAAGGGCCCGAAAGGCGCCATTTGCTGAATAATTCTAAAAAACTTAGGCGTAATTTCAGATAAATCTATTTCTGCATCCACAGAAATCTCTGGAGTTAATAATTTTTTATCAATAGTTCGTTCAACAACTTCTTCAAACTTGTTTTTGAAATTAGTATAATTTTCTGGCAGTAAAGTTAAACCAGCAGCATATTTATGTCCGCCAAATTGTTCTATAAATTCCTCACATTCATGAAGTGCATTGTAAACATCAAATCCTTTAACAGAACGTGCAGAAGCTGCTAATTTATCGCCACTTTTTGTAAAAACTAAAGTAGGTCTGTAGTATTTCTCAATCAACCTAGAAGCAACAATACCAATAACTCCTTTGTGCCAATCTTCTTGATAAACAACAGAAGTGAATTTATTTTCCTCCTCATTATCAATAATTTGAATGATAGCTTGATCTGTAATTTTTTTATCTAAATCTTTTCTATCTGCATTAAAAATTTCTATTGCAGCCGCAAATTCAACAGCAGCGTCAAAATCCATTTCGGTTAAGAGTTCAACAGCATAATTTCCATGTTTTATTCTTCCGGCAGCATTAATTCTTGGCGCAATCGTAAAAACAACATCTGTTATCGTAAGCTCGGTCTTTTTAGTTTGTTGAATGATCGCTTTAATTCCATTTCTTGGATTCTGATTAATCACTTGTAAACCATGATATGCAAGCACTCTATTTTCCCCATTCATAGGCACAATATCTGCACCAATAGCAGTAGCGACTAAATCTAAATAGGACACAAAATCTTCAATCGTTTGGTTTCTAGAAACACCTAAAGCCTGTATGAGTTTAAACCCAACTCCACACCCGCATAATTCATCAAAAGGATAGTTGCAATCTTCTCTTTTTGGATTTAAAATTGCAATAGCTTTTGGTATTTCTGCACCTGGTTTATGGTGATCACAAATAATAAAGTCGACGTTTTTTTCCGTTGCATACGCCACTTTCTCAATCGCTTTTATTCCACAATCTAAGGCAATAATAAGAGAGAAATCATTATCATTAGCAAAATCAATTCCCATATAAGACACCCCATAACCTTCTGTATATCTATCTGGAATGTACGTGGCTATATTTGGATAAATCGTTCTTAAATAGGAAGAAACTAAAGAAACTGCAGTTGTTCCATCCACATCATAATCGCCATAAATTAAAATATTTTCATTGTTCGCAATTGCAGTTTCAATTCTTGCTACCGCAACATCCATATCCTTCATTAAAAAAGGATCATGAATTTCATCTAAACTTGGACGAAAGAATTTTTTTGCATCGTTAAATGTTTCAATATCTCTTTGACATAAAATTGATGCAATCGTAAAATCTACCTGCAATTCTTCCGCTAGTTTCTCTACTTTTTCTTTTTCTGTTTGCGACTTTAGCGTCCATCTCATAGCGGTTTTTTTTTAGCGATTAGTTCCGTGTTATATTTTATGTAAATGGATTTCAATTTCTATATCAGCAAATTGTCTAAACATTTCCATCACTCCGCAGTATTTTGTCACGGATAAGTTTACCGCTTTTTGAATTTTCTCAGGCTGTAATTCACTATCATAGAAATGATAATCTACTTTTACTTTGTTGTAAAACTTAGGGTGTTCATCTGTTAATTCTGCGGTAACTTCTATTCTAAAATCGGCAACTTCAGCACGCATTTTTTCTAATAATGAAACCACATCTAAACCAGAACAGCCTGCTAAGGAAGATAACATTAAAGCTTTTGGCGCGAACCCGATAACATCTCCGTTATCTTGAGATTTATCAAACATTGTCAATCCATGTCCACTAGGATTATCAGTTTCAAATTGTGATTTTTGTGTCCATTTGGTAGTAATTATATTTTTAACCATCTTTTATATTTTTTTAAAAATTGAAGTCTTAAATTGTGCTTTTAAACAAAAATAAGAAAACAGATAGAAATTAGAACCTAAAATGAATAAATCTCAAAAAACTAACAGATGGCATTAGTAACTCCATTATCAGCAGAACACGATTTAGAAACAAAAAAATTAGCAGAATTTTTTAATGAAACGCTCGGCTTTTGTCCGAACTCGGTTTTAACAATGCAAAGGAGACCAGCCATTTCGAAAGCTTTTATCAATTTAAACAAAGCTGTAATGGCAAATGAAGGCCGCGTTACATCCGCTTTAAAAAGAATGATTGCTTGGGTTTCTAGCAATGCAACTGGCTGCAGATATTGCCAAGCACACGCAATTAGAGCTGCCGAACGTTATGGAGCTGAACAAGAACAATTAGATAATATTTGGGAATATAAAACTCACAAAGCTTTTTCTGATGCTGAAAGAGCCGCGTTAGATTTCTCTTTAGCAGCTTCTATGGTGCCGAATGCAGTTAATGCAGACCTCAAACAGCAATTATATAAATATTGGAATGAAGGCGAAATTGTAGAAATGTTAGGCGTAATTTCTCTCTTTGGGTATTTAAATAGATGGAATGATTCTATGGGAACAACTCTTGAAGAAGATGCTATAGATAGCGGAAATCAGTTTTTAGGAAAACATGGTTTTGAAGTAGGAAAACATGATGGTTCTAAATACTAAAGCTTCTGCAAGAAACTATTACGACTGAATGAACGAAAAGTTTGTATTATATATAAATTTGCCTGTCAATTTGTTGATCTAATGAAATAAATGTTTCAGTTCTAGAAACGCCTTTAATGTTTTGAATATCTTTATTTAAAAGATGCATTAAATCTTCATTATTTTTGCATAAAATTTTTATAAAAATCGCATAGTTACCCGTTGTATAATGGCTTTCTATAACCTCAGGTATATCTTTTAGTCTTTTTATTGCTGAAGAATATAAACTAGAAGAATCTAAAAATACGCCAACAAAAGCTGTTGTTGTATACCCTAAAGATTTAGGATTTATCACCATTCTATACCCATCAATTAATTGAGATTTTTCTAACTTTCTTAACCGTTGATGAATTGCTGCTCCAGAAATACCAACTTCCCTAGCAATACTTAGCACTGGGGTTCTGGCGTCTTTTACTAATCTTTTTATGATAATTTTATCAATTCCATCAATTTTCATTATAACAATAATTTGCGCTAAAGATAAAAAAAATAGAGAATACAAAAGTGTATTCTCTATTTTAATATAGTATTATAACTAAATCTTAATTTAAGGTTTCATTACAAAATCTTCCATAAATTTAGTTGTGTAGTTCCCTGCAGCGTAATCTGGATGATCCATTAATTGTCTATGGAAAGGTATGGTTGTTTTAATTCCTTCAATTACAAATTCATCTAAAGCACGTTTCATTTTATTAATTGCCTCTTCTCTTGTTTGAGCAGTAACAATTAACTTGGCAATCATAGAATCGTAATTTGGCGGAATCATATACCCTGCATATACATGGGTATCCATTCTTACTCCGTGACCTCCAGGAGCATGGAAAGTAGTAACTTTCCCAGGTGCTGGTCTAAAGTTATTATGAGGGTCTTCAGCATTAATTCTGCATTCAATAGAATGTAATTGTGGGTAATAATTTTTTCCTGAAATAGGGACTCCAGCTGCCACTAAAATCTGTTCACGAATTAAATCATAATTTACCACTTCTTCCGTAATTGGATGCTCTACTTGTATACGAGTATTCATCTCCATAAAGTAGAAGTTTCTGTGTTTATCAACCAAAAACTCGATGGTTCCAGCACCTTCATATTTAATATATTCTGCTGCCTTTACCGCTGCATTTCCCATGAGGTCTCTCAATTCATCTGTCATGAAAGGAGACGGTGTTTCTTCTGTTAATTTTTGATGACGTCTTTGGATAGAGCAATCTCTTTCTGATAAATGACAAGCCTTTCCATAAGAATCTCCAACAATTTGAATCTCAATGTGTCTTGGCTCCTCAATCAGCTTTTCCATGTACATCTCATCATTTCCAAAAGCCGCTTTACTTTCTTGTCTTGCAGAATCCCAAGCTTCTTTTAAGTCTTCAGGTTTCCAAACAGCACGCATTCCTTTACCACCACCACCAGCAGACGCTTTTAGCATAACAGGATAACCTGTCTCTAAAGCCACTTTCTCACATTCTTCAAAATCAGCTATTGTACCTTCAGAACCGGGTACGCAAGGTACACCTGCTTCTATCATAGTAGACTTCGCGTTTGCTTTGTCTCCCATTTGGTCAATCATTCTACCTGTAGCTCCAATAAACTTGATGTTATGTTCTTCACATAAATTAGCAAACTTAGCATTTTCAGATAAGAATCCATATCCTGGATGAATAGCATCTGCATTTGTAATTTCTGCAGCGGCTATAATATTTGACATTTTTAAATAAGATTCACTACTAGGAGCTGGTCCGATACACACGGCTTCATCAGCAAATCTAACATGTAAACTTTCTTCATCTGCTTTAGAATATACAGCGACTGTTTTTATGCCCATTTCTTTACAGGTTCGAATTACACGTAATGCAATTTCTCCTCTATTGGCAATTAATATTTTTTTAAACATCTTTGTTAAATTAGTTCATTAGAAAATTTGATTGTTGGATTTCTTAAAATAATCAGCATTTAAAAAATCTAGAAATCTAAGCATCTAAATTAAGATGGATCTACTAAAAATAAAGGTTGATCATATTCTACAGGAGAAGAATCGTCAACTAAAACTTTAACAATTTTACCTGAAACTTCAGATTCAATTTCGTTAAATAACTTCATTGCTTCAATGACACAAACTGTATCACCAATATTTATATCTGTACCAACTTCAACAAAATTTGGTTTCTCTGGAGAAGATTTTCTGTAAAAAGTTCCAATAATTGGAGATTTTACTGTAATATAATTAGAATCGTCATTCTGCACTACCGAAGGTGCAGCAGGCTCTACGAACTGTGCAGTAACTGGAGCTGCAATTTGAGGTATACTAGCTACAGGAGCTGCTTGAACAATTGTGGTTTCTGTTTTACCAGAACCTGTTTTAATGGTAATCTTTATATCTTCCATTTCTAACTTTACCTCGCTAGCGCCAGATTTTGCTACAAATTTTATAAGATTTTGAATTTCTTTAATATCCATGTTTCTTATTCTTTAGTTATTAATTTTTCTGAATTGTATGCCCATTTTAAGTATATAGCTCCCCAAGTGAAACCACCACCAAATGCAGCAAAAATTAAATTATCTCCTTTTTTTAATTGATTTTCATAGTCTGCTAATAAAAGAGGTAAAGTTGCTGATGTTGTATTTCCATATCTTTGGATGTTCATCATTACTTTTTCTGAACCAACACCAACTCTTTTTGCTGTTGCTTCAATAATTCTTTTATTTGCTTGATGTGGTACCAACCACTGAATATCTTCTTCTGTAAGTTTATTTCTAGTTAACATTTTCTCTGAAACATCAGCCATATTAGAAACGGCATATTTAAAAACAGTCTTACCTTCTTGATAAACGAAATGCTTTTTTTCTTTTACCGTTTTTTCTGAAGGTGGCATTATAGATCCACCTGCTTCAATTCTTAAGAAATCTCTTCCTATTCCATCACTTCTTAAATACTCATCTTGCAAACCTAAATTTTCATTATTTGGCTCAAATAAAACAGCACCTGCCCCATCACCAAAAATAATACAAGTTGCTCTATCCGTATAATCTAAAATAGAAGACATTTTATCAGCACCAATTAATAGTACTTTTTTATACCTACCAGATTCTATATAACTAGCTGCGGTAGACATCCCAAATAAAAAGCTAGAACACGCCGCTTGCAAGTCATATGCAAATGCATTTATTGCGCCAATTTCTGTTGCTACATAAGCAGCTGTTGACGCTACTGGTAAGTCTGGTGTTGCAGTACCAACAATTACTAAATCTATTTCTTCGGGGTTTATATTTGATTTTTGAATTAAATCTTCTGCAGATTTAATTGCCATATATGAAGTACCTAAACCTTCGCCTTTTAGAATTCTTCTTTCTTTAATTCCGGTTCTTGAAGTAATCCATTCATCATTAGTATCTACATAAGATTCTAACTCTTTATTCGTTAAAACATATTCGGGAACATACTTCCCAACTGCTGAAATTGCTGCAGTGATTTTTGTCATATTCGTTGTTTGTTACCAAATATTTTGGAAAATCAAAAGTAGTGAAAAAAAATTCACTTTTTTACGTAAAATTCATCAAAAGAGATGGTTTTTACTTAAAAAACATAAAAAAACCCTCAAAATTGAGGGTTTTCGTGTGTTTCTAGAAGATTGTTTCTAAGCTTCTGCAGCAGCAGATGCAGATTCTAAAACAATTTGTCCTCTGTAATAAAGTTTTCCTTCATGCCAGTGAGCTCTGTGATATAAATGAGATTCTCCAGTCGTTGGATCTGTAGCTATCTGTTGATAAGATGCTTTATAATGTGTTCTCCTTTTATCTCTTCTTGTTTTGGATATTTTTCTTTTAGGATGTGCCATTTTATGTCTTTTTTTCTGTTATTAAATTCTTTAATTTATCCCACCTTGGGTCTGTATTTACTACAGGGTTTTCTTCTTTTATTGTTAGTTCTTTTAATTTGTTAATTGCTTCAGATTCCATAGTGCCATCTAATACTTTTGGATGGATTCTTTTATTAGGAACTGCTAGAACAATCATTTCATAAATAAACTGGGCAACATTAAACTCATATGCTTCGTGAGGCAATATTAAAATCTCCTCATTATCATCATTATATACTGGTCCAAAATTTACTACTAATGGTAATTCTGATGAAACTTCTTGATGAAATAACTCATTGGTTAAATCACAAGGAACTTCAACGGTACCTTCTGCAGCAAAAACCAGCTCAAGTAATGTGCTTTTTTTTACGAATGTTAGCGAAACTTCTATTGATGAACTTATATATTCATCAAAATTAAAAGCTTCAAAGAACTTATTGTCAATTGTATAATCGAACAGATGATTCCCTTCTTTTAATCCTACAAACTGTATGTCGAACTGTTTCAAGTATTTCATTATCAAACATCAATTGAGCCGGCAAAGATACAAAAAAATGTATTTCTGCAATATTTTATATCAAAAAAAAACATCCTTTCTTTATTTATTTAAATTAAAGGACTTTTAGTGAGCTCTAAATACTCATTTCTAGTTTTAAAAACTTGAATTGCAGTAAATAAAGCCTCTGTAAATGATGATGAATTTGCTAAATTTTTTCCTGCAATTTCATAACCTGTTCCGTGATCTGGCGAGGTTCTAATATGACTTAAACCTGCTGTAAAATTAACTCCTTTGCCAAAAGACAATGCTTTAAAAGGGGCTAAACCTTGATCGTGATAAGCTGCTAAGACACCGTCGAATTGCTTATACGTTTCAGAACCAAAAAAACCATCTGCAGCATAAGGTCCAAAAACTAATTTTCCCGTTTCCTTAATTTCTAAAATAGTAGGTTTAATGATTTCATCATCTTCTTTACCAATAACACCATTATCTCCGCAGTGTGGGTTCAAAGATAAAACGGCAATTTTCGGCTTATTAATACCAAAATCTTGTTTTAAAGATTGATGCATTGTTTCCACCTTACTTTTAATTAACTCTGGTGTAATAGATTCTGCAACTTTAGCAATTGGAATATGACCAGTAATTAACCCTATTCGTAGCTCATCAGTCATTAAAACCATTAAACTTTCACCTTCTAAATTAGCTTCTAAATACTCTGTGTGACCAGGAAAATTAAATGTATCTGATTGTATATTTTCTTTATTGATTGGTGCTGTTACTAAAACATCAATCTTATTCTCTTTTAAATGTTTTACTGCGGATGCCAAAGATTTCGCTGCGTAATCACCAGAAATTTTGGTTGTTTTACCAAGTTCTATTGCTACTTCTTCTTTCCAAATATTTAAAACATTTATTTTAGAATGATTTACTTGTGTTATAGCTGCAATTCCATGAACAGGAGTTTCTATACCTAAAGCTTTCTTATGACAAGAAATTACTTTTGTCGCTCCAAAAATAACAGGTGTGCAAAAATCTAACATCCTTTTGTCTTGAAATGTTTTCAAAATTACTTCAACTCCAATTCCATTTAAATCTCCAATTGAAATTCCAACGATTATTTTATCAGATTTTTCCATATAACTCTTGTAATATTACTATTTTTGATATGTACAAAAGTAACCAAATTTTAGGGATATGTTTACAGGAATTATAGAAACACTAGGAGTCGTGAAAAATATTGTTAAAGAGCAAGAAAATGTTCATTTAACGATTAAAAGCAATATTACTAATGAATTAAAAATCGATCAAAGTGTAGCTCATAATGGCGTTTGCTTAACGGTCGTTGCCATTGATAATGATGAATATACTGTAACTGCAATTAAAGAAACTTTAGACAAAAGTAATATTGGAAAGCTAAAAAATACTGAAATTGTAAATTTAGAACGCGCCATGAAAATGGGTGACCGATTAGACGGACATATTGTGCAGGGGCATGTTGATGAAACTGGAGTTTGCAAGAATATTAAAGATGAAAACGGGAGTATAGTGTGCACTTTTCACTATAAATCTAACAAGAATAACATTACAATAGAAAAAGGTTCCATTACCGTAAATGGTGTAAGTTTAACTGTTGTGAATTCTAAACAAAATGAATTTAGTGTCGCAATTATTCCCTACACATGGGATCATACCACCTTTAAAACGTTACAAGTTAATGATGTTGTAAACCTGGAATTTGATGTAATTGGAAAATATGTTGCTAGATTAACTGCTTTCAATAGTTAAGCCTTGCCTTCCTTTTTGTGTAAAAAACGGGTGAGTTTCATCGAAAGGTCTAACAAAATAATCTTTGCATTTCCATTTCTTTCAATATGATACATGGCATCGTTCAATTCTTTTTCTATTTCTAGAATATTTCCTGAATGCACAAAAGGTGCAAACTTAGACAAATCAAAACCTGATTCTGTTTCCATAAAAACCAAATTATCAGACTTATAGTTCATTAATAATGCTTGCCTAAAGAATTGTAAACAATAACCTAAAAATCGTTTTTGCGTTTCTCTTCCTGTTTTTGCAATGATATCAGACCAAGAAATTAGCTGTTGCACAACTGAAGCATCTCCTTTGGCCTTAAAAGCAGTTCTTATCCACGCAATAAACCATTCTTCAAAAACCAAATCAGAAGAATCGTTTTGTAATAAATGCAATGCCTTATTATAATTTCCTTCTGCTTGATGTGCAATTTTTGCCGCTTCATTTTCTACAACTTGCTTATTTATAATCAAATAATTTGCAATGTCTTGTTCACTTAGAGCAGGAAAATGTAATGCTTGGCAACGTGATTTTATAGTGTTTATGATTTGTTCTTCATTTTCTGTAATC
Organism: uncultured Acidimicrobiia bacterium; assembly: GCA_964195455.1. Lineage (GTDB taxonomy): Bacteria > Bacteroidota > Bacteroidia > Flavobacteriales > Flavobacteriaceae > Polaribacter. The sequence continues at coordinate 15,287 of CAXMOR010000039.1, forward strand.
AATAAAAAAACAGTTTTTTGTGGTGGTTCTTCAATCAGTTTTAATAATTTATTGGCAGCTGCAATATTCATTTTTTCTGCCATCCAAATAATCATCACTTTAAACCCACCTTCGTAACTTTTAAGTTTTAACTTTTTAACAACAGCTTCAGATTCGTCAACGCCAATTAAACCTTGCTTATTTTCGACACCTATATGTTGTAACCAATTAAATAAGCTGCCATAAGGTTGTGTTGCAATAAAATCTCGCCAATCTTCTAAAAACAGATCACTTACCGCATGTTTTTTTATCGAATCATTTGTCGTGACAGGAAATGCAAAATGCAAATCTGGATGCTGTAGTTTGTTGCATTTTATATTGCAAGCAGCTGCATCCTCAGAAAAATTACACAATAAAAACTGTGCATATGCGATTGCCATTGGTAATGCACCACAACCTTCTTTACCTATAAATAATTGTGCATGCGGAACTCTGCCATTCTCAGCAGATTTTTGCAAATGTTTCTTAATGTGTTCTTGACCTATAATTTGGTTGAAAAGCATGTGCAAATATAACAGATAATTTTACGCAAACGTTATCTTAATTTTTGAGTTTTCAGTTTTAGTAAACGTAAATAAAAAGGTATTTTTGTTGAAAATACATCAACAAAAATGAAAACACTGAAAGATTTTAATTTCGAAAATAAAAAAGCAATTATCCGTGTAGATTTTAATGTGCCTTTAAATGATCAATTCGAAGTTACAGATGCTACTAGAATTGAAGCTGCCAAATCTACTATTATTAAAGTTTTAGAAGATGGAGGAAGCTGCGTTTTAATGTCGCATTTAGGTCGTCCAAAAGGTAAACAAAAAGAGTTTTCTTTACAACATATTGTTGCAAAAGTAACAGACATCTTAGGTGTTAATGTAAAATTTGTTGAAGATTGTATTGGTAAAAAAGCTGAAGAAGCTGTTGCTAATTTAGAAAATGGAGAAATTTTATTACTAGAAAATCTTCGTTTTTATGATGAAGAGAAAAAAGGAGATGTTGCTTTTGCAGAAAAACTTTCTAAACTCGGAGAAATTTATGTAAATGATGCCTTCGGAACTGCACACAGAGCGCATGCATCAACTACAATTATTGCACAATTTTTTGGAGATAATAAATGCTTTGGAAACTTATTAGCTAGAGAAATTGAAAGTATAGATAAGGTTTTAAATAATTCTGAAAAACCAGTTTTGGCAATTTTAGGCGGGGCAAAAGTGTCATCAAAAATTACTGTGATTGAAAATATATTAGATAAAGTAGATCACCTAATTATTGGTGGTGGAATGAGTTTTACATTCATTAAAGCACAAGGCGGTAAAATTGGAAACTCAATTTGTGAAGATGACAAAATGGAATTAGCGCTTGAGATTTTAAAACAAGCAAAAGCTAAAAATGTTCAAATCCATATTCCTATTGATGTTGTCGCTGCTGATGATTTTAGCAATGACGCAAATACACAAATTTGTGATATTAATGAAATTCCAGATGGATGGGAAGGCGTTGATGCTGGACCAAAGTCTAGAGAAATTTTTGATGCCGTTGTAAACCAATGTAAAACCATTTTATGGAACGGTCCTTTAGGTGTTTTTGAAATGGAATCTTTTGCTGCAGGTACAATTGCTCTTGGCCATTCTATTGATAAAGCTACTAAAAACGGAGCATTTTCTTTAGTTGGTGGTGGAGATTCTGTCGCTGCCGTAAAACAATTTGGTTTTGCAGATAAAGTAAGTTATGTTTCTACTGGCGGTGGCGCAATGCTAGAAATGTTAGAAGGCAAATCTTTACCAGGAATTGAAGCGATTTTGAAATAAGAATTCTTAAAAAATATGTTAAAAAAGTTCTCATCTCTGAGAACTTTTTTTTGTGCCTTTAATTAGTCCTAAATAAGCCTTATTTTTGTTCTTCTCAAAAAAATGACTCATCTATATGAAATACACGACATTGCCAAATACAGATACAAAAGTTTCTAAAATTTGTTTAGGAACAATGACTTGGGGAAACCAAAATACAGAAGCAGAAGCTCATGAGCAGATGGATTATGCTTTAGAAAAAGGCGTGAATTTTATGGATGCTGCTGAATTGTATCCTGTACCTGCAAATGCAGAAACCTATGGTGATACTGAAAGGATTATTGGTACTTGGCTTAAAAAAACAGGTAATAGGGATAAAATCATTTTAGCCTCTAAAATCGCTGGAGGAGGAGATTATACAGCGCATATTAGGAAAGATGGTTTTAGTAAAAAAGGCATCACAGAAGCTATAGAGAACAGTTTACAAAGGCTACAAACTGATTATATAGATCTATATCAATTACATTGGCCATCAAGAGGTGTTAACTGCTTTGGGGTTAGAGATTATCCTTTTAAAACAGCTACGAAGGAAGCAGAAAATCATTTAGAAATTTTAGAAACTTTAAGTGATTTTATTAAACAAGGAAAGATAAAACACATTGGCTTGTCTAATGAAACACCTTGGGGAACTATGAAATATTTACAAGCTTCAGAGCAATATAATTTACCAAAACCTGTAACCATTCAGAATTCATATTCTTTGATTCATAGAGGGTATGAAGTTGGCATGTCTGAAGTTTCTATGAGAGAAAATATTGGTTTATTAGCGTATTCACCTTTAGCACAAGGTGTTTTATCAGGAAAATACATAGATGGAAAGTTACCTGAGGGTGCAAGAGGAACTTTGTTTCCGAGGTTTATTGCTCGGTACAAAAATGAAGGTTCAGAAGCTGCTGTTATAAAATATTTAGAAATCGCTAAAAAAAATAATTTAACACTTACGGAGTTGTCTTTGGCTTTTATAAATCAGTTGCCATTTGTAACTAGTAATATTATTGGAGCCACAAAGATGAGTCAGTTAAAAGAGAATATCAATTCTATTTATGTTGAGTTATCCGATGAAACTTTGAAAGAGATTGAGGGTGTACACGCAGGAATTCCGAATCCTGCTCCTTAAAAAAGAGTGATTTGATTCCATAAGTTTGAAAAATAATGCTTTTTAAATAAACTAGAAAACCAGATAATATCAAGTGAGATTATCTGGTTTATATTTTTCAATTAAGAAGTTTTTTTTGGTTTTTTATTTTAATAAAAAATACAAGTAATTTAAAAAATTTACTGAAAAACTTATTGCATTTTTATCACGTTATTATCCCTCAATTGATACTCTTGAGTACTTTCTTTACACATTGCAAAACCCTCTTCATTGAATTCTAATCTATGGCCAAATTCACCAACCCAACCTATTTGTTTTGAAGGGTTCCCAACTACCAAAGCATATGGTAAAACCTCTTTCGTAACAACTGCCCCTGCACCAATAAAAGCAAATTCACCGATATTATTACCACAAATAATCGTTGCATTCGCACCAATACTTGCGCCTTTTTTTACAATCGTTTTTAAGTATTCGTTTTTTCTGACAACCGCACTTCTTGGGTTTATAACATTTGTAAAAACCATAGAGGGGCCTAAGAAAACATCATCTTCACAAGTAACACCTGTATAAATAGACACGTTGTTTTGAACTTTTACATTTTTACCTAAAATAACTTTCGGAGAAACCACAACATTTTGGCCGAGATTACAAGCTTCGCCAATCACGCAATTGGACATAATATGACTAAAATGCCATATTTTTGTGCCTTTCCCTATGATACAATTGTCATCTATTACTGCCGTTTCGTGTGCGAAATAATCCATATAATATTAATATCCTGTCTTCTTACTTTTCTCTTTAGTACAAATCTCTTTGGATGATGAAGTTCCTATTCTATCAACACCTATCGAAATCATTTTTAACGCTGTCCCATAATCCCTTACGCCTCCTGCTGCTTTTATTTGCAATGGTTTTGCGTTTCTAGAAATTAGTTTCATGGCTTCAAAAGTAGCGCCATTTGGCTTGTTATCTTGGGTTTTAAAAAACCCTGTTGATGATTTTACAAACACTTTTTTAATAGCAGTTTCGTCAAAATTTTCAAGAACAACTTCTTTTATCAATTGTGAAATTACAATAATTTCTTTTGTTGTCAAGGCCGCAATTTCAATGATCCATTTTGCAACTTTATTGTTTTCTAAGCAAAGTTTAGTCGCTTTAAAAACCTGCTCTTTTATCAATGCTATTTCACCTTCTTTAAAAGCTGCATAATTGATAACAAAATCCAATTCATCTGCCCCTAAATCAATCGCTTTTTGGGCTTCTTCTAATTTGATTTCTGTAGATGAAGTTCCTTCTGGAAAATCGATTACCGTTCCTATTAAAAAATCAGCTTTTGATTCTGAAAGCATTTTTTTTGCTAATGAAATATATTTTGCACGAATCATTACTAATTTATAATTGTACAAGACAGCCTCATTTATCAAATTAATTACTTTCTCTTGATTTTCTTCTTCTGAACTATTGGCTTGAGTTGCTGTCTTTAAATAAGTAGCATCTAAAAATTGATTAATTTTCATAATATCAAAAATACATAATAATAAAAAAACCTACCATAAATTCTGGAAGTTTATGAATGTTAAGAATCTATTACAACAAATAATCTGTCAAAAAAATAACGCTATATTAAAAGTGCTTATTTGTTTATCATATCAGAAATTTTAGCTTTGAGAAGATGCGCTAAAATAAATTAAAGTTGTAATTGTAAATAATGGATCAAAAACTACAGCTTAGTTCTGTAAGATTTAAGAGGTAAAAATAAGAATGTTTTCGATTTAAGAATGATTTCTAAAATCTGATTATTTTAAATGTTTTTCTGCTACTTTTTCTAATTCGTCATACCAATTTTGCCCAAACTTTCTTACCAAACCTTGTTTTACAAACTTATAAACTGGTACTTGCAATTCTTTACCTAAAGAACAAGCATCATCACAAATTTCCCATTTATCATAATTTACCGCAGAAAACTCAGTATAATCTTTTACTCTTATCGGATATAAATGGCAAGAAACTGGCTTCTTCCACTCAATTTCTCCTTGATTATAAGCCTCTTCAATACCGCAAAGAGCGGTCTTCTTTTGATCGAAAATTACATAAGCACAATCTGCTCCATTAATTAAAGGTGTTTCTAATTCGCCCCATTCATTAGTAACCCAAGCTCCTTCTTTTTCAATAACTTCAATTCCTTCTTTTCTCAAAAAGGGTTTTACTTTTGGATAAATTTCTTCCAAAATTTTGGCTTCCTCTTTTTCTAATGGTGCTCCAGCATCACCATTTACACAACAAGCACCTTTGCATGCCGATAAATTGCACATAAAATCTTTTTCGATAATATCTTCTGAAACGATTGTTTTTCCTAGTTGAAACATATTCGCAAAAATATGATTATTTTTTTCTATATTTTTACAAATTCATGAAGTTAGTTAACTAATTTTGCAAAAAAATAAATTTAATTCTTATGAAATTTGACCTAAAAGAAATTATTACTGCATTTATGGTATTGTTTGCGGTTATAGACATCATTGGTAACATTCCAATTATTATTGATTTACGCAAAAAGGTAGGACATATTCAGTCTGAAAAAGCATCACTTATTGCTGGTCTTATTATGATTATTTTCTTGTTTTTAGGCCAAAGCCTATTAAGTTTAATTGGTATTGATGTAAATTCTTTTGCTGTTGCTGGTGCATTTATTTTATTTTTTATTGCTTTAGAAATGATTTTAGGAATCACATTATATAAAGATGATGCAGGTTCTGCACCGATTACTGCAACTGTTTTTCCTTTGGCTTTTCCGTTAATTGCTGGCCCTGGAAGTTTAACGACCTTACTTTCTTTAAGAGCAGAATTTGACCTAGAAAATATAATTGTAGCGGTCATTTTGAATGTAATTTTCTTATATATTGTTTTAAAAACATCTTCTAAAATAGAGCGTTTAATTGGTCCCTCAGGAATTCAAATAATTCGTAAGGTTTTTGGTGTAATTTTATTAGCTATATCTGTAAAGCTTTTTGCCCAAAACATAAAAATGTTATTTATATAAAATGATTTTTGATGTCTTAACAATTGGTGGAGGAGTTTCTGGAATGCAGTGTGCCCTTATTTTAGGCTCTGCAAAAAATAAGCCTTTTGCTGCCAATAAAAAAATAGGAATTATTATGCATCAAAGAGCTTCTCATTTAGAAAATGCGCTTTTTAATAATGTTTTAGGTATACCTCCAAAAACATTAGGAAAAGAAATTTTAATTGAAGGCACAGAACAATTAGCAACTTTATATCCTCATGTTTCTCAAATTAACAATGAAAAAGTTTTATCCATTACAGAAATTGATAACCTTTACGCAATAGAAACAAACAGGAACAGCTACCAATCAAAAATTTTAGTTATTGCTTTAAACTACTCAAAACCCTTTACTATAAATGGGTTAAATAAATTCATTATTCCTCATAAAAAAGCAAATCCAGAAAAAGATAGAATTCAATTAAAAAATGAAAATCATCTTATAAAGAAAGGTTTGTATTGTTGCGGTACAATTGCTGGTTTACGAAGTCAGTTTGCAATTGCTGCAGGAAGTGGTGCATCTGTAGCTACAGATATCCTTACAATTTGGAACGATAATACACCAACAAAGGTGCATGATAAAGTATGATTAAAATCATGTTTTAATTCTCTTTTACTCTCTAATTTTATACTCGTTAAATAACGATGTTTTTATTGGTTTAATTCCATTTATTTAACACTAGGCTATTTTTAAAATAGACGTTTTATATTTTTTAGAAACATTAAAGAGTTAAAAGAATGGAAGTTAAAAAAAACCCAAAACAACAGTTAGAAAATTATAGTAAAATTTTTATGCAAATAGGCCTAGTGCTTGCCCTATTTATCACGTATGTTACAATGGAGTATAAAACATATGAAAAAGGTAATGGATCACATTTAGGTATCGTAAATATGATTGATGAAATGAAGGAAGAAATTCCAATTATTGAAATTAAAAAAGTAGAACCTCCAAAACAAAATACACCACCCCCTACAATAGAAAAAATTAAAATTGTAGAAGACGATCTAAAAATAGAAGAAACCATTATAGAATCTACAGAGACTGATGAAGGTGAGGCTATCATTGTAAATACTGAAGATATTGAAGAAGTTGAAGAAGTTGAAGAATTTATCGAAGATATTCCTTTTGTTTTAATTGAAGACGTGCCTGTTTTTCCTGGTTGCAAAGGAAATAACAAGGAACTTAAAGCTTGTTTTACGAAAAAAGTAACTGGACATTTTAGTAGACGGTTTAATTTAGATTTAGCTTCTGAATTGGGCTTGCAACCAGGTAAAAAAAGATTATTTGTAGTTTTTACAATTAGTAAAACTGGAAAAGTTGTGAATGTAAGGTCAAGAGGACCTCATCCTGTTTTAGAGAAAGAAGTGGGTGAAATTATTAGTTCTTTACCACAAATGACACCCGGTAAACAAAGAGGAACGCCTGTAGGTGTAAGTTATAGCATACCGATAACATTTGAAGTTAGGTAAAAAAATAAAGTCCTCTTTCTGAACTGTTTATTCTTTTTAAGTCGTTTTTTTTTACCTACTTATTACTTTATAATAATTCCATTTGTAGTATACTTGCTCTTAAATAGAGTGCCCTTTTCCTAGATTTTACCTCTCAGTGTTTTGACTTCTTTACGATTAAGAATAGTATAAATTTAAATATTCCAGTTTCCAAATGCTCTTCATATATTTAATTTTTTTCATAATATTTTAAAGATATTCCTAATAAAACGTTTCAGTTTTCTTAATTCATTAATAAATTAAGAAAACTACCTATTGAATAAACTTACATTATTCTATATATTTGTTATGTAGGGTTTATTAAAATTTTTGGTTTATAAGATTTATCCATGATCTAGAAACAAATTAACCCTATTTTATTATTGTAGAGAAAAAGCCGAGCTACCCCCCTAATGTTTGGCTTTTCTCTATGAGAGAAACTTTCTAAAACTCAAAAAAAAATAAAAGTTAAAATATTGTGATTTGTCAAAAAGAGCAAAGTCTCTGTATTTAATGAAAAATTGTTTTAGTTCATTACTTCTAGAAAAAAAAATAGTTTCTGAATACCTTTTTCGTAATCGTTTAAATAAATTTATCCATTTACATTTGGATCTTTTAAATTGTGTGTAACTAAGTCAAGGTTGCTTTAGTCAAAAAACAAATTACTTCTTTTTAATCTCATTAAACACCCTCTTTCCAATAAAAGAGCTATCCTCTCTTGTTCAGAAATAATTTAATATTGATTTAAAAGCAAGGTTTGGGTCTTAATTAAATAATAAGAGACAAACAAGGAGTTTTTATAAGTATTGATATCTGCAAAATGCTTGTCATTTTATTTCCCTTTTTATTAAGCAAAGGAACAATGTAACAATTACTAAATCTCTAACGTAGTTAATCCTTTTTGAATTGCATATTTTGTTAGTTCAGGAATTGTATGTAGATCTATTTTATTCCTAATATTATTTCTATGAACATCTACCGTTTTTGGGCTTAAAAACAATATCTCTCCTATTTCTTTAGAAGAATTCCCTTCCGCTATTAATTGTAAAACTTCTTTCTCTCTCGAGCTCAATTGTGTTTTTTCCAAAGCTTCACCGTTTTTCAGCAAGGTAAGAAACTCTTGATTGATGTCTTTTGATAAAAATTTTTTATTTAACATTACAGTAGTAATCGCTGTAATCAATTCATCTGCATCTCCATCTTTTAACAAGTAACCCGAAGCACCTGCATTAAACATACCTTGAATAAATTGCTTACTAGAGTGCATAGAAACACCTATTATTTTTATCTGTGGATGGTTTTTATTAATTTGTCTTGCAGCTTCTATACCATTTAAACCAGGCATTGCAACATCCATAACGACAACATTTGGCAATAGTTTCGAACATATTTTTATAGCTTCTCTACCATTGCTAGCCTCTCCAATTATATGCATATTTGACCTTTGTTCAATAATGTTTCTCAAACCATCTCGAAGTAATTTATGGTCGTCAACTAATATTAATCTAATTTCATTTCTATGCGTCATATAGCTAAAGGTATAAAAAATTTTACAGTTGTTCCTACATTTATTTCTGATACTATAATAAATTCTCCCTGTATATTTCGAATACGTTCTTGAACAGCAAACAAACCAAAACCCGAACCTGAATGGTTATTATAATTATTTAATGTAGAGGTATTAAATCCAACACCATAATCAGATATAAGAATATTAAGACCAAGTTTATCTTTCTCCAAATCTACCGTTATTAAGGATGTCTGAGCATATTTGATAGCGTTATTTATCACTTCCTGTATGCTTCTATAAAGTAAAATCGATTTTACATCATTCAATTTAATATTGTCTACATTACTATTAAGGCGACACTTAATCTTGTGAGAAGCTTCTACATCATCCAATAACCAGTTTAATGCCTCAATAACACCTAATTGATATAATATCGGTGGTGAAAGTTCGTAAGTAATTTTACGGCTATTCTCTAAAGCTTCAGAAATTTGTGTTTCGATAAATTTAAGATCTCCATTAATTCCCTTTAAATCCAAATTTTTTTTCAGCTCATTAATTCTCATTTTTGAAATAACTAAATTCTGACTTAGGTGATCGTGTATGTTTGAAGCAATTTTTTTCTTTTGTTTTTCTTCTATCAAAGTGATTTCAGTCGTCAGTTTCTGAAGTGAAGTTTGATATTCTTCAATCTCTTGCTGTGCTTGCATCCATCGTGTAACTTCTCTAATAGATGTAACAAAATAGCTGATTTCTTCACCATCAAAAACAGGAGAAGTTAAAAACTCTAACCAAACATAATGACCTTCTTTATGACGAGCTCTAAAAGAATAAGCATTCTTTTCTACAAAACTAAAGGCAATTTCCTCCATTGCATCTCTTAAGGCCTGAACATCTTCTTCATGAACTATCTCAAATACTTGTTTCCCCAAAAACTCTGATTGTTCATAACCTAATAAGTTTTTTACAGAAGGGCTGATGTATTTAAAAGTGCTATCATGTTCTTGCAAACAAATTAGATCGCTGGAATGATCGGCCAATAAACGATACATCTCTTCAGCCTTTTCAATTTCACTCCTTATTAGTTTTTGTTCTGTAATGTCTTGTGATACGCCTCTTCTACCAATAATTTCATTTTTATGATTGTACAAGGACTCTCCTATATTTCGTATCCAACGGTTTTCATTTTTAAAATTAGTCATTTGCAACTCAATATCAAAAGAAACTCCATTAATAGCAAGATCTAATGTTGCTTCACGAAGTTGTTGTTTTGATTCTTCATTAAAAAAATCAAGAATTACAGAAATATCTGGCACACCTTCGTTAGGGTCGGTGCCATAAATTTCATGAACAGCATCAGACCAAATAATTATATCGGTTTGTTTATTGTATCTCCAGTAACCTATTTTTGCCATTCTACCGGCTTCCTTTAATGAATATTCATTTTCTTCTACTAGCTTATCTGTATTCTCTTTAATTAATTCGCTTTTTTTTATTTTACTTTTTACAACTTTTATTAACTCATCTATATTCAAAGGTTTTATTAAATAATCATCTGCCCCCATGTTCATACCTTTCCTTAAATCTGGCAATTCAGTTTTTCCAGTAAGAAAAATAAAAGGAATTAATTCGGTGATTGGTGATTTTTTAAGTTCTGCTAAAAACTCATAACCATTTAATTTCAGCATTGAAATATCTGAAATGATTAAATTCGGCAATTCAGTTTTTGCTTGTTCTAATCCCTGTAGGCCATTTTCTGCTGAAATAACTTCAAAATCTTCGAATCGAAGTATTTCACAAATTTCTTCTCGTATACTTTTTGAGTCTTCAACCACTAAAATTTTACTCATTATAAATTTTTGGAAGGTTAAAATAAAATGTTGTCTCTTCAGCAAGAATACTTTTTACATATATTTTTCCCCCATATTGAGAAATAATTTTTTCAACAATACTTAATCCAATACCTGTCGATTTAGTTGATTCAATTACCTGAAACATTTCAAATATTTTTTTATGGTATTTTGGGTTTATTCCAACCCCATTATCCTTAATTGAAAAAATAAAGTCTTTTTCTGTTACTTCACACCCTAATTCAATTAAACCATTTTTTTTATCAATATGGTCGATTGCATTCTGTATCAGAATTTCAAACACTTTTTTCATCATACTTTCATCGGCAACCAAGGTTGGTAATTCGTTCTTTATAGTGATTGTAATATGAGGTGGTTTATTTATTTCATTTATAACTCGTTTCGCGATAGTATTAAGGTTAATCGTACTATTTTTAAACGGAACAGATGCTATATTTGTATATTGTTCTAGTTTCACTAATAATAATTCCATTTTCTCTATCCTTTCGGCCATAAGTTGATTATTAAGACCTTCAAGATTGTTCGATTTCTCTTGGTCTTCTTGATTCCAAGTTAATAAATCCGAAACATTTCTTAGTGAAGATTTTAATTCATGTGAAATTAAATGAGAATAATTATATAGTTGGTTTTTCTGGTTTTGAAGAGTATCAGATAACTCTTTTGTATTATCAATAATTTTCTGAGCCCTAATTAATTCCTTTTCAAGTTTATTTTGAACAGCACTAATCAGGTCATTAATACTTACTGGTTTCGTTAAATAATCTTCAGCCCCTAGATTCATTCCAATTCTAATATCTTCTTTTTCACCTTTTGCAGAGAGGAAAATCAATGGAATACTTCTTGTTATTTTATTTTTTTGTAGTTTTTTAAACATCTCAAAACCGTCCAAATTGGGCATAAGTATGTCCGAAAGAATAAGATCTGGATTCTCTTTCAAAGCCATTTTAAATCCCATTTCTCCATCTTTAGCTTGAAAAACAGTATACCCTTCCCATAAGAGAATATCGCAAACTTCTTCTCTTATCGCCAATGTGTCTTCTACAACTAATATTTTGTGCATACTATTTATTTAATGTTTTGGAATTTTCACAATAAAGGATGTTCATTCCTAATATTACTATTAATAATTACTCCCAATCTTATTGTTTCGATTATCTCTTTTACAGTTGACAAACCAAGTCCAACTCAATCAGTTAATTGCAAAGTTCTTTGATTCACCTTCAATTCTAACTCCTTACGACAATCAATCAACTTTGCAGTATCTTACCCCAATACTAAATTTACCATACCCATTTATACGTGCACTTGAGGTTAATTATATTATTACACACCGTACATCTATGTTAAGTATTCGCAACCCAAAGGTGGCCGTTTCAATCTACTTTGATATTTACTTTTGCAATCGATTCTGTTTCTTTTTCTAATTTATTTTTTAAATTATAATCAATACAAGACTTTAATACCCCATCACAAATATTTAAAAATAGTTGAATTAACCCTATCTGATCATAGTTATGAACCCATTTTATTCTTTTAATTCTTGTAAAAACTTGGCTTTTTCATCTTTTTTTTTAAAGTTTTATTCCTTCGCTAATTTCCATTTAAGTTATTGTTTTAACGCTTTATAATTATTAATAAGTTATTCATCTGTTCCGTGTATAACAGGGGTGATTCGAATATTCTAAATATACAACAAAAAAAATATTTAAACCAATCACTTAATGCAACTAATAGTCCTAAATTGATTCTTCTTTTTTCTATACTTTCCAAAAAAAGGGAGAGGTGGTTTCTACCATACAAGTAAAAAACACCTCTCCTATATTTTCAATTAAAGATCTCTTATTGAAGTTACTCTACAGTAACTGATTTTGCTAAGTTTCTAGGTTGATCAACATTTTTATCTAACATTACAGCAATATGATAAGATAATAGCTGAAATGGAATTGTAGTTAATAACGGAGTCAATGCTTCTTCTGTTTCAGGAATTTCAATTACATGATCTGCAATTTCTCTAACTTGTGTATCTCCTTCGGTAACTATCGCAATAATTTTCCCTGATCTCGCTTTAATTTCCTGAATATTACTCACTACTTTTTCATAATGCCCTTTTTTCGTAGCAATTACAAAAATTGGCATATTTTCATCAATCAAGGCGATTGGTCCATGTTTCATTTCTGCTGCAGGATAACCCTCTGCATGAATATAAGAAATCTCTTTTAACTTTAAAGCTCCTTCTAAAGCAACAGGAAAGTTAAATCCTCTACCTAAATACAAACAATTTTTAGCATCTTTATAAATAGCTGCAATCGATTTTACATGCTCATCAATTTTCAATAATTGTTCAACTTGTTTTGGTATTAATTGAATTTTATGAAGATAATTCTTAAAAACATCATCTGATAAAGATTTGTTTGCTTTTCCTAATTTTAATGCAATTAACGTTAAAACTGTAATTTGAGTTGTAAAAGCTTTCGTTGATGCTACACCAATTTCTGGTCCGGCATGGGTATAAGCTCCTGAATGCGTTTCTCTTGCAATTGAAGAACCTACGACATTACAAACTCCATAGACAAAAGCTCCTTTAGATTTTGCTAATTTTATAGCTGCAAGTGTGTCTGCAGTTTCTCCTGATTGTGAAATAGCAATTACTATATCCTTATCAGTAATTATTGGGTTTCTATATCTAAATTCTGAGGCATACTCTACCTCTACAGGAATTCTTGCCATCTCTTCAATAAGATATTCTGCCACTAAACCTGCGTGCCAAGAAGTGCCACAAGCAATAATAATAATTCTATTTGCATTTAAAAAATTATCAAGATTATCATCTATACTAGACATCTTAATCATATTTTTATCTGCTAACAATCTTCCCCTAAAAGTATCTGTAATTGCTTTCGGTTGCTCATGAATTTCCTTTAACATAAAGTGATCATAGCCTCCTTTTTCAATTTGTTCTAAACTCATTTGAAGCTTTTGAACTATAGGGTCTACCTTCGAATCATCATGAATTTTATGAATTTTTACTTTTTTGCCTATTTTAATGATTGCCATTTCTTCATCTTCTAAGTAAATAGCATTCTTTGTATATTCTACAAAAGGCGAAGCATCTGAGGCTATAAAAAATTCTTTATTGTCTTTTCCTACACCAATTGCAATAGGGCTACCTAATCGTGCAACAACTATTTCATCCGGTTTTGTTCTATCAAAAACCGCAATTGCATAAGCGCCTACTACCGTATTTAAAGCCAATTGAACAGCCTGTCCAAGTTTACAGTTTTCGGTCTTTTTTACTTCTTCTATTAAGTTAACAAGAACCTCTGTATCTGTGTCGCTTTTAAAAGTATAACCTCTATTAATTAATTCTTTCTTAATGGTGTCATAGTTTTCTATAATTCCATTGTGTACTATAACCAAATCTTCAGATTGTGAAAAATGTGGATGAGAATTTACATCGTTCGGCACTCCATGAGTTGCCCAACGCGTATGACCCAGACCGATTTTCCCTTTTTTCCTTTCTGGATTTTTATCCGTAATAAGTTCTAGATCTGATACTTTTCCTTTGGTTTTAGAAAGTTGCATTTTCTCGCCATCATAGATCATTACGCCCGCGCTATCATAACCTCTATATTCAAGTCTTTTTAAGCCATTTATCACTATTGGAAATGAGTCTCTAAAACCTATATACGCTGATATACCACACATAACAATTGATCTATTTTTTTGGTAAGCTCATTAATTCTTTTTCTCTGAGTACGCAATTTTCAATATTGCTCTTTTGTCTCCGTTAGTAGCGTCTTGATTCAAGAGTGTAACAGCTTTTGGATTCCAACTGTAATTTTCAAAAACAGTACTCGATAAGGGATCATCACTAACATTATGAACTTTTAATTTTAATATCGGTGAAGAATCATCATCTCCACTAATTAAATCTGAAACATAATCTGTAATTCTAAAAGTATATTTCTCTGCTTTTCCATTATCATCTCTTTCCAAATTACCACCAAAAGTAGTTTCACTATACGTATCCTTTATTTGACTTAAGCCTGTAAGTGAACTTAAATCTATATCGTTCTTATACATATATAATCTGTTAGGAATTGATGTTGTATCTGCAGATTGGTCAATATAAAATGTTAAAGAAGCATCATTTATTAACCAATTTTTACCTCTCAATTCTTCAATTTTATCTGCAATACCATTATTATCAGTATCTTCTCCAAAAACATCAATAGAGGCTTCACTACCAGCGGCTCCTTGTAATTTTATTTGGTTATTTACTGGATATACTTTATTCTCCATTTTATAAATAGCAGATCTTATTCCGGAAAATAAAAATGAATTGTTTTTTTGAATTGTATCTATAACTTGACCATTAGTTAAAACAGTATTCGTGTAATACACTTCAATAGATGGGTTTAGTGCTGGAACAGTATTACTGAAATTAAAAGAAATTAAAGAACCTTCATCTCCTTTTGCTTCTAAAATAATTCCTCTAAAATAATCATTAAATGCATCTTGAGAATCAAATTCTGATGATTCATATTTGTCTAAAAATGATTCTTTAAACTTTTCTTCATTTAAAGGAATAACGGTAAATGGCAAAGGCACTCCTGACATTGCATACTTTATAGTATCTTTTGAATACAACGTAGTATTACTTAAACGTCTTTTTACAACAATTACAGTGTCATTTTTATTCGGTTTAAACTGAAAATTAATTGGATCGTTTAACTCAGCTCCAGTCTTATCAAAAATATCATTAGATTCATATGAATTTAATTTTGATATATCTACAGGGTTTAATCTGCTTAAATAAGTGCTTGTTTCGTATGCATTAAAAGTAAATGTCTTCGATTGATCTCCAATAATAGAATTTAATGTGAATTCTGGACCTGAGGAAGTGTTTTCATCTAAAGTCGCGGTATAAGGTAACTTTATAAAAACAGTATCTATTGTAGTAACAACTATAGTATCAGAACTATAAACGTTTTCATCATCAATAACCTGTAAACTAGAGCCTATTCCTATTTGAGTAACAATAGAAGCTTCTATTTTTTCATACTCAGAACTGGTATGCACACCTAATAAGTATTCTCCTGGTTCTCTCGAAATATTATCTGATGACACACTTTCAACTGGGCTATTTTCTGCTGTAATTTCTACAGCATATGTGCTTGTGTTAAATTTTGTATTGCTAATAACATTCGATCCAATGTCTGTAAAGTCTTCTTCACATGATATAATTGCTGAAAATAATGACAACAAAACACCGATATAAACACTCTTTTTAATAATTTTTATCACTTTAAAAAACAATTAATTAACTGATAACAAATCAGCGTAAAAATTCAAATAAGCTTCCTTTAAATTCTCTGATTCATACTCTAAAACAGGCATTCCTTTTTCTTCAATAAAAGAACTCAATTCTTCTGAAATTATTTCACTTCCATGAATAATTGCATCAGAATTTTCTATAGCACTTTTTAAAATATTAGTATGGCTTGGTGTCTCTATAGTTGATATTTTATCATTTTCAGATAAATCAAACTTAACTTTAGCCGCTAAATCTGAGTTTAATTCTCCCTCAAAACCGCTATTATACAGTGAAGTAACAATTTTACTTTCCTTAAACAATGGTTCCTCATTATAAAATTCTCTTAAATAAAGAGGTAACAAAGAAGCCATCCATCCATGAACATGAATAATATCTGGAGCCCAGTTTAACTTTTTGACAGTTTCTACAACACCCTTAGCAAAGAAAATAGCACGTTCATCGTTGTCTGAAAATAATTCATCATCTTCATCTGTAAAAACTGCTTTTCTTTTAAAATACTCTTCATTATCAATAAAATAAACTTGCATTCTTTCTTTTGGAATAGAAGCAACTTTAATAATTAATGGCATGTCTAAGTCGTTTATTACAAGGTTCATTCCCGATAAACGTATCACTTCATGTAATTGATGTCTTCGCTCGTTAATCACACCATATCTTGGCATAAAAATTCGTGTCTGAACTCCTTTAGAGTGTGCGTTTTTAGCTGAATTAAAAGCTGTAGAAGACAGCTCCGTTTCTGGTAAATACGGGACCACTTCAGACGATACAAATAAAATTCTTTTGTCCTTCATTAAATCAAACTCTTTTTATGAGATTGGCAAAAGTACAAATTATTATGCTAATATCGTGTTAAAATGGTAAGTTTGCAGACTTTACTTAACTTTTAAGGATGGAAATTTTCAACACTAAACAAGAGATAAAATCATACTTAACCGCTCAAAAAGAGAGGGGTAAAACCGTTGGGCTTGTTCCAACTATGGGTGCATTACACCAAGGTCATTTATCTTTAGTAAACAAAGCTAAAAGGAAAAATGACATAGTTGTGGTAAGCATTTTTGTGAATCCTACACAATTTGACAAAAAAGAAGATTTAACAAATTACCCAAAGACCATAGAAAACGACACTGAATTATTAAAAAGTGTTTCTTGTCATGTTTTATTTTTTCCTTCTGTGGAAGAAATATATGAAAATCAACTTTTATCAGAAAAATTTGACTTTGATGGCTTAGAGCATAAAATGGAAGGGAAATTTAGAAAAGGGCATTTTGACGGTGTTGGCACCATTGTAAAAACACTTTTTAAAATTATAGAACCTAACAAAGCTTACTTCGGTCAAAAGGATTTTCAGCAGCTACAAATCATTAAAAAAATGGTTAGAAAAAATCGTTTAAATGTAAAAATTAAAGGGTGTCCTATTTTTAGAGAAAATGATGGTTTAGCCATGAGCTCTAGAAACACAAGACTATCTGCAAAACAAAGAGCTGATGCCCCTTTTATTTATAAAACACTTAAAAAAGTTCGTGCGAAATTAATCTCAGAAAATATTCTTGAAGTAACTGAATGGGTAGAAAATCAATTTAAAAAACATCCTTCATTTAATTTAGAGTATTTCACTATTGCTGATGAAAAATCGTTAGAAACCCTAAAAAATAAAGAACTGAATAAAAAGTATCGTGCTTTTATAGCGGTATTTGCAAGTAAAATTAGATTGATTGATAATATTCGATTGTAAAATAATTAACCAAAAAATAGTATTTTTGCCACAGGTAAGTTCAAATAGCACAGACTAAAACTCACCCTGTAAAAGTTATCAGTGCAGCTTTAAATTGGCTGAGAAAAATCTCAATTGATGAAGGTTTAATGAATGCAACTAACATTATTGAAATGAGTGAGTTTAAAATGTGAATAACAGTAATGACCAGCATTTGGAAACTCATGTGCTTCCCAGACGACTTGGAAATGAAGAAATTAGATTAAGCAGAGCTTCAATTAGAAGATTTATTGTCGGTAATGTTTTAATTCTAATGGTTTATATAATTTAAAGAAGTTGAAGACTTTAAACCGTCTTTAGTCTTTGCGAACGAAAAGATAATACATACGCATAGTTATGAGCATTAAAAAGATTTTAAAAATCATATTACCACTCGGCTTAGGAGGCCTTTTAGTTTGGTATTCTATCTCTAAAATTTCTATTGACATATTAATTAGCTACTTTAAAGAAGCAAATTATAGTTGGATTTTTCTTGGATTATTCTTTGGAGCCTTAAGTCATCTTTCTAGAGCTTACAGATGGAGGTTTATGTTAGAACCTTTGGGCTTTAAACCTAAATTACCAAATAGTATTTTAGCTGTTTTAGTTGGTTACTTAGTAAATTTAGCTTTGCCAAGAGCAGGAGAAGTCTCAAGAGCATTGGTTTTAACAAATTACGAGAATGTTCCTTTCGAAAAAGGATTTGGCACTATTGTAGCCGAAAGAATAGCCGATTTAATTATGATGCTCTGCATCATAATTATCACTCTTTTTGTTCAGTTCGATTTTATTTACGAACTGGTAACCCAAAATTTTGACCCAGCTAAAATTAGTATTGGTTTAGCTATTTCATTAATTGGTTTCTACACATTAACTTCTTTCATAAAAAAAGCGAAATCAGGGTTTTTATTAAAGATAAAAACCTTTGTCTCTGGCTTAGTCGAAGGCGTTACAAGTATTTTTAAGATGAAGAATAAATGGGCCTTTATATTTCATACTGTATTTATTTGGGTAATGTACGTAGCCATGTTTCGGGCAACAATTCCAGCAATTGAAGGCTTAGAGGTTCCTTTAGGTGGAATTTTAATTGGCTTTATTGCTGGAGGATTTTCTATCGCTGCAACAAATGGCGGAATTGGTTTATACCCAATTGCTGTTGCTGGGGCTTTAGCTTTGTTTGACATCCCCTTAGAACCTGCAACTGCTTTTGGTTGGATTATGTGGACCGCGCAAACAGCGATGATTATCATTTTTGGTGGCCTAGCATTTTTATTACTTCCTATTTACAATAAAAACAAGTAGTTTTTAAACGTCAACACAGGTGGGGTTGAATTTACCTTGAGAAAAGTCGAATCTAAAGATTACTTTGTAACTTTGAATTATTGAACCAATAATAAATGGCAAAAACCAAAACAACTTTTTTCTGTCAGAATTGTGGCACGCAACACGCAAAATGGGTGGGGCAATGCGGCGCCTGTAAAGAATGGAATACCATTGTAGAAGAAATAATACAAAAAGAAGAAAAACGTGTTTGGAAACAGGCGGCAACTGCAAAACAATCAATTAATAAACCGCTTAAGGTAGCCGACATTCAACTTAACCCAGAAGAAAGAATTGTCACCAACAATAACGAATTAGACACCGTTTTAGGTGGCGGATTAGTAAAAGGTTCTGTAACGCTATTGGGTGGAGAACCTGGTATCGGAAAATCGACACTATTATTGCAAGTTGCCTTAAATATCAATCATAAAGTATTGTATGTTTCGGGCGAGGAAAGTCAATCTCAAATAAAAATGAGAGCAGAAAGATTAGAAGCTAATAATTCTAATTGTTTAATTCTAACCGAAACAAATACGCAACAAATCTTTAAAAGCATTGAAGAAACAGAGCCAGATGTTTTAGTCATTGATTCGATACAAACTTTACACACAAATTCAATTGAAGCATCGCCCGGAAGCATTTCTCAAATAAGAGAAGCAGCGGCCGAATTGATAAAATATGCTAAAGAAACTGCAACACCAGTTTTATTAATTGGGCACATTAACAAAGAAGGAAATATTGCTGGGCCAAAAATTTTAGAACACATGGTCGATGTTGTTTTACAATTTGAAGGCGACAGAAATCATACTTACAGAATCTTACGTTCACAAAAAAATAGATTTGGTTCTACCTCTGAATTAGGAATTTATGAAATGCTTTCTTCTGGGTTAAGAGAAATTACAAATCCGTCTGAAATATTAATTTCGAAAAAAGATGCTGATTTAAGCGGAACTGCAATTGCCTCGACTCTAGAAGGAATTCGCCCCCTCATGATAGAAATACAAGCGTTAGTTTCTACGGCAGTTTACGGAACTCCGCAGCGATCAACAACTGGCTATAACCTAAAACGATTAAACATGATTTTAGCAGTTTTAGAAAAAAGAGCCGGCTTTAAGTTAGGAGCAAAAGATGTGTTTTTAAATGTTACTGGTGGTATCAATGTAGATGATCCTGCAATAGATTTAGCAGTGGTAGCAGCTATTTTATCATCTAATCAAGATATTGCTATTAACCCTAATGTATGTTTTGCTGCCGAAGTTGGATTAGCCGGGGAAGTAAGACCGGTTTCAAAAATAGATCAACGGATTTCAGAAGCTGAAAAATTAGGTTATAAAACCTTTGTAGCTTCAAAATACAACAAGATTTCTTCTAAAAATCATGGAATAAAGTTAATTTTAGTTGGAAAAATTGAAGAAGCTTTTGCTACTTTGTTCGCATAAAAAAAACCGAACATTTCTGCTCGGTTTTCATTTATAATAATCATTCTGAATTAAAATCAGAATCCGTTATTTTTTATTCGCTATTTTGATATATTTATCTAAAGCCATTGTCATAGAAGGTGTTTCTGGACTTGGGGCAGTAATGTCACACTTTAAACCTGCCTCTGTCACTGCTTTTACAGTAGAGTTACCAAAGGCCGCAATTCTAGTTTCATTTTGCTTAAAATTAGGAAAATTATGAAACAAAGATTCTATTCCTGACGGGCTAAAGAAAACTAACACGTCATAAAAAACATCTTCTAAATCAGATAAATCACTAACTACAGTTCTATATAAATCAGCTCTTGTCCAATTAATACCTAGAGCATCTAACTCAGTAGGAATTAATGGTTTTAATTTATCTGAGGATGGCAATAAAAATTCTTCAGTTTTATGCTTCTTAATTAACTTAATTAAATCAGGAAATGTTCTTTTACCAACATATATTTTACGCTTTCTGTAAACTACATATTTCTGCAAATAATAAGCTACAGCCTCAGACTGACAGAAGTATTTCATACTATCTGGCACTTTAAAACGCATTTCTTCAGCAATTCTAAAAAAGTGATCTACTGCATTTCTACTCGTTAAAATAATAGCAGTAAATTTAGTTAAGTCAATTTTTTGACCTCTAACTTCTTTAACGGAAATTCCTTCAACATGAATAAAGGATCTAAAATCAATTTTTACTTTTTGTTTATCAGACAAATCAAAATAAGGAGAAGTTTCTGTCTTCGGGGGTGGTTGTGATACTAAAATCGTTTTAACTTTCATACGCTTTCATTTTGTAATTAAAACATCAGTTTAAACAGTATTAATAGCGGCGCTATTTCAAAGGCGCAAATGTACAAAATAAAATAAAACAACTTATTAAAAATTAGCTTTTTATTACTAACCGCGTGGAACACAAAGCGTATAAGAAAAATAAAACCAGCGAAATAATACAAATAAGTATATTTTAAATTTGAATACTGATTTAAAACTACTGCTATATATAGTAAAAAGGAAATAGCATTTAAGTAATTAGATTTTAAAATAACAAAAAATCTTAATTCACTTTTTATTAAAAACACAGACGAAAACAAATATTCTGCTACTCTAATCAGCAAGAAATAAGATAACAACCAGAAGAAAACCAACAAAAAAGAAGAAAAGCTGGCATCAGTTGCAGGCAATGTATGCCTCTTAAAATTAAAAGCTAATAGCGATATTACAAGTACAGAAAAGATAAAAAATACAATTTGAAAAAGATCAAAAAAATTAGTTTTTTCCTCAGATT
The DNA here is from genome assembly GCA_964195455.1 of uncultured Acidimicrobiia bacterium. Taxonomy (GTDB): domain Bacteria; phylum Bacteroidota; class Bacteroidia; order Flavobacteriales; family Flavobacteriaceae; genus Polaribacter. The sequence goes on from CAXMOR010000039.1 coordinate 37,349, forward strand.
CTGACTCTACAAAACTTACTTTAAACAAACTATAAAGAATACTCTTTAACCTTTCTGAATTTAATGCTTTCAATAAAACAATAGCAAAAAACAAAAACATTAAAACTAATGTAATCCAATGGTTAGAAGTTGTAATTTTTTCTAGTGCTTGCAAGTAATTTTCATTTAATAAGATTAAAACAAAATTAGTAATTAAATAATGTATATTTGTCTACTTACTACATGAAAATTAATTTATGTCAGACGCGTTAGTTATTATTCCCACCTATAACGAAAAAGAGAACATAGAAGTTATCATAAAAGCTACTTTTAGCCAAAAAAAATCATTTCATGTTTTAGTTGTTGATGACAACTCACCCGATGGAACCTCTAAGATTGTAGAAAAATTAATTTCTGAATTCCCAGGTCGCCTATTTTTAGAAAAAAGAGTAGATAAAAACGGTTTAGGAACTGCTTATATACATGGTTTTAAATGGGCCATTGCAAAAAAGTATGATTACATCATAGAAATGGACGCCGATTTTTCTCATAATCCAAATGATTTAATTCGCTTATATAATGCTTGTAAAAAAGAACATGGTGATGTTTCTGTTGGATCCAGATATGTAAACAATCAAGTAAATGTTGTTAATTGGGATATGAAAAGATTACTCCTTTCTTATTTTGCCTCAAAATATGTACGATTCATAACAAGAATTCCTCTTTTTGATACCACAGCAGGTTTTGTATGTTGGAAAAGAGAAGTGCTCGAAACCATACAATTAGACAAAATAAAATTTATAGGCTATGCTTTTCAAATAGAAATGAAATTTAAAGCCTGGAAACATGGTTTTAATATAAAAGAAGTATCGGTAATTTTTACTGACAGAAAACTAGGAACCTCTAAGATGAGCGGAAACATCGTTTTTGAAGCTTTATTTGGAGTGATAAAAATGAAATTGAAAGGGTTGCCAAGAGGATAGATATCATGAAGGAAATCTCTCTTAGAAACGCTAATTTAACAGACCTAGAAACGCTATTAAAGTTTGAGCAAGGAGTTATAAAGGCAGAAAGGCCTTTAGATCCTTTTTTAGGTGAAGGTGAGTTATCTTATTACAATATTCCTGACTTAATCTCTAACCCCTATATACATTTAATAGTTGCCGTTTGTAATGAGAAATTGGTCGCTTCTGGTTATATAAGAAAAGAAAGCTCTAGCCACTATCATAAAAACCCAAAACATGGTTATATTGGTTTTATATATGTAAAGCCATCATTTAGAGGGCAAAGAATTAGCAATTTAATTTTAGAATCTCTAAAATATTGGGCACAAGAAAAAGATCTACAAGAATTAAGATTAGATGTATACAGTAATAATACTGCAGCGATAAAAGCGTACGAACGTTTTGGATTTACCAAAGGTTTAGTAAATATGAAAATAGATATTTAAAAAGAAAAATGACAAAATCAACTTTAATAAAAAATGCCAGAATCGTAAATGAAAACAAAACTTTTTTAGGGGATGTTTTGATTGAAAATGAAATTATAAAGAAAGTTTCATCCAAAATAAAAGCAACTGAAAATGTTGAAGTTATTGATGCTAAGGGCAAATTATTAATTCCTGGTTTTATAGATGATCAAGTTCATTTTAGAGAACCCGGCTTAACACACAAAGCAAATATTGCTACAGAAAGCAGAGCTGCTGTTGCTGGTGGAATTACTACTTTTATTGAAATGCCAAATACCGTTCCGCAAGCTACCACACAAGATATATTAGAAGATAAATTTACAATAGCTTCTAAAGATTCGTATGCAAACTATTCTTTTATGTTTGGCGGCACGAACGATAATTTAGAAGAATTATTGAAAACAGATCCTAAAAAAGTAGCAGGAATTAAATTATTTTTAGGCTCCTCTACAGGAAATATGTTAGTTGATAATGCGCAAGTTTTAGAGAAAATTTTCTCATCAACAAAAATGATTATTTCTGTACATTGTGAAGACGAGGCTACTATCAGAAAAAACACACAAGAATTTATAAACAAATACGGAGACGATATTCCTCTAAAATATCACCCAATTATTAGAAGCGAAGAGGCTTGCTATTTATCATCTTCAAAGGCAATTGAATTGGCTAAAAAAACCGGAGCAAGATTGCACATTTTTCATTTATCAACAGCTAAAGAAACCGAACTTTTTAGAAACGACATTCCTTTAGAAGAAAAACAAATTACCGCAGAAGTTTGTATTCATCACTTATGGTTTTCTGATAAAGATTATGCCGAAAAAGGAACACATATAAAATGGAACCCTGCAGTTAAAACAGAAGATGACAGACAAGGTTTGTGGGAGGCTTTGCTAGATGATAGAATTGATGTTATAGCAACAGACCATGCACCTCATACTTTAGAGGAAAAAAACAATATATATACTAAAGCACCGAGTGGTGGGCCCTTAGTACAACATGCAATACCTGCTATCTTAGAAAAAGTAAAAGAAGGTGTGATTTCAATTGAGAAAGCAGTTGAAAAGATGAGTCATAATCCTGCTAAATTATTTCAAATTGAAAAAAGAGGATTCATAAAAGAAGGCTATTTTGCCGATTTAGTTTTGATTGACACCGACAAACCTCAAACCGTTTCAAAAGATACTATTTTATATAAATGTGGCTGGTCTCCTTTTGAAGGGACTACTTTTTCATCAAGTATAACACATACATTTGTAAATGGTAATTTAATGTATAAGAATGGTGTTTTTAATGATGAAATTAAAGGAAAAAGAATTACATTTAATCGCTAAAATGAAAAACATAAGCTACTTACTAATTTTTATTTTCTTGGCTTCTTGCACGAGTAACACGATTTTTGAGAAACCAAAAGACATAATTCCTAAGGATACAATGAGTCTTTTAATTCAAGAGATGATGATTGCTTCTTCTGCAAAATATGTTAAAAACAAGAATTTAGAAAAAAAAATAGAGTACATGTTTTTAGTTTACGACCAATTTAAAATTGATAGTGTTCGTTTTCAAACAAGTAACTTGTATTATATGTCTAAAATAGATGTATATCAAGAAATTTTTAGAGATGCTAAAGTTAATTTAGAAAAGCAAAAAAAAATCTATGAAAAAATAAATAATAAACGCGATTCTCTAAAAAGTGATTCTCTTAACCAGATTAGAGCACTAAGGAAAAAGAAGCCTGAAAAATTTAACAATTTAAAAGTTAAGCCTACTATTTAAGATATCTTTTAGAAATTTTTTTAATTGATTTTGCGATATCTTCAAACTCATAATTGATTTTTTTTTGTATTTTTTCTGAGGAATATTTAGACACAGCATGGGCAGATCTTGCAGAGTTTTTACTCAACAGAGGTTCTTTTTCGGTAATTTTTGAGAAGAACCAAGCAAGCCTCCAAAAAAGATTCGTTTGCCAAGGTTTTATTTTTATTGATGGTCGTTTTTTACCAAAAGCATCAGCGATTAAAAAGAAGATTTCTTTGAATGATTTATTTTCTGAAATCAGAATAAAACGTTCGTTTTTTATGGTCGAATTCATCAATAAAATCATAGGCTTTACAACATCCTGTACAGATACAAATCCAGTAATTCCTTCTGTATAAAATCGTAATCCGTTATACACTTGAGAAAATAATTTCCCCGAACCAGAATTCCAAAAACCACTTCCTAAAATAACTCCAGGATTTACGATAATTACATCAACTCCTTCTTGACTGGCTCTCCAAACTTCCATTTCTGCGCCAAATTTGGTAATAGAATAGCCACTATTATCCAATTCTTTATTCCATTCATTTTCTTCGGTTACTATTTTTCTTTTTAAAGAATCACCTACAGCAGCAATAGAGCTTACAAAACATAGTTTTTCAATTTTTGCATCAATACAAAGATTTACAATAATTGCGGTTCCATGAATATTTACCTTTCGCATTTTTCTATAATCTTTAGGACTAAAAGAAATAAATGCCGCACAATGATATACTTGTTTTACATCAGAAAAAGTAGGAATCATTGAAGGGACATCAGTAATATCGCCTTGACACCATTCTATTTTTGAAAATAAATTCTCATCATCAGTATAATAACCAAAAACTTTTTTTACCTTTTCTAAAGACGATTTTTCTCTGTAAATAGCTCTAACTGCAATATTTTGCAAACATAAATGGTACAATAAATGAGAACCAACTAAACCTGTACCTCCAGTAACTAAAATCATACAGCTAATTTATGGTTTTTTCAGCGATAAGTTTATCTTTGTCCCGTTAAAAAGCAGTTTTTAAAGCTTGTTTAACAGCGTCAGATTGAGCGTGTCGAAATCGATAATATAAGAGTTTATAGCATAAAAACTTCGACAAGTTCCGTTTAACATCCCAATTTAAAAATTGAATTAATTAAGATTTACAATGAATAATTTTATTGCAGAATTACAATGGAGAGGAATGTTGCACGACAGCATGCCAGGAACGGAAGAACATTTGTTAGAAGAAATGAGAAGCGCTTATGTTGGTTTTGATCCAACAGCAGATTCTTTGCATATTGGAAACTTAGTTCCTATAATGCTATTAGCGCATTATCAGAGATGTGGTCATAGACCCATCGCTTTGGTTGGAGGTGCAACTGGTATGATTGGAGATCCTTCAGGTAAATCTGCTGAGCGTAATTTATTAGATGAAAAAACATTACGACATAATCAAGAATGTGTAAAAGCGCAATTAGGTCATTTTTTAGATTTTACTTCTGATGAAAAAAATGCGGCAATTCTGGTAAATAATTACGATTGGATGAAAGATATTTCATTCTTAGAATTTATTAGAGATATCGGTAAACACATTACCGTAAATTATATGATGGCTAAAGATTCTGTTAAAAATAGAATTAGCTCTGAATCTAAAGATGGTATGTCTTTTACAGAATTTACCTATCAAATGGTACAAGGTTATGATTTTCTACATTTGTTTAGAGAAAATGCAACCACGATTCAAATGGGTGGTTCAGATCAATGGGGAAATATTACAACGGGTACAGAACTAATTAGAAGAATTGGTGGCGGAAAAGGATATGCTATTACTTGTCCTTTAATCACAAAATCTGATGGTTCTAAATTTGGAAAATCTGAAGGAGGAAATGTTTGGTTAGACGCGAAAAGAACCTCAGCCTATAAATTTTATCAATATTGGTTAAATACTTCTGATGAAGATGCAGAAAAATATATTAAAATCTTCACTTTTTTAGATCAAGAAACTATTAACTCTTTAATTGAAGAGCATAAAGAAGCGCCTCATACTCGTATTTTACAAAAACGTTTAGGAGAAGAAGTTTCTGTTTTAGTGCATGGTAAAGAGCAATATGAGAAAGCCATAGAAGCTTCTGCTATTTTATTCGGAAAATCTACAGCTTCTGATTTAAAATCTTTAGATGAACAAACATTTTTAGATGTATTTGATGGCGTTCCACAAGCATCAGTATCTAAAGAAGATATTGAAAAAGGATTGGATATGATTGGAGCTTTAGCTGCTAAAACAGGGTTTTTAAACTCTAATGGTGAGGCCAGAAGAGCTTTAAAAGAAAATGCCATTTCGGTAAACAAAGAAAAGGTGAAAGAAGATTTTATTATTACTTCTAATGATTTAATTGCTCATAAATATGTGTTATTACAGCGAGGTAAGAAGAATTATTATTTATTGATTGTAGCTTAACTTATAACATTAAATTCATAAAAAAAGAGCTGAAATTTTCAGCTCTTTTTTTATGCCCTTTTATGAGAGAAAATCTCTATCAAGCTGCTTTTTCTGGATTCCTCTTTTTACAAAATCAAATTCAGCATATAAACCGTTATTACAAATACGAATCTCTACTTATTAGTTTCCAATTTTTATCGGCTTGTTTTTGCAACTTTGCTGCCCCTTCTTTTTGCCAAAGTATTAAAGTATTTGTTCCCCAAGAATTATAAAACAAATATAGTTTACCATCTTTAATTTCGAAAGTCTTAGGGTTTATATCTACTTTTTCTCCTTTTAACCCAATAGCATACGCACAAAACCCTCCGTATTGTGGTACATATTTTTTAGGATTTTCTTTAAAAGAGTTTGCATTTTTTTGAGATGAAAACTTAAATTTCCCCCCTTCAAATTCTGTAATAAACTCCTGGTTTCCTTTCTCTACTTTATTCTCAAAATAAGAAACTACATCATAACCTTTTGCTAAAAAACCATTTTTCGTATTGTAGTGTTGGGCAAAAAAAGTTGTTGATATTAAAAGCAATAAAATAGCAGATAAATGTTTCATCAAGTTTTTGTTTTTGGTTTGGTCGATGAAACGTTTTAGAAATTACAGCTGTGTTTTTACATGAAAAATTAATACATACTTATTTTGTGTTCTTTTTAATTAAAAAAAGAGTTTGTGCAAACAGCTACACCAAGTGCAATTATTAATACACCAAAATAATGCACAATTATTATTATTTTAGTGCTACTTTTTCCCCTCTAAGACCTGTATCAGAAACTCGTTTTGTTTTTCTAATAGTTCATTCGTCTTATTCATTAACTCAATATTTTTAGGGGTTACGACTGTTGTGTTTTTAGGGTCATCTGCTTTTTTCTTAATGGAATTCATCACCTTAACAACTAAAAAAACAGTAAATGCTATCACTAAAAAATCTACACCAGCTTCAATCAGTTTTCCATAGCCAATGGCAATTTCTTCTAGTTTTGTAATACCATCAGCCATAGCGGCCTCTCTTAAAACAATCTTTTTATTCGCCCAGTTTTTGCCATGTGTCATAAAAGATAAAGGGGGCATTAAAATCTCTTTTACCAATACATTAACAACTTTATTAAAGGCCGCTCCTATGATTACACCAATAGCAATATCGATCATGTTTCCTTTAACCGCGAACTCTTTAAATTCTCTATATAACTTCATGCTTTTAATCTTATAATACCATTAAATTACACCCTCTAATATCTGAATTATCAAATCTCCCAATAATTTCAAAAGTTTTATTTTCATGCACTTTTCCTAAATCTTGAGTCGCAATAAATGAGCAAGAATTATAGTTTGCCAAATCAATGACATTGATTCCTCCTACTTTTCCTCTCGGCAAAATAGTTAATGCATCCTCTGTATCACGAGTTAAAATTCTCATCCAAGAAGGCGTTTCAAAAATTCCATTTCCTTTCGAATACCCTTGACTTAAGAGTTCGGTCATTCCATATTCTGAGTGAATTTCATTAACATTAAATCCCTCTTGTAATAATTGATGTAACTCACTTCTAATTAATTCCTTTCTTCTTCCTTTCATTCCGCCAGTTTCCATGACTACTGTATTTTTAAGATTGAATTGATATTTTTCAATCAAATCTAACAAGGCAAAAGAAACACCAATCAACAAGATTTTTTGTCCTTTTTCATCAAGATTGATAAGTTTTTGGGCCAATTCATCAATATTATCTAAATAAAATCCACTTTCTGGGTTTTTCGACTTTACGATTAAATCATCAACCATAAAAACCAAGGAAGAACCATTTCTCTCTAAATAATTTGGTAATAAAGCTAAAACTGCATACTCTTCAATATTTCCATAAAAATGGGCAAACCCTTTTAAATAACTTTCTTTATACAATTTAATATCTGTTACAAAATGTTTACTGGTAACACTTCCTGTTGTTCCAGAACTTGTAAAAATTTCCTTGATTTCTGCTGTTGAAGAAAGAACTTCTCTTGTCTTAAAAAATTGAATGGGTAAAAAAGGAATTTTTTCAACTTTTGTAACATCAGAAGGATGTATATATAACAAATCGCAAAAAGAACGATATACTTTGTTGTTTTTAAACTGGTGTTTAAAAACATTTAGTGCAATTTTGGTAAATTGCGCTTCAGATTTTATATTAAAAATAGTTTCTTGCATAAAGGATTACAAAAATAAGATTATTAGACGCAACCTTTTTAATCTTTTTACATCTTATATTTGTATAAACAACTATGAGGTCTATTTTACTGTTGTTTTCGAGGGATTTTCTAAGTGTAATAGAAATAATCAGTTAAAAAATAGAAGTTTTACCTAGTTAAAATCTATAGTTATGAATTTAAAAAACATTTTTAGCCTCCTTTTAGTTACTTTATTTCTCTCTTGTGGAAGTAATGAAACGGCAATAAATACAAACAATCTTTTATTAGGTTCTTGGATTATGCCTTTATATAGTTCAGAAACTACCACTTATAAAAGAGGAAATTCTTTGCCAAATGATGCTTATGGAATCTCATTTTCAGAAAACGGTGAATTTATAGAACGTTCTTCTGGTTGGTGCGCAACACCTCCTTTATCTTATTTTGATTATATCGGGAGTTTTGAAATTGAGGAAACACTGATTAAAATCACAACAGAGTCTTATCCTAATAGCTATCAATGGAAAATTGTTTCGCTTACAGAGAGAGAATTGGTCGTGAAAAGGGAACTAACAGAGCAAGAAAAAGAGCATAAAAATTTGATCGCTTTATTTGATGAAATTCAGACTCTTGTTTACATTATTTCTTGCACTGATACTGCAAATTGGACATTTACAGCTTACGGTTCTAAAGCTTGCGGGGGTCCTCAAGGATATGTTCCTTATTCAAAAGATATTGATACTATTGCGTTTTTGCAGAAGATTGAAGGTTACACAAAAGCAGAAAAAAAATTCAATATTAAATGGGGAATTATCTCTGATTGTTCTATTATCGCTGAACCAAAAAATGTTGAGTGCATTAATGGGTATCCTTCTTTAATTTATTAAATTAATATTATGAAAAGAAAATTATTGCTAGTTTTTATGTCTATTATTTTACTTTCTTGTTCAAACAATGACCCTATAAATTTTGAATATACTTTCTTACCTATAACGGAAATTATAGCCCCTGTAAGTTTTACATTCGGAGAAACGGATACCTTAAAGTTAAAGTATACATTGCCTAATGGTTGTTACCATTTTAATGATGTTTATTATGAATATAAAGACAGTACTAGAATTGTTGCAATAAGAGCCAGTAAAGAATTAGACGCCTATTGCACAGAAGCGCTTATTGTGGAAGAATACGACCTTTTGGTTACCGCAAGACAGGAAGAGGATTATCTATTCAAGTTTTGGAAAGGAAGTGATAACAATGGAGATAATATTTTTGAAGAAGTAATTGTTCCTGTAAATTAGAGTTATCGAACTAAAAGACCTTATATCAAAATGATGCCAGAATAAATTGGCTGCTTAATCAGAAAAATATAAATTTTAGTGGGAATCTAGGAACTGATTTAAATTATAATCTTAATGCAAATTGGTCTATGCACATAAATCGAATGTTTAAAACCCAATTTAACACTTTTAATAAAAACACAAATAGATTTCAACAATATTCTATTGGTCTCTATACTGGAATTCATTACCAACTTTAAGAAATAAAGTATCTGTTTTCCATTAAAATTAAATACTCCTTACTTGTATAAGAAATTATCGCAGTTCACAAACCTAAGTATATTACATAAAATTAAGAACCTGAATTTTAGAGCAAAGTGCTATAACTGTTCGAACCATAAATAATGTCTTTAAACGACTATTAACTACCTTCTATAAGAATTAAAATATATTAATGCTATATTTGAAGAGCTTTCGAGCTTAATCTTTACTATCGCTTTTTAAAAAAATTGCTAGGAATTTAATTTAATTACGAAATGAAGGTTATTGAAACTACATATAGAACGTTTAACGGTATTCAGAAAATTCTTGAAATCCCTAAAAAGAAATTCAATCAATGCATTATTTATCAAGATGATAACCCTAAATTTTATGTGGATTTTTACGATTTAGAAAAAGAATCTAACTGTATGATGAATAGTTTAATACTACTCGCAGGAAGATCATTAGAAGAAGTTTTAACGCTTATCAATAAAAAAAACAACATCAATTTATCTATTCCTAAAATATCTAGTTTAGTTTTTAAAATGAAACTAAAGTCTGAATTTAGAGAATTAGATTTAGATCCTTTACCAGAAGAGTGGTTGTCTTATTCTTTATAAATTTTTATAATAAAAACTCCTGTTTCATTCATAAAAACTTTATTTCATAATACCATTTAAAGTAAAAATCTAGGATTCTATCTACTGTTATTGCTCTTACAGCTAAATAAAGCTAAAGATGTATAAATCTTTATTAATTTTATATTATAAGATAACTACAGATGGATTTTCTAATAAATACCTACCTTACATTTAGTGGAATAAAAAAAGTTGTTGAGATTAAGAAAAACAAACATCATCAAAAACTTATTTATCAAGACAACAAGCCTGCCTATTTCGTAGATTTTTACGATTTACAAAAAGAATCTAACGCAATGATGAACATCTTAGTTCTGTGCACTGGAGATTCTATAGACAAAGTTTTAAAGAATATTAATCATCGCTATAACATCAATTTATCAATTCCGAGAATATCTAGAATCGGATTTCAAAAAAGAATAAAATCAGAGATTATTAACTTAGATTTAAAGCCAATTCCTTTAAAGTGGTTAGGTTATAGTTATTCTTTATAAATTTTTACGACTAATTCACCTTTATCATTCATGGAAGCTCTATACATTCCTGCTGTATTAAATTCAAAAGACATATTGCCGTTTTTATCTAAAGCGACAACACCACCTGTACCTCCAAGTTTTGTTAGTTTATTCTGAATCACATCTGACGTAGCTTCTTTTAACGTTTTTTGTTGGTATTCCATTTGTGCAGAAATATCATATGCAACCTGACTTCTAATAAAATACTCTCCCCATCCTGTAGAGGACACCCCACAAGTTTTATTATTAGCATAGGTTCCAGAACCAATAATTGGAGCATCACCTATTCGACCCCAACGTTTATTTGTCATTCCTCCAGTAGAGGTTCCTGCAGCAATATTTCCGTTTTTATCTAAAGCGACACAACCCACGGTTCCGAATTTACTGTTTTTAATATCAGCATCGTAAAAAGCAGCTTTTTTATCATCGTTATCTAAATCCATTTTTTCTTTTATTCTTTGAAGTGATTGAAAACGGCTTTCTGTATAAAAATAACTTGGATCTACAATTTCTAATCCATTTTCTTTGGCAAATATAGATGCTCCTTTACCGGAGAGCATTACATGGTCTGAATCTGTCATAATCTTAATTGCTAGTTCAATAGGGCTTTTTACGTTTGTAACGCCTGCAACTGCACCTGCATTTAAAGTGTTACCATCCATAAAAGACGCATCTAACTCATTGGTCTCTTCATGTGTAAAAACGGCGCCTTTTCCAGCATTAAAAAGTGGAGATTTTTCCATAATTTGAATTGTTTTTAGCACTGCTTCTTGGCTTGTACCGCCATTCTTCAAAATGGTATGGCCAACTTTTATGGCTTCTTCTAACTTTGCTTTGTATGCAACTTCTTTATCATCCGACATATTTTTCTTTAAAATGGTACCTGCGCCACCATGAATAATAATCGCAAAATCATTTACTTTCGCTGTTGATGCTTCTTCTGTTTTACATCCAAAATAAATCATTAAAATAGGTATCATAAAAAGTAATTTTTTCATATTAATGTGTTTAATTTTAAACAAAAAATGTAATTTCTGTTTAATTTATTTATTTGTGAAATAATTCGTAAATTCGTTCCTCGAAATTAAACAACTAAAACCGAACTGCAAAATGACAAATTTTGGAATTACAGAAGCTTTACAGGAATTAGGCTTAAAAGATATAAACGAAGGAACTTCAACAGGTTCTGATAATTTTTCTAATGGAGAAATTATTGAATCGCATTCTCCAGTTGATGGAAAATTAATTGGTCGTGTAAAAGCAACCACAAAAGAAGACTTCGAGAGAGTGATGGAAACAGCTACTAAAGCTTTTCTCTCTTTTAGAAATATGCCTGCTCCGCAAAGAGGAGAAATTGTTCGTCAGTTTGGTAACAGATTAAGAGAAAAGAAAGAAGCTCTTGGAAAATTGGTTTCTTATGAAATGGGAAAATCATACCAAGAAGGTTTAGGTGAAGTTCAAGAAATGATTGACATTTGTGATTTTGCTGTTGGATTATCAAGACAATTAAACGGACAAACAATTCCGTCTGAAAGACCAGGACATGTAATGAGAGAACAATGGCATCCAATTGGTGTTGTTGGTATTATTTCTGCCTTTAACTTTCCGGTTGCTGTTTGGGCTTGGAATACAGCTTTAGCGTGGATTTGTGGCGATGTATGTGTATGGAAAGGTTCTGAAAAAGCACCTTTGTGTACGGTTGCCTGTCAAAATATTATTGCTGATGTTTTAAGAGAAAATAATTTACCAGAAGGGATTTCTTGTATAATTAATGGTGATTATAAAGTTGGTGAAATGATGACGACCGATACTAGAATACCATTGGTTTCTGCAACGGGTTCTACAAAAATGGGAAGAATTGTTGGTGCAACTGTTGCCCAACGTTTTGGAAAATCTTTATTAGAGTTAGGTGGAAATAATGCTATTATTATTACCCCAACTGCAGATTTAAAAGTGGTGGTTCCTGGTGCTGTTTTTGGAGCTGTTGGAACTTGCGGACAGCGTTGTACGTCTACAAGAAGATTAATTATTCATGAATCTGTATACGACAAAGTAAGAGACGCGATTGTTGGCGCTTATGGGCAATTAACAATTGGAAATCCTTTAGATGAAAGAAATCATATTGGACCATTAATCGATCATGATTCTGTAAACACCTATTTAGCGGCCATTGAAAAAGCAAAAGGTGAAGGTGGAAACGTTTTAGTAGAAGGTGGAGTTTTAAAAGGTAAAGGTTATGAAAGTGGCTGTTACGTAAAACCAGCTATTATTGAGGCTGAAAATCATTTTGAAATTGTACAGCATGAAACTTTTGCACCTATCTTATATTTAATGAAATATGCTGGAGAAGTAGAAAATGCAATTGACCAACAAAATGGTGTCGCGCAAGGATTATCGTCTGCAATTATGACGAACGAATTGAAAGAGGCTGAAAAGTTCTTGTCTTATGCAGGATCTGACTGCGGCATTGCCAATGTAAATATTGGAACTTCTGGTGCAGAAATTGGTGGTGCTTTTGGTGGTGAAAAAGAAACAGGTGGCGGACGTGAATCTGGTTCTGATGCATGGAAAGTATATATGAGAAGACAAACAAATACCATTAACTATTCTGATGAATTGCCTTTAGCGCAAGGAATTAAGTTTGATCTATAATTTTTGATTAACTCCTAGAAATAATACTGTTACATAAAAAAACTACCTACATCAGGTGGTTTTTTTGTTTTGTTGGTGATTTTTTGCACTTGGAGGTCGCTATGAATTCTCTACAATACCCGACAATCTATCTTAAACAAAAAGTTCACAGAAAAGAAAATAAACTTTTCATTCGATTTACTAACAATGAAAAATTAATTTCACTTATACGATCTGTTAAAGGAGCATCTTGGACGTAATCTTTGAAGGTTTGGTACCTGCATAATTCTCAAGAAAATATAGCTCTTATTTTAAAATTATTTGAAGGTATTACGCCAGTAAATACCTCGAAAATTAGCAAAAAAACACTCTTTAAAAGAAACTTAACGCCAACACAAAAAAAATTATTAAATACTTTTTATTTGTTTTTAAAAAGAAAAAGGTACAGCCAAAGTACCATACAAACGTATACTTTTTTTATTGCAAACTTTATAAATTTTCATATAAAGAAACCGTTAGAAGAACTTACAAACAGAGACGTAGAGCTTTTTATTGAAACCGTATTTATTGAACGGAATTATTCTACAAGCTCACAAAGACAATTTATAAGTGCCGTAAAGATTTTTACTGCTTTTTATCCGCAAACAAAAATCAATGACTTGTTTTTAGAGCGACCAAAAAAATCTAAAATACACCCCAATGTATTGTCTCAAGAAGAGGTGTTAAACATTATCCAATACACTCAAAATTTAAAACACAGAGCAATTATTGTTTTACTTTATTCGTCTGGTTTAAGAATTGAAGAAGTTACGGATTTATTGCTAAAAACATTGATGCTCTAAGAATTAAGGTTGAGGGAGGAAAAAGCAGAAAAGACAGATTTGTTGTTTTAGCGAATAGTTATATACCTCTTTTACAAAATTACTTAACTACCTTCAAGCCTTTGGTTTATTTTGTAGAAGGTAAAAAATACTCTCAAAGTAGCATTAGAAAGTTCCTTTCTAAAAGTGTACAAAAAGCAGGTATTTAAAAAAAGTAACACCACATACATTAAGGTATAGTTATGCAACCCATTTATTAGAGAATGGTGTTGGATTAATAAATATTCAAGAACTATTAGGGCACGCTAAGCCAGAAACTACCATGATTTACACCCATGTTACAAAAAAAGATTTACAGCCACTTGACACCATTTTATTAAATTTGAATAAAAATGATAAACGAGAAGAAAAGTTCCTATTATCCGGAAATTAAGATTCATAAACAGGAGGTTTGTTCTCCATATAACCAGTTGGCAGCAATATGACCTAAACCCAATCGGATTCTTCCAAAGTAAAAATCTGACTTACTTCAACTTCAAAAATTTGAGCTAATCTCAAAGCCAAGACTGTTGATGGAACATATTTTCCCAATTCCATAGCATTAATTGTTTGCCTACTGACTTTTGCTAGTTTAGCTAAATCAGCTTGCGTAATATTTTTTTTTGCTCTCTCGACTTTAATACTATTCTTCATAACGAGCGGATTTTTTAAGTTTAGAAATTTGCCAATTAAACCGAATAATGAAAAACATTAAAATTGTAAACATATTAAATATCATAACCCATAAAAAAGACAAATCAAATATGAATACAAATGATATTAAAAGAATAACGTAATTTAAATAAACAGCCCAAACCAATGATTCCAACCTAATTTTTGAAATGTATTCATCTTCTGACTCTTCTTTAGAAAAAGCAACCAATAATGAACTAATTATTATAAGAACACCTAAAATTTCATTTAAAATATTGTTGTTAACAATTCCGATGAAATGCTTGTCACCAAAAAACTCGTCAATAAAAATAGCAGGGACTTTAAAATCCAAAGAATTAGGTTCGAACTCTAAAATAAGAGTTATCAAACCAATAATTGCTGATGGAATTAGTATTAACCAACCAATTTTCTTGTACTTGTTAGGGAATAGATAATTCAATTTCATAATTAAAAATATTAAAGTATTCTCAAATGTAAAACAAATAACCCTAAATGACAAATAAACTTTACTTAATGTAACATAAACCTTACTACTAATACCGTATATAATTTATTGCTTGTATTCGCTTACTTACGAAAATCCTTGCGGATTTTCTAGTTGGTTTTGTATTTACTAAATTAGGTGATTACACACGCAAAAAACCTTATACAAACCCGTAACCAATTAAAAATGAGCTTACTGCTAGTAATTATAATCGGAATTTTAATTTTACCTGTAACATTTATCTTGTCGAAAAATAATGAAAATAAGACTCTAAAAATAAAACATGAATTAAAGCCTAAATTAGAATTATCATCAATTGATTTTGTTAAAAAATTTGAAACCTTAAAAATTAGTGGCAGTACTTTACGATTTTGGGGAAACTGGTTTGGGAAACCAATGGATAATTATCACGAAATTAAAATGGTGGAATTTAAAAACGAAACGAAAGAACTTGCTTTAATTTTGGGAGAAATGGAAAAAGTTAGAATATGGAATCCTTCAAACGTTCAAATTAGTCAGAAAGAATTACGAATTGAAAAAGCTGATAAAATATTATTTGAGTGGTATCATTATGGAAAAGATAAAACCAAATAAAATTTAAGATTTCAATCTTTTATCAAAGAAGGAACAATAATAAAATTTGAAACAGATTTTATGAATAACAAACAAAAAGCTAATTGTGCATTATCAGAACCAACTTTAAGAATAATTGGATATCAAAACCTGATTACAACACCGTGTATAATTAATTGCTTAGTTTTAGGCAATTAACGAAAGTCCTCGCGGACTTTCTATTTGTGATTTATTTGCTAACTTTACGGCTTGAAACTTGCAACTAATTTTATACAAACACGTTGGCTTTCATGCCAACAAAAAAAATTAACTTAAAAAAGAAAAAGATGAACTATTTAGGAATGATTGGAGCTTGGCAAATAATTTTATTATTGATAGCACTTCTCGGAATTATCCCAACAATTATTGCTTTGATTGATATTTTAAAAAGTAAATTCGATGGAGAAAATAAAATTATTTGGGTATTAGTTGTATTATTTCTGAATTTGATTGGGGCGATTTTATATTTTACGATTGGCAGAAATCAAAAAATAAAAGCTTAACAGATTTGAGCAATACTATCGAATTGATTAACAATCTTGATTTTAAAAGCACTAAAAGCCAACAACCTGTATAATTAATTGCTCGCACTCAAATATATCAAAAATAACGCTATATTTAAGCTATAAAAATTAATACGGAGATTCGTTGCTATAGTTTTGTTTCGCTATCTAAAGCACCTCATCGTAACTCCGTTCAGGTGTCGGCACATCCATTGGCACAAAACTATCAATCCGCAACTAATCATGCACAAAACCGTTGTCTGTAATTGTAGAATAATTAAATAAAACGCAAAATAACACCAATGAAATTTGACAATTAAATCAGACTGATATTTTTATCTGTATATTTTTACTTTAGTAGACTATCTTTTTTATCTATGTTATTTTTATAAAATTTACGAAATTAAAACATTTCAATTATGAAATACATAACTATATTACTTCTTCTTATAGAGATCTCTTTTCCTATTTCAGCGCAACAAACCATCGATGGATCTATTATGCACGATGGAATTCAGCGAGACTATATTTTATATATTCCGGCTATTTATAATGGCAACACAGATGTGCCTTTGGTTCTAAATTTTCATGGGTTTGGTAGTAATGCGAACGAACAAATGCATTATGGCGATTTTCGTGATATAGCTGATACAGAAGGTTTTCTTTTGGTTCATCCTGAAGGTACTCTATTAAATGGGGAACAGCATTGGAATGTAGGAAACTTTACAACTGGAAGTACAGTAGATGATGTAGGTTTTACCGAAGCTTTAATTGATCAATTAGCAAACCTATACGCTATTAATTTAGATAGAGTATACTCAACAGGGATGTCTAATGGTGGATTTATGAGTTTTTTGTTGGCTTGCCAATTGAGCGAAAAAATCGCAGCTATTGCCTCTGTAACTGGCTCCATGACACCATATACTTATGACGCATGTAGCACCCAACATCCAACACCAATACTGCAAATTCATGGCACAAGTGATAGCGTTGTTCCTTATGATGGTGATATTACTTGGACACTATCCATTGTTGATGTTCTTTCTTATTGGATTAATTATAATAATTGCGATACAAACCCAACAATTACTACTTTTCCTGATATATACCCTTTAGATGGAAGCACCGTAGATCATTTTGTTTATTCAGGTGGTGATAATGGTGTAACTACAGAACACATGAAAGTTATAGGAGGAGACCATACTTGGCCAGGCTCAGCTTTTAATTTCCCAGGAACAAACTATGATATTAATGCTTCAATGAAAATTTGGCAGTTCTTTTCGAGGTTTGACATTAATGGAACATTGTCTGTCAATGAATTTGAAAATAGACAAGTAATCATCTATCCAAATCCAACCAATTCAAAAATTAATTTGTCATTGAACTTTTCTAAGGAATTGAATTATGAATTGTTTTCTTCTTTAGGAGAGCTATTGATTATTGGAACAATTAAAACAAATAATCAAGAGATTGATTTATCAAATTTATCTCCTAATATATACTACTTGAAATTAGGTAATCAGGTATTTAAAATTTTAAAGTCCAATTAAAATTATTTAATGAAATATTTGATTGTTTTTGATAAAAAACTACAGAGAATACCGTGTATAATTAGTTGCTTGGTTCAAGACCACTTACGAATGCACTCGCGGATTTTCAAGTTGGTGTTGTATTTACTAAATTAGGTGCTTAAACAGGTAAAAAATCTTATACAAAAACGTTGCCCACAATTAAAGACCAACATTTCACTGAACAGAAAAATTGAAAGAATTGCCAAAAGATATTATTAATGAAATGAAAACCCGATTTGAATCGGACTTTAACTCTGCGAACGAAATTTTAACAGAATATTTGAATGAATATGACTATCTGAACTCTGACCTAATTATTCGCTGTGTGATATTTTTAGCAGATAATAGAATTGAAAGTTTTAAATCATTTTTAGAATCTGCAAAAGGTGACCCAAGAAATGTAATGTGGTGGGCGGAATACGAAAATCGAGAATCTTTAGATAATAATAAGAGAGTTCGGAATTTCAACAAATCATTTGAAAAAAATAAAATTTAAAATGGGAAAAAAACTAAAAGTAGTTTCTCTAATAATTCTTAAGGGACAAATGATTGGAATTCCATTTTTAATATGGATTATTTTCACAAGCTTTGATTTTGGGAATGTTGAACAGATTTTTGCTATTCTTGGAATGACTGGAATAATTTTAAAGTTTTGAGTTTCATATGAATGATTTTACCATTAATAAAACGAATGATTGAAACACCGATTGAGAAATTTAATTATATAGCTTTTCAAATTCCTCTTTTGATTTTTATAATAAAACGGAATAAAATAACTGTAGGCAACAACGTGTATAATTAAAATGAACATCGAGAAATCAATAATACCAGAAATTTTTAAAGACATTTATTTTTCGCAAGAAGAAATAAATATTATTGAAAGTAAATTTGAAAAACTTAATTTAAAAAAAGACACATCACTCCTGAATGCGGATGAACTTGTAATCAACCAATACTTTGTTTATAGTGGATGCTTAAGAACATATTTTATTGACAATTCTGGTAAAGAACACACCTTACAATTCGCCATTAACGATTGGTGGATAAGTGATTATACCGCATTCTTCACTACTACGAAAGCCCTAATGAATATTAAAAGTATTCAGGACGCAACTTTATATAAAATTTCCAAAAAAGATATGGAAGCTTTGTTCAACAAAATTCCACAATTAGAAACTTTTTTTAGAAAAAAAATGGAAAAAGCTTTTGCTAGTTTTCAAAAAAGAATTTTAGCAAGTTTAGCACAATCAGCAAAAGAAAGATACGTTTCTTTTGTAAGTACTTATCCAAATATTGAACAGAGTGTAAAAAACTACCATATAGCTTCTTATTTAGGAATTACTACAGAAAGTTTAAGTAGAATTAGAAAAGAATTAGCGAACGAGTGAGTTTATTAACATACATCAATTTTTAATACTTCTTTTAGTTATAATTTTGCACCTCAAAACAAAAAGTAATCAAATGAAAAGAATAACAGCAATGGTAATGTCTATCGTTTTATTTTCATCTTGTGTTAACAGCACAAAAGAAAGTAACTCTGTTAAACAAAAATTAAGTACAAACACAATAAAAATTACAACAATGAAAAAAGTATTATTTGTATTAACAAGTCACGAAGATTTAGGGAATACGGGCGAAAAAACAGGATTTTGGATAGAAGAGTTTGCAACTCCCTATTATGTAATGAAAGACAACGGAATTGAGATTACTTTAGCATCTCCAAAAGGAGGACAACCTCCAATTGATCCAAAAAGCGCTTCTCCAGACTTTCAAACTCCAGCAACAGTGAGATTTAATGAAGATAAAGAAACCCAAGGTATCTTGTCTAAAACAATAAAATTAGAAACTGTAAATCAAGCCGATTATGACGCAGTATTTTATCCTGGTGGACACGGACCTTTATGGGATTTAGCCGAAGACAAAAACTCAATTGCACTAATAGAAAGTTTTTATAAAAACAATAAACCCGTTGCCGCTGTTTGTCACGCTCCAGCAATTTTTAAACATACAAAAAATACTGATGGAACATTTTTAGTCAATGGCAAAAAAGTAACTGGATTTACAAACGGTGAAGAAGATGCTGTTCAATTAACTTCTGTTGTACCATTTTTAGTAGAAGATATGTTAAAAAGTAATGGCGGAATTTATTCTAAAAAAGAAGATTGGAATCCTTATGCAATTGAAGACGGATTATTAATAACTGGACAAAACCCTGCTTCATCAGAACTAGTTGCTAAACTTTTATTAGATAAATTGAAGTAAAAACTACGCACAACAATGTATAAAAGTAATAGCGGCTTGAGTTTTAATTCAAGTCGCTATTACTTTTTTATTTTGTAAATAAGTAGCCTGTATAAATCGCTACAAATCATAAACCAGACTTTTGACATTAATAGGGCTTCATCCCAATCGGATTCATCCAAAGTAAAAATTTGACTTATTTAGACCTCAAAAAGTTGGCCTAGTCTCAAAGCTAAAACTGTTGATGGAACATATTTCCCTAATTCCATAGCATTAATTGTTTGTCTACTCACTTTTGCAAGTGTAGCTCAATTCGCTTACGCAATATTTTTTTTTGCTAACTTTAAGATTAAGTACACGCAACTTTCCTTACATAAAAACGTTTTACTTCAAGAAGAGTGAATAATAACGTAGCATAATACCGTATATAAAAACGTTGTAATAAAATCATGGAACGATATTTGAAAAAGAGTTAAAAACACACAAAATGAAAAAACTAATCCTAGTATTACTCTTAACTTTCAGTATAAAGTCAGCATTTGCAGACTGCTCAAGTATGGGAATGCAATTCTTTCCTTCAACAAAAGAAATAAGTTTAAATTCAATGTTTATTATTCAAGGATATGCATTCAGTCAAAAAACAATTAATAGTTTCAAAAACAGAACGATTTACCTTGAAAGCGAAAACGGAGAATTAATTAAACTAAATCTTCAAGAATTACTAAAAGGACAAATGCAATTAACACAAGCGATCTTTTGTCCAGCTTCAAAGCTAAAATCACACACAAAATACTTTCTAAAATACTCTGATCAAACTGAAAATGAAGGAAAAGAAATGATGCAATATAATAGAGAGAAAAAAGAAAGAGAAAAAGTTTATTGGAAAACATCAGATAAAAAATCAATTGATAACCTAAAATCTAATCTTACTATTGAATTTGAAAAAACAGAAGTAAGATTTTATGGATGTGGCCCTAAAGCAAATGCAATTTTTAAAATCAAAAATAGGCCTGAACCTGAAATTTGGTACAAAACGGAAGTTATAGAAACAGGAACTAATAAGAAATTTGTTTACTATATAAAAGAATGGAATAAAAAGTTAAATGTTGGACACGATATGTGTTCAGGTGCTTTTACATTTAACAGAAAAGGTAAATATAAAGTAAGGTTTACACCCATGAATACCGATGGTAAATCATTAAAAACGACCAATTGGAAAACTTTTGAAAGTCCGTTTATGAATGACAAAAGTCTATTCTGAAATTAAAAACATGATGGCTAACACCGTTTATAATTTATTACTAGTTCTAGCCTACTTATAAAAATATTATACAAACAGGTTCTCTGCGAGCTAAAATAATAATTGAATGAAACACACATACCACGTACAAGGAATGACCTGCATGGGATGTCGGGTTCATGTTGAAAAAATACTTTCAAAAGTAAAAGGTGTTTCAAAAGTTATAGTCGATTTAAAAACAGCAAAAGTAACGATTGAAATGGAATCATCTATTTCTATAAAAAAGCTTCGAAAATCTCTAAAAAATGATGGCAGTAGCTACAGCATTCATAAATCAGCAGAACACCACTATACTAAAGAAGAAAAGACAAAAGATAATGGAACTGGTACATTTTATTGTCCGATGCACTGCGAAGGCGATAAAACCTATGATAAACTAGGTGATTGTCCTGTATGTGGGATGGATTTAATTGAAGAACAAAACCTATTAATTAACACAATAGAGCAATGGACGTGCACTATGCATCCAGAAATTGTAAAAGACAAAGCAGGTTCGTGTCCAATATGCGGAATGGACTTAGTACCAATACAGCCAGATATTTCAGCAGAAGTAAAAATCTATAAAAAACTATTAAAGAAATTTTGGATTGCAGTAGTATTCACAATACCAATATTCATAATAGCAATGAGCGAAATGCTTTCCAATAATCCATTAAATGATGTAATGGAAGCAAAATATTGGAACTGGGCTCAGTTTAGTTTATCAATTCCAGTCGTTTTTTATGCCACTTGGATATTTTTTGAACGTGCTTATAAAAGTATAAAAACGTGGAACCTCAATATGTTTACTCTTATTGGTATTGGTTCAGGTGTGGCTTGGTTATTCAGTGTGTTTGGAATGTTCTTTCCTGATATTTTTCCAAACCAATTCAAAACGGAATCTAATGCAGTACATGTATATTTTGAAGCAGCAACCGTTATTCTAACACTAGTGCTTTTAGGACAACTTTTAGAATCTCGGGCACATAGTAAAACCAATTCAGCAATAAAAAAATTACTGAAACTAGTGCCTAACAAAGCAATAAAAGACGTGGATGGTGAAGAGTTTGAAGTGAGTATCGACAGCATAGAATTGAACGATATTCTAAAAGTAAAACCAGGCGATAAAATTCCTGTGGATGGCGTGATAACCGAAGGAGATACAACCATTGATGAATCTATGATTACTGGAGAACCTATTCCAGTAAACAAATCGAAAGACGACAAAGTGAGTAGCGGCACAATTAATGGCAATCGATCCTTTTTAATGAAAGCTGAAAAGGTAGGTAGCGATACATTACTTTCTCAAATTATTCAAATGGTCAACGATGCCAGTAGAAGTCGTGCACCAATTCAAAACTTAGCAGATAAAGTATCTGGTTATTTTGTGCCTGTTGTGGTCATAATTTCTGCACTAACCTTTGCTGTATGGGTTATTTGGGGTCCTGAACCAGCTTATGTTTATGCATTTGTTAATGCTATTGCAGTTTTGATCATTGCGTGTCCGTGTGCATTAGGTTTGGCCACACCCATGTCTGTAATGGTTGGTGTAGGTAATGGTGCTCAAAATGGCGTATTAATTAAAAATGCTGAAGCCCTTGAAAAAATGGACAAAGTAGATACTTTAATCATTGATAAAACAGGAACTATCACCGAAGGAAAGCCAACAGTAGTAAAAATAGGCTCTTTCAATGACGGTTTTAGTAAAAAAAAAATTCTTAGCTATATTGTGTCATTAAATAATAATAGCGAACATCCATTAGCCGAAGCCACCCTTAAATTTGGTAAAGAACAAAATGCTGAAATTTTTAAATCAGATAAGTTTAGTGCAATTACAGGCAAAGGAGTTGAGGGTTTTATCAACAATAAAAATATAGCGTTAGGAAATCCAAAAATGATGGAATATGTTAATGCAGAAATTACCTCGCAAATGCAGACTGAAGCGAAAACCTATCAAAAACAAGGTAAAACAGTTTCTTTTTTATCGATAAACAAAATAGTTGTTGGTTATGTAGTTATAGGTGATAGAATCAAAAAAACCAGTGCTAAAGCAATTCAAGAACTTCAAGAAAAGGGTATTGCAGTTATAATGTTAACGGGCGATAATTACGATACAGCACAGGCAGTAGCTTCAGAACTTAACCTTACTGATTTTAAAGCAAGTATGTTACCCGAAAATAAATTACAAGAAGTAGAAAAACTACAAAAGCAAGGCAAGGTCGTTGCTATGGCAGGTGACGGTATTAATGATGCGCCAGCATTGGCTAAAAGTGATGTAGGTATCGCCATGGGCACAGGAACTGATGTAGCGATAGAAAGTGCGATGATAACCTTGGTAAAAGGTGATTTACACGGCATTGTGAAAGCAAAGGGTTTAAGTAATGCCGTAATGAAAAACATAAAGCAAAACCTGTTTTTTGCACTCATTTATAATACATTAGGAGTGCCTATTGCAGCAGGTATTTTATTTCCGTTTTTCGGAATATTATTATCGCCTATGATAGCAGCATTAGCGATGAGTTTTAGCTCTGTTTCAGTGATTGCAAATGCATTAAGGTTGAGGAATCTACACATTTAAGATCGATAAAAATATTATCAATTTGATGAAAAAAACCAGCAGAAAAGAATGTATAGACACAGTGCCCTTTTCAGTCGCACTTCCCATAAACCAAATCATTGTTTTTTTGTATATTTAACAACCTAGTATTCTAAATACTAAACGTTAAACGAAACAGTTATTTATACTTCTGTTTTTGATACACTATTCTGTTTAAAATTGAAATCAAATTTATGACTCTTTTTCTGCAAGCATCACTTTTAATATGGGTTTTAGTAACCATCCTTTGGATCTGGAGTGTGTTGATTAAAAATGTAAGTATTGTCGACATTTTTTGGGGTTTTGGTTTTGTAGTTGTCAATGTTTTTTATGTGTTTCATTTAGAAATAATAGCGCCCAGAAATTTATTATTATTCATTCTGGTGTCTATTTGGGGCTTGCGTTTAACCATTTATTTAGCCATCAGAAATATTGGTAAAGGAGAAGATTTTAGATACCAAAAATTCAGAAAAGATTATGGAGAAAAACGGTATTGGTGGTTTAGTTATTTTCAGGTTTTTTTGTTGCAAGGCATTTTAATTCTGATTGTTTCATTGCCTTTATTAGGTATTCACTCAAGCACAAATTTTGGTGAATTTATTTGGTTAGATTACCTCGCAATTTTAGTCTGGTTTATTGGTTTTAGCTTTGAAGCTGGCGGCGATTATCAATTGTATCAATTCAAGAAAAACCCAAAAAACTCAGGTAAAGTGTTAAACACAGGTTTTTGGAAATACACGAGACATCCTAATTATTTTGGAGATTCAACTGTTTGGTGGTCTTATGCATTGTTTAGTATTGCTGCAGGAAGTTATTGGCAAATTATTGGAGCTATTATTATGACACTATTAATCATAAAAATTTCTGGAGTTGCATTGCTAGAAAAAACCTTAAACAATACAAAGCCCAAGTATAAAGAGTATATAGAAAACACGAATGCCTTTTTTCCTTGGTTTCCTAAAAAATAAATATGGTTGAATTTTTAAAAGAAAATATCTGGTTCCTACTCTTTTTAATTTGGGGTTTTCCCTTAAGTTATTATAGAAGTAAGTTTAGAAAAATTGTATATAAAACAGATCGTTGGACCATCAATATAAAACCTCTTTTTATTAGAGAAATTAAAGGTCTTTTTGGAAATTTAGATCCTGAAAATACAGCGTATTTAAAACAACGCAATTTCTACAGATTTTATTTGGGTATTTACTCGTTGTTATTTGTGCTTTATATAAATTTTAGTTAATTATACTTCACTTTTCTAATAACACGTAGAGCTTCTTTATACTTTATATAAACAGTTTTATTTTCTAGATTTTTAATATAGTTTTTTGCCTTTCTTAATTGCTCTGAAGCATCTAAAAATCCATTTAAAAAACACAATAAATAATTGGTTGGCAACCTATAAACATCTTCATGCTCTGTAACTGAAAGAGGTATACTATTTTCAATTTTTGAAATTATTTGATCACTATTATAGTAAATATGATTGATAATCGTTTTATCATATTTGGGCGGTTTAAATAAGAACTCTGTAATAATATCATGCTGTCCGTTTTCTTTAAAATTGATAATTGTTTTTTCTAAAGGATAATATTTTTCTTGCTTTTCTAAACCTAAATAAATGTATTCTGTTATAATAAATGAATGCTTATTATACCTAATTTGTACATCATCTAAAGCAGAGAAAAAGAGCTTTACTTGCTCGTTAATCAATTCAATATCTACTCTAGAAAAGAATTCTGCACCATTTAAAATTTTCTTTTCTCCTGCCCAACATAAAACAAATTGCTCATTAAAAACCTTGTATTGTGGGTTGTATTCTGGTTTATGTTTATGAATAAAATCAAAAACTCCATCTAAAGTTAATTCTATATTATTGCGCGCATTATTTTCTATTGCATCAACAATTTCTTTGTTTGTATTATGTAATTCAAAATTTGCAGATACTGGTATAGAGTTGCTTCCATGTCTGTAAAAAGCAGTCTCTTTTCTATATTTCCAAATATTTTTTAAAAGTGATGTGATTGTATTATTAGGATGAATGGTAACTAGACCAATCACTTTATGACGCGGCAATCTTGGAAAAGGCACGTTTTCATATTCAATTTTGGGAGGGTTATATAAGTATGCATTTACCAAATTCTGAATCTTACTGTCATCAAAAAAATCAACCCCAAAAATTTTATTTTCTTCATCTTCAATGCCAATCACGATGTAAGAATTATTTTCTGGATTTGAGTTTGAAAGTGCACAAATATGTTTTAAAAACTTTGCTTTTCCGTCTTTAGCGCTTAATGCTAATTTTTGCTTTTTATCATAAAAACTATTCTCATCATTATGAGAAAGTAGGTTTTTAATTAAAAGGCGTTTATTAATCATTTTTACTTTTATTAAAAATTGTGGGACTTGCTTGTGCCGTTGGATACACAATTAAATCTTCAATATTTACATGATATGGACGCGTAACCACAAAATGAATAATGTCTGCAATATCTTCTGCCTGCAAAGCTTTATAACCCGCATACATTGATTTTGCTTTTTGGGTATCTCCTTTAAAACGAACCTCTGAAAATGCTGTTTCTACTGCTCCTGGATGAATTGCCGAAACACGAATGTTATAATCATTTAAATCTATGCGCATAGATTTATTTAAAGCGTTTACAGCGTGTTTTGAAGCACAATATACATTTCCATTAGGATACACCTCTTTTCCTGCTACTGAGCCAATGTTAACGATAAAACCAGTGTTGTTTTCAATCATTTTAGGGATGATTACTTTTGACACGTACAACAACCCTTTAACGTTGATATCTATCATTGCGTCCCAGTCATCAACATTGCCATCTTGTATCGTTGACAAACCATGCGCATTCCCTGCATTATTAATTAAGAGGTCTATTTGTTTAAAATTTTCTGGCAGTGAATTAATAGCGGTTTCAACTTCTGTCCTTTTAGAAACATCAAACTGTAAGGTTGTTACATCTGTTATTTTGCTTAGTTCTTTTTGAAGTTCTTCTAACCTTTCCCCTCTTCTGCCGCAAAGAATTAACCTAATATTATTTTTGGCAAAAATTTCTGCAGTGGCTTTTCCAATCCCTGATGTTGCTCCTGTAATAAATGCTGTTTTATTCATAATTTATTTTACATACTAATTAAGAAAAAGGTATTTATAAATTAAGCCTCTTAAAGATCGCTCATTACTTTCAAACAAATAACATCTCGTTTTCAGCAATGACCTAACTAACATAAAAGTATAAAAACAAGTTGTTTAGTTTGTCCTTATACCTTATAAATTTTTCATCAATTATTAACAAACAAAAAACCGCCCTTCTCAGAGCGGTTTTCCTTTCAATTGATTATTGAGAAATAACCAACCAAAAATCAACTAACCAAACTTATTTTAAATTTCTTCTAATCTTTGTCTTTCTTAATATTTTAGTACGTTTTCTACTATTATTTCTTACAAGTTCTTTGTCATCTTTAACAGTTTTTTCACCTTTTAAATACTGTACAAATCCTCTTCCAGAAAAATCGTATGTAGTGTCTGAATTTAAATGATACAGACGAATATTGCTATCATTTATAACGCTTAATTCGAATTCTTCAATATCTCCTCCATCATAATTAAGTGTTAAAATTTTTAAGTCTTCATAGCCTATTATATCATACACTTCATAACCACCAACGTAACTCCAATTAATAGAATCAAGATCCGTATCCAAGCCATCTTGTGAACTGTAAAATGTTGTTATATTTTCCGGCGTAAATGATAAATAGTTTTCAGCATCAAAAGCATTTGGAGCGCCACCAAGTACATCTACTTTTTCCCACGTAATATATTCTTGTAAAAAGTATTCTATATTTTCATAAAACAATTTATCATAATCAAAATTACTCGCAGCATACCCTATTAAATAATAACTTACGTTTTCTCTGTAGTTATAAAGTCTTATTTCATTATTAGAAATAATAGTTACTTCAAAATCGTTCGCGCCGTCTAAAACATGATTGGTTTCTAACAAGCCATTATAAGTATTATAATTTCCTACATCAATACCTAAACCATTCCCTGTTCTGCCTATATCTACAATATTGTTATTGGCATACAATATTCCGTTTATAAATGATAATGTAAACGCTCTAGAAACATAAGGTATATCTCCACTTCCAGTAGTTCTATGATAATCTACATACCATAAATCATATTCTGAAACCACATCTTCTAAAGTTGGCTGATATTCATAATCAGAACCTTCAAAAATGGTAGAACAAGAGATTAGCACTGTTCCTGCTATTATAAGTGTGAAAAGTAGTTTTAGAGTCTTCATAAGCCTTCAATTTAATTGATATACTTATGAATATTCAAAATGTGTGCCAAAAAAACAGGTAGTCCAAAAAAATAATTTAACTATTTGATTTTATACTATTTAGAGGTCTAAGAAGAAAATAAGGGATTCCCTCTTTTTACTAATTTTATTTTAAAATATTTTGTTTTAACCTTTAATCTATAACTGATCATAGCTTCATATTATTTCAATTTAAGCGGGTATCTTTTAAAATAAGGAATTTTATTATTGATTTCCTTTATAAGATTAGCATCTAAAATTAAATCTCATTTTAAGGTTGAAATATTAAAATGACCAACAATCATTTTTTGCCCTTTGATTATATATGATTCTATTTTTACCATTCTTTTGGAAAAATAGATACTATCAAATTCAATGTTCTTATCAGAAGAATAAATAATTTTAACATCCATGCCTCTACTTCCTAGTTGCGCTCCCGACCACTCAGTAGATATTGCTGATTGAATTTTAAATGGATGTTTTTCTTCTAGTTTTAAACTTCCGCATTGTAAAAACCCAAAGATAAATACTAGTATTGATAAAATTATCATCCTCTTCATTTCTACTATTTCTGAAACAATTTCAATTGTTATGCCAAATAAAAAATAAATCTGAATATTTAATTCGTTTATAAAAATGAAAAAGCGAACCAAATGGTTCGCTTTCAATATATAAAAAATATAATTTTTTTAGTTGTTCAATGCTTCTGCACCACCAACAATTTCTAAAATTTCGTTTGTAATTGATGCTTGACGCGCCTTATTGTATGTTAATAATAAGTCATCTCTTAAGTCAGTTGCATTGTCTGTTGCTTTATGCATTGCAGTCATACGTGCGCCATGCTCAGAAGCAAAACTATCTCTAATAGATTTGTATAGTTGCGTCTTTAAAGATTTTGGTATTAATTCTAAGACTATTTCTTCTTTAGATGGCTCAAAAATATAATCAGAATTTACCGCTGCTGTATCTCCACCTTCAATAGGTTTTATTGGTAAAAATTGTTCTACTTGTGGTATTTGAGTTGCTGCATTTTTAAATTGATTGTATAGAACTTCAATTTTATCATAGGTTCCTTCAGCATACAAACTCATTAAATTTTCTGCTATAGCCGCAACGTTATCAAAAGTTAGATCATCGAAAATATCATTTCTTGTTGCTACAATCTTAAATTGTTTCGATAAAACATCTCCACCTTTTTTACCAATCGCAAATAAATCTACCTCAACATTACTGTATTTTTCTTTGACCGTTTTAATAACTTGTTTGGTTATTGATGAGTTAAATCCACCACACAAACCTCTGTTTGAAGTTACAACCACTAATAAAACTTTAGAAACTTCTCTTTGAGTTGAATATACTCCTCCGGCATCACGATCTAAAGTTGCACTTAAATTCTGCAACAATTCAGTTAGTTTAGACGAATATGGGCGCATTGCTGTAATTGCATCTTGCGCTTTTTTCAACTTTGCAGCAGAAACCATTTTCATGGCAGATGTAATCTGCATTGTCGATTTAATAGAGGTAATTCTATTACGTATTTCTTTTAAGTTTGCCATTCTATTTGAATTTTGAGATTCCCGCTTTCGCGGGAATGACAACTATTTGTTATGCAAAATGAGTAGAAATCTCTTTAGCTGCTGCTTCTAATACGGCAATTGCTTCTGGTGTTAATTTACCAGACTTCAATACATCTAAAGTGTCTCTATGTTTTGCGTTTAAGTAATCGATATAATCTTTCTCGAATTTCTTTACTTGTTTTACAGGAACATCTTTTAATAAGTTCTTAGAACCTGCATAGATAATTGCAATTTGATCTTCTACTGAGAAAGGATCATTCTGAGCTTGTTTCAAAATTTCAACATTACGTTGTCCTTTGGAAATTACGTTCATAGTTGCAGCATCTAAATCAGAACCAAACTTTGCAAACGCTTCTAATTCACGATATTGTGCTTGATCTAATTTTAAAGTACCAGATACCTTTTTCATTGCTTTAATCTGAGCATTACCACCAACACGAGATACAGAAATACCTACGTTAATTGCTGGACGAACCCCAGAATTAAACAAATCTGACTCTAAGAATATTTGTCCATCAGTAATCGAAATTACGTTTGTTGGAATATATGCTGATACATCACCTGCTTGAGTTTCAATAATTGGAAGTGCCGTTAAAGAACCTCCTCCTTTTACTTTTCCTTTTAATGAAGCAGGAACATCGTTCATGTCTTTT
>CAXMOR010000040.1:0-133816 GCA_964195455.1 uncultured Acidimicrobiia bacterium
TACCAACGGTAACTGGCCTCCTATATATGACAAAAAAGAAAAGAAATAGTCTCGTAGAGAAATCTGCATCAAATTATCATAAATTGTCCATTCAAATTAGTTTGAATGGACTTTCTTTTTGTGTCTTGGATACAATTGGCAATAAAATATTGGCATCCGAGAATTTGGATTTTGGTAAAGAACTTACGCCATACGAGCTTCTAAAAAGATTAAAGGAAGTTTTTGAAGCACATAATATCAAGAACATTGCTTTTTCAGAAGTTATAGTAATCCATAGGAACAACCTGTTCAGCCTAGTACCAAAGGCACTTTTTGATGAGAATGAATTGGCCAGTTACCTAAAATTCAATGTGAAGATTCTTGCAAATGATCTCATCGAATATGATGAAATTGAGAGCTACGATATGGTGAACGTGTATGTGCCTTTTGTAAATATCAACAATTATATTTATGATCTTTTTGGTGAATTCGAATTTAAACATAACGGTACAGTCTTGGTACAGACCTTATTAAATACTCCGAGCAATGGCAACGATTCTGTTTGTTATGTGCATGTTTCCAAGCATGAAATGGATATTACGGTAATATCACAAAAGAAACTATTGCTCTATAATAGTTTTAATTATAGTAGCAAGGAGGATTTTATTTACTATTTACTTTTTGTAATGGAGCAGTTAAAGCTAGACCCTGAATCGATTAAATTAAGGCTTTTTGGACTAATTGAAGAGGGCGACGAAATCTACGAAATGTGCTATGAATATGTAAATAAAATATCCATATTTATTCCCTCCAAGACTTCTTACCATATTGAAGATCTAGATAAGGAGACCATAGACTTTGTGGTTTTAAATGCACTATAATGCGAATCATTTCTGGAAAACATAAGGGAAAAAGAATTGTCGCTCCCAAGCGATTACCGGTGCGTCCTACCACGGATATGGCAAAAGAAGCACTTTTCAACATTTTGAACAATCATTTTTATATTGATGAAATAACAGTTTTGGATCTATTTTCGGGAACAGGCAATATTGGCTATGAATTTGCTTCCAGAGGTGCCCAACAAATTATTTGTGTGGATTCGGATTTCGGTTGTATAAAATTTATTGATCAAACTGCAAAGGAATTGGATTTGGGTATACATACAATAAAAAGTGATGTGTATAAATATCTAGAAAGAGCAACTGTGAAAGCTGATATTATTTTTGCAGATCCTCCCTACAACATGTCTTTGGAAGATTTTTCCAAAATTCCAACGTTAGTCTTTGATAACCAACTGCTCATGGAGAATGGTCAACTGATTATTGAGCACTCCAAACATATGGATTTATCCCATTTGGAAAATTTCACCAACCAAAGAAAGTATGGTGGAAGTATTTTTAGTTTTTTTGCGAGAGAATAATAAAGCTGTGACGTAATTACCGAAAACCTTTAAAAATCTTATTTAGCGTATAAAATCCCCATTCTATAGGGCTCATTTAAATTCAAAACCAGTGTTTTAATAAAAAGCAGGTCATAAGCCGGATTCTGTAGACCCCAAAAGATCTTCCTTATCATTTATCTAGGCTATTGGTTACCCAAAAGCTCTAACCGCCTACCCTTTAACTTGGACGTGCTGCCCTTAAACGCTAATTTACATGGCGTTGCACCGCATAGAGTTTACCTGTTTTCACTACAGCATTACCTGTACTTGCTTTCTGTTGCACTTGTCCTCAACTTACGCTGGACGGATGTTATCCGCTATGAATACTCTATGGTGTCCGGACTTTCCTCCCTGAATCAAGTTCAGGACGATAAGATAAGTCTGCTAATATACTTTTAGTTCAAAAAAACCCACTCAAAATGTTATTTTGAGTGGGAAAATTGCTATGAAAAAGAAAAAGTGTTATTGATTTCTCAATAACATAACGAATATATGATAAAATGATTTATTACAAACATTTTAAGCGTATAAATGTATTTTTTTTCTGTCTTTTTTTTTTAAGAAAACATATCGTTTACTTTTTCAAAAAATGATTTATCTGATTTATTTGGATTTGGTGAAAAATTTTCATCATCAGACATTTTCTCAAAAAATTGCTTTTGTTCTTTATTTAATTCTTGAGGCGTCCAAACATTTATATGAATTAAGAAATCTCCTATCCCATATCTCTCTATGCTTGGTAAGCCTTTTCCTTTTAATCTTAAAATTTTACCAGATTGAGTTCCTGCATCAATTTTAATTTTCACTTTACTTGTAACTGTATCTACTTCTTTACTAACTCCTAAGACTGCTTCAGAATAGTTAATATATAAATCGTAGTGAATATTAGTTCCTTCTCTTTTTAAAGTTTCATGCTGAACTTCTTCAATTAAAACTAATAAGTCTCCAGAAATAGAATTTTTTCCAGGTGCATCATTTCCTTTACCCCCAACTTTTAATTGCACACCTTCAGTTACACCTGCAGGAATATTAATTGAAACAGTTTCTTCTTCCACTATTAAACCCTGTGAATCTGCCCCGTTGGGTTTACTGCTAATTATTTCTCCAGCTCCAGAACAAGTACCACAAGTAGTTGCGGTCTGCATTCTACCTAAAATAGTGTTTGTAACTCGCATTTGTTGACCAGAACCATTGCACGTAGAACATGTTTTGTAAGTAACTCCAGCTGCTTGTACTTTTCTTCGAACTTTTACTTTCTTTTCTACTCCTTTTGCAATTTCTTCTAAAGTTAATTTTACACGAATACGCATATTACTTCCTTTGACTCTTGCTTGACGTTGGCCTCCCGCACCGCCAAAACCACCAAAACCGCCGCCGCCGCCGCCGCCGAAAATATCTCCAAATTGACTGAATATGTCGTCCATATTCATTCCACCGCCACCAAAACCGCCGCCACCGCCGCCTTGAGGACCGTCAAAAGCAGCATGTCCATATTGATCATAACGTGCCTTTTTATTTTCGTCACTTAAAACCTCATAAGCCTCTGCAGCTTTTTTAAAGTTTTCTTCAGCGGTTCTATCATCAGGATTTTTATCTGGATGATATTTAATAGCCATTTTTCTATATCCCTTCTTAATTTCTGCTTGAGAAGC
This sequence comes from uncultured Acidimicrobiia bacterium, assembly GCA_964195455.1. GTDB lineage: Bacteria > Bacteroidota > Bacteroidia > Flavobacteriales > Flavobacteriaceae > Polaribacter. Next base: position 3,073 of record CAXMOR010000040.1, read on the forward strand.
TGATTTTGAAATGTCTAATATTTCGTAAAAGTCTTGTTTTGCCATATTGTTTAGTTTGCAGTTTTTAATTTTTAATCTTTAGTTTACAGTCATTGACCGTAAACTAAAACCCAAAAACTGAGTACTGTATTACTGTCCTATTACTACTTTTGGATATCTAATAATTTTGTCTCCTAATTTGTATCCTTTTTCTACGCAATCAATTATTTTTCCTTTTAAATCTTCTGATGGTGCAGGAATTTGCGTAATCGCTTCATGAAATTCAGCATCAAAAACGGCTCCTTGTACCGTTTCTATTTTTGATAAGCCTTTCTGCTCTAAAGTGTTATAGAATTTTTGATAAATTAATGATACGCCTTTTTTTAATTCTTCTGCTTCTTCACCTTCCTCAATATGTGGCAGCGCACGCTCAAAATCATCAACAATTGGCAGTAAAGATGTCATTAACTCTTGTCCCGCTGTTTTAAATAATTCTATTCTTTCTTTAGATGTTCTTTTTTTATAGTTTTCAAATTCAGCAAACAAACGTAGAAATTTATCTTTTTCAGCTTGAATTAATTCTTCTGCTGTAGGCTCTTCTTTTACAATTTCGGCTTCAACTTCCTGAATTTCTTCAATTTGAACAGTTTCTTGTTCGTTTTTTATTTCTTCTTCTTGAATATTTTCTTTTTTACTCATTTCTTTGTAATCGTTAATTTGTACACAAGTAATTGGCAAAAATGTTGCCAACAAAAAAATAGTGTCAGATTGACACTATTTTTTATATTTATATTATACTTACACTTTAATGTTCTATCCTTTCAATTTTAGCACCAATAGATTTTAAACGAGCTTCTATGTTTTCATAACCTCTATCTATTTGCTCTATATTATTAATAATGCTAGTACCTTTTGCAGATAATGCCGCAATTAATAAAGAAATACCAGCTCTAATATCTGGTGAAGTCATTTTAGTTGCTTTTAATGAACTTTCAAAATTTTGACCAATAACCGTTGCCCTATGGGGATCGCATAAAATAACTTTTGCTCCCATATCTATTAATTTATCCACGAAAAACAAACGACTTTCAAACATCTTTTGATGAATTAAAACAGTTCCTTTCGCTTGGGTTGCAATCACTAAAACAATGCTTAATAAATCTGGCGTAAATCCAGGCCAAGGAGCGTCTGCAACTGTCAAAACAGAGCCATCTATATAGTTTTGAATTTCGTAAGATTCTTGTTCTGGAATGTAAATATCATCTCCTCTTTTTTCAAACTGAATTCCCAGTTTTCTAAATACATTTGGTATTTGCCCAAGGTTTTCCCAACTTACATTTTTGATGGTCAATTCTGATCGTGTCATCACAGCAACACCAATCCAAGAACCAATTTCTATCATGTCTGGTAAAACAGTATGCTCGCAACCTATAAGCTTATCAACACCTTCAATTTTTAATAAATTAGAACCAATACCTGTAATATCTGCTCCCATAGAATTCAACATTTTACATAATTGTTGAATATAAGGTTCACAGGCAGCGTTATAGATTGATGTCGTTCCTGTTGCTAAAACTGATGCCATTAAAATATTGGCAGTTCCTGTGACAGAAGCTTCATCTAGTAACATCTCTGTACCAAATAGTTCATCTGCTTCCACTCCGTAAAAATGTTCTTCTTCGTTATATCGAAATTTTGCACCAAGTCTAATAAAACCCTCAAAATGAGTATCTAGACGTCTTCGACCAATTTTATCTCCTCCCGGACGTGGGATATAACCACGACCAAAACGAGCTAATAACGGGCCAACTATCATGATAGAACCACGTAATGAACCTCCATCTCTTTTAAAATCAGTAGATTCTAGATAATCTAAATTAATTTCATTCGCTTGAAAAGCATAAGAACTTCTAGTTAATTTTTCAACTTTTACACCTAACTCTCCAAGTATAAAAATTAATTTATTTACATCAATAATGTCCGGAACGTTCTTTACTACAACTCTTTCTGGAGTCAGTAAAACTGCACAAAGTATTTGTAAAACCTCATTTTTTGCTCCTTGTGGTGTAATTGTTCCGCTTAATTTATGACCGCCTTCAATTTTAAATGATGCCATATACTAATATTTTTTTCTAGTTTTATTTTGGTTGCTATGCACTGGCTTCTTGTAAGTACTTTTAGGATTATTATTACCTTGTCCCTGTGTACGAGGCTTTCTTAATAAATTCTTACTCTCAGATAGGGCCTCTTCCGTATTCCGAATGTCTAACTTTCCATCAGATAAATCAAATAAATGCTTAAAAATAACAACGTCATCAACGGTGTCTTTATTCCAATTTAGGTAACATTTTTTCATATGATTAGCAATGGTAAATACCAAGGCTTCCTTTTTATCACCATCTTCCCAACTCAAGGCAATATCTATCATTGTTTGAATGTTGTTACCGTAATAACGATATCTTGATGCTGATTTTGGGTACGCCAATCCTTCAGGCTTTTCTTGCAACTCCTCCTTGGAAGGCTGAGGATAAGGAGATTCTACATCCAATTTAAAATCTGCCATTATGTATAACTGATCCCAAAGCTTGTGCTTAAAATCGGGAACATCTCGCAAATGTGGTTGTAAATTTCCCATCACATCTACAATCGCCTTCGCCATTTTATCGCGCTCTTCTTTAGTTTCTAAAGCCAAACAATGGTCTACTAATTTTTGAATATGTCTGCCGTATTCTGGTATAATCATTAACGGTCTTTCTGAATTGTACTCTAAATCGAATGTCATTTATTTATTTTTGAGAAGTGTTCTCGATACATTTTCCTTATTCATTTTAATCAAAAGAAAACACTAGAACTGACAAGTTATAATTTGTAGTTATTTAATGTTGCAAAATAACGATTTATTTTTAGTTTTATTAAAGATTTTTAACCAATCACTTTTAATTTTGCAAATTGCAGTAATAGTTTCTTTTTTCCAACAGTCCCAAATTTAATTTCTGCTTTTTTATTTGGCCCATTTCCTTCTAATGCAAGTACTTCTCCGCTCCCAAATCTATTATGTTCAACAATATTACCAACCACAATATTGCCATCAAATAAATTAGTTTTTGATGAAGTTTGTGATACTTTTTTTAAATTTTTCGGAATTATAATTTCCTTCTTTTTTGACAGATCACGCTCCATTTTTTTACGCTGAATCGGTTTTTGGAAACGAATTCCTTTTGGTGCATCTTCAAAAATACTTTTATCTAAAAACTTATTTACTGATGATTGAGGTGTTTTTGGAGTAATATAATGCAAATATTGCTCATCTATTTCCTCTAAAAACCTACTTGGTTCTGCATCTACCAATTTTCCCCACCTATAACGCGTTTGTGCATAACTTAAATAAGCAACTTTTTCTGCTCTTGTTAAAGCAACGTAAAACAATCTGCGCTCTTCTTCAAGTTCACTCCTGGTGCTCATACTCATTGCTGATGGAAATAGATTTTCCTCTAAACCAACAATATAAACATACATATATTCTAATCCTTTAGATTGATGAATGGTCATTAAGGAAACACTTGGTTTATCATCATCTTTTTTAGCATCGAAATCAGTAGCCAAAGCAACATCTTCTAAAAATGTGGTTAAAGAAGTATCCTCTCCTTCTTCAATTTTATCCGTAATAAAATCTTTAATTCCGTTTAATAATTCTTGAACATTCTCAACTTTACTAACAGCTTCTGGAGTTCCGTCTTTTTCTAAATCTTTTATTAATTGTGTTTGTTTTACAACAATTTCAGCAATTTCAAAGGCATTTTTAGTTTGCGATTCAATTTGAAGTCGCAACATCATATTCATGAAATTCTGAAGTTTGTTTTTAGTTCCAGAATTTATTTTTAAATCTATTTTATCAATATATTTAATAATATCAAAAATTGATTTTTTATAATGATTTGCTGCTATTGTTAACTTATCTATCGTTGTTGCACCAATTCCACGAGCAGGATAATTAATAATTCTTTTTAACGCTTCTTCATCATTTGGATTGATTAAAATCCTTAAATAAGACAAAATATCTTTGATTTCTTTTCTTTGGTAAAACGAAATTCCACCATAAATTTTGTAATCAATTCCTTTTTTACGCAATGCATCTTCAATTGCTCTAGATTGTGAATTGGTTCTGTATAACACACAAAAATCATCTGGTGTTCGCTGATGATTCATTTGGTTTTCCCAAATAGATTGTGCCACAAATCGACCTTCTTCCCCATCAGAAATTGTACGCATTACATTTATAGAGTCTCCATCGTCATTGCTTGTCCAAACTTCTTTATCTAACTTCGTTTTATTTCTTGCAATTACAGAATTTGCAGCATTCACAATATTTTTTGTTGACCGATAATTCTGTTCAAGTTTAAAAGTTTTTACATCAGGATAATCCTTTTGAAAGTTTAAAATATTCTGAATATTTGCACCTCTAAAACTATAGATACTTTGAGAATCGTCTCCAACCACACAAATATTTCCGAATTTATCAGCCAAAGCTCTAACAATAATATACTGTGAGTGATTTGTATCTTGATACTCATCAACCATAATATATCTAAAACGATCTTGATATTTCGCTAAAGACTCAGGAAAACGTGCTAATAACTCATTGGTTCTCAATAATAAATCATCAAAATCCATTGCACCAGCTTTAAAACACCTATCTACATATTCTTTATAAATATCTCCTACTTTTGGCCTGCTCGCATGTAAATCTGCTTCCTGCAAATCAGAACTATTGAAATACGCTCTAACAGTGATCAAACTATTTTTAAAAGATGAAATTCGTCCTAAAATCTGTTTTGGTTTATAACGTTCTTTATCTAAATTCATCTCTTTAATAATCGCTGATATTAAACGAACCGAATCTTGAGTATCGTAAATAGTAAAGTTTGAGGGAAAGCCTAATTTATCTGCTTCCGAACGTAAAATTCTTGCAAAAACAGAATGAAAAGTTCCCATCCAAAGATTTTTAGCTTCACTTGCACCAACAACTCCAGCGATTCTTGCCTTCATTTCTTTTGCTGCTTTATTCGTAAATGTGAGCGATAAAATATTAAATGCATCCACGCCTTGCTGCATTAAATGTGCAATTCTGTATGTTAATACACGTGTTTTACCAGAACCTGCACCCGCAATAATAATCATGGGTCCATCTTTTTGTAAGACAGCCTGTTTTTGTGCTTCGTTTAAAGAATTTAAGTAGGTATTCAATAGTTTGTTTTGAAAGTATTTAAAAGCGTGAATTTAGCCAAACTATTCGTTTCTATAAAAGAAGATGACTAATTTTTATTCACAAGTTATTCATTTTTAAAATATAACGTTATCTACCTTTATAAAGATGATCGAATTTGTATCGCTAAAGTCAGATAATTTTATGATTTATTGCAGTGAACTATATATTCTATGAACAAAAAACAATCAATACTTTAACCCCTGATAGTATCCATTCGAGAAGGAGTAATGAAGATGATAAAAAAGCCTACAAGAAGCCTATGGTGCAGTTGGTAAACGTCTAAAATATTGGCAAATATAAAAAAGAGATTGATTTTAAATGGGACATTACTCAGTTTTAGTTTTACTATATTTTAGAAGTTCTATATTTGTGTTTTTAAAATGCATACTAAATTATGGAAGACAAATTATTAGAAAGTATTGGGTATATTTTGCCGGCCACAGTAACAGGTTTAGTAGCCTACTATATGTTTAAAGGGTTTGTCAAACAACAAAATTCCTCAAAAAAACTAGAACTTTTATCTGAAAGAAAAAAAGCCGCGCTACCTACAAAACTCAAAGCTTACGAGCGAATGTTATTATTTTGTGACCGAATTAATCCAGTAAAAATGTTAGTTAGAATAAAACCTCTTTCTGAAAATACACACGATTATTTACAATTACTAATAGCGAATATAGAGCAAGAATTTGAACATAACTTAGTGCAGCAAATTTATATTTCTAATGATTCTTGGACGGCTATTTTAGCTACTAAAAATGGAATTATAAATAAATTAAAACAAGTTGCAGAAACATCAAACTCTGCCAATAATTTACGCGAAAATGTTATACTGCATTACGCTAAAACATTGCCACCAGCAGATACTGCTATTTCATTTATAAAAAATGAAGTAAAGAAACTTTTATAAATAAAAAACCTTCTTAGCTATAAGAAGGTTTTTTATTTATAATAATTGACTTATGACAACGAGCAAGTCTAGAATTGCAGTCTAACTCCTGCTTTAAAGTTTCTTCCGCGTGTAGAAAAACCTAAAACATCATCGTAATCTTCATTAAAAATATTAGTCACTGCACCAAAAAGAGTAACTGTTTCACCCAATAATTTATAATTGGCTGTAAAATCTATTACCTGGTAACTTGGCAGAACAACATCAACACCAGCAGCACCAAAAGATCCATATCGATCAAAAATAGTTCTGTCTCCAACATTTCTATAGGTAAAGTTGAAAAAAGCATTTTCTAAAGCAGTAACGTCGATACCTGCAATAATTTTACTTGCTGGTATATAGTCATTAAAATTTTCAAATTGATCTCTGTTAAAAACCGTATAAGAAGCATTCAAAGCTAAAAAGCTCGTAGGTTCAAATCTAGTGTTTACCTCAAATCCGTTTGCTTTTGATGAACCGTTTGCATACTTAAATGTAGCATTATCAAAAATAATTGCATCTTGTTCTTCTCTATTAAAATAGACTACATCTAACTGAATCCAGTCCTGATAATTAGCATCAAATCCTACCTCGATAGTTTTATTTGATTCTGGTTTTAAATCAATATTTCCTGAAAAACCATCATACAATTGATACAAACTTGGCGCAATAAATGCAGTACTGTAAGAGGTAAATAATTTTACAGAAGCATTTTCATTCTTATAAGCTGAATATGCTAAGTTTCCGTCATAAACAAAATGATTCCCATACACATTATGAATATTTAGACGCCCACCAACATTTGCACTCAAACCAAAATCAGAAATATAAACCAAACTTGTATACGGATCTAAGGTATTAAAGTTTGCAACATTTTTATCTATTGTTGCAAATGGAGTTACTGTCTGATTGTGATGTTCTTGATAATTAAATCCAGTAATCATCTGAATACCAGTATTTTCAAAATCATATTTATTCACCAAATCAACATTAATACTTCTTCCATTAAATTGATAATTATCTAAAGTATTTCCGAAAAGATTAAATTGATTTAATCCTCTTTTTACTTCGTTTACAGAAGCTAACAAATATAACTGTCCTCTATTATATTTAAAACTAGGCTTAATTCCAAATCGAAATTGCTCTTGATTTCCTTTATTTAAATCACTATCAGTAAAGGCTCCAGCATCAAAATCATATTCAAATTCATCATAATTTAAAAATGTTTCAACAGAGATTTTATCATTAACAACATATCCCAATTTAACTAAACTATTTTTGCTGTAAAAATGGTCTTCTTCAAAAACAGTATTCGTCTTACTTTTTGCTGATGACATACCATTAACACCGCTAATACTGAATGAACCCAAGAAATTAAACTTTCCTAAATTTCCGTTTACGGAAACGTTTTGATTGTTATCAAAAGAATTAGCGCCTTTAATATTTGCTGCATTATTGCTTCCAAAACTTGTTTCAAAAGAACCTGAAATTTTATTTTTTGACGCTTTCTTTAGTACGATATTAATTACTGCAGTTGCAGCTCCAGAACCATATAAAGTTGAAGAAGCTCCTTTTAAAATCTCAATACTTTCTATTTGACTTAATGCTAATAAACGTAAATCAAACTCTTGATTTATAGCAGATTGATCTGTTACTGGAACACCATCTATCAATACTAAAACTTGTCTACTTCTTCCCCCTCTAATATTAATACTTCTAGGTTCACTTGCATTTGCACTTACACCCTTTACATCAATACCTGCAATAGTATTTAAAATTTCGATAACATTTTTCCCAGCATTTTGCTGTAACTGTTTTTGAGTAATTTTATGAATTACTTTACCCGTATTTTCTTTTTTTAGATTGAATTTTGTTGCTGTTACAACAACTTCTTCTAAAGTTTCCACTTTCCCTTTTTGCATTTGTTTTTTTTGCGAAAAAAGGTTTGTGTTGACAAAACTATATGCCAAAACACCAACAATTAATAATTGCTTTTTCATTTTTAATAATTTAATTGAAACAATAAATCAGGTAAATTTTCTGCACGAATATAGATCAGTACATAAACTTTTATCCCGAAAGTTTTTAACTCGTGAAAATGGCAGGTCTCCTGACTTGTTTTTATGTTATTAGACCTTCCCATTTTAACTGAACTTTCAGTATCTAAACAGTGGTATAAGAATTAATAACATCCTCAAATGAGGCACTGAATCATCTTCAGCATAAACTCACAGTTGCGGGAACAGTTCTAGTTTTTAACTAGATTCCCTTTTAATTTAATATAAAATGAATTTTATATTAAAACCAAAATCGCTGCAAATATATATGCAATCTTATAAAAAATCTAATAAAATCACTTTGAAATTTAATATCTTTAGGGTCTAATAATTTTGACTTTTATGAGAATTGAAAATGAATTAAAATTAGGTTTTAAAGACGTAATGATTCGTCCAAAAAGATCAACTTTAAAATCGCGTTCGCAAGTAACTTTAGAAAGAGAATTTACTTTTTTACATAGCGATATAGTTTGGAAGGGAATACCAATTATGGCAGCAAACATGGACACTGTCGGTACTTTTGAAATGGCAAAAGCATTAGGTAAACAAAATATTTTTACAGCAATTCATAAACATTACTCTCTAGATGAATGGAGAATTTTTGCTTCTAAAGTTAATGAAAAAATAATAAGAAATATTGCGATTAGTACTGGAACTGGAAAAGAAGATTCAGAAAAAGTAAAGCAAATTTTAGCTGAATTTCCACAAATAAATTTCATTTGTGTTGATGTTGCGAATGGGTATTCTGAATATTTTGTGAATTTTGTAAAAGAAATGCGCGAAAATCACCCAAATAAAGTGATCATTGCTGGAAACGTAGTTACCGGTGAAATGGTTGAAGAATTATTATTAGCAGGAGCAGATATTATAAAGGTTGGAATTGGTCCTGGCTCTGTTTGCACGACAAGAATTAAAACAGGAGTTGGCTATCCTCAATTATCTGCCATTATAGAATGTGCAGATGCTGCTCATGGAATGGGAGGTCAAATTATTTCTGATGGTGGCTGTAAAATTCCTGGCGATATCGCGAAAGCTTTTGGTGGAAGTGCTGATTTTGTAATGCTTGGAGGAATGCTTGCAGGTCATAAAGAAAGTGGCGGAAATTTGATCGAAAAAAATGGAGAAAAATTTAAGATTTTTTATGGTATGAGTTCTGAAACTGCTATGAATAAACATGTTGGTGGTGTTGCTAACTACAGGGCCTCTGAAGGCAAAACTGTTGAAGTCCCTTTTAGAGGAAATGTGGAAGAGACTATTACAGATATTTTAGGAGGTATTAGATCTACATGCACTTATGTTGGAGCAAGCAGATTAAAAGAGCTTACAAAAAGAACCACTTTTATTAGAGTTCTAGAACAAGAAAATCAAGTATATTCTAAATGAGAAAATTTAATTTAATTTCAGTTTTATTATTCTTATTAATTTCAATTTCATGTAAAAAAGAAGTTGTACAAGTTGATATTAAATATCAATCCCAAAATAAGATTAAATACGCTAAAGGTTTTGATATTATTGATAAAAATGGAATTAAAAAATTAATTATTAAATCTGCTTATCAAAATTCTAATGATATTTTTGAATATGAAATTCGGAATAAAGAATCTTCTAAAAACATCAAAAAGAGTAATATCTTAATTAAAACTCCAATAACTAAAATTGTAGTTACTTCAACAACACACATTCCAATGATTGAATTGTTGAATGAAGAATCTTCAATTGTAGGTTTTCCTTATTCTAAATATGTCTCTTCAGTAAAAACAAGAGACTTAATTGATGCTGGAAACATTACTGAAATAGGAAAAGAAAACTCTTTAAACACAGAAGTTTTATTGGATTTACAGCCTGAATTAGTTGTCGGTTATAGTGTTTCATCTGCGGATAAATCTTTAACAACAATTAAAAAAAGTGGTGTAAATGTTATCTATAATGGAGATTGGTTAGAGGAAACTCCATTAGGAAGAGCAGAATGGATTAAATTTTTTGGTGTTTTATTCAATAAAGAAAAACAAGCTGACAGCATTTTTAATATAATAGAAACTAATTATAAACAGGCTAAAGCTATAGCTTTAAAATCGATAAAAAAGCCAACTATTTTATCTGGTGCAATTATGAGTAAAGACATCTGGAATTTACCTGCTGGTAAAAGTTTTGTAGCCCAATTTTTAAAAGATGCAAATCTTGATTATTTATGGGGGAATTCTAAAGGAAAAGGAAGTTTATCCTTAAGTTTTGAAAGTGTTTTTGACAGAGGTGCAAATGCTGATTTCTGGATTGCTCCTGGTTACTTTTCATCAAAAAAACAGTTATTAAAAAGCAACGAGATCTATGCTGAATTTAAAGCTTTTGAGAATGATCGAATTTATACACCTTCCACTAAGAAAGGAAAAACTGATGGCGTTATTTATTATGAGTTAGCACCTACAAGACCAGATTTGGTATTGAAGGATATTATTAAAATTACAAACCCTCATTTATTGCCAAACTACAAAATGACTTTTTTTGAGAAGATGCAATAAATATTGTTTTTTTATATGATTAATAAGAATTGGAAAAATGAAAGGCAGTAATGGCATGAATTTTTGTAGTATCAAAAATAGGAACAGCAACATCTACTGGTTGCATTAATAATGGAATTTCTGTACAACCTAAAATAATACCTTCTACTCTCTCTTTAATTAATCTATTTATAATTTTTAAATACTTTTCTTCTGAAACTTTATGAATGTTTTCTTCAGAAAGTTCATCATAAATAATAGTATGAATGATATCTCTTTCGTTTAATTTAGGAATGAAGGTTTCTTTACCGAAAGAAGTTAAAATATCAATAAAAAAATATTTTTCCATTGAGTATTTTGCTCTTAATAAAGCTACTTGTTTTTATTTTCTTCTCAATTATTTTTTTTGATGTTACCTATGTGATATGAATTACGGGAATAATAACTATTTTATTAACAGCACCTGCGCATAAATCCATTGTATTTGCATAAATTAGTATATAATTAGCTCCGGCATTTATAAGTTTTCACCAGTTTCTACCATCATTTTATCCAATAAATTATACCTTTCTTTTTTAGTAATTGAGATATTTCATAAAATGAATTTATAATTACTTTAGCAGAAGGAGATTTATCTAAATTATTCGAGTTTAACTAGTTTAAAATCCTGTAATATAAAATGGTTGATTTTGGAGTTATGTCATCTTTTATTCCTATTTTTCTAATGAACTAAGGTTTAATTTCTTGAGTGTATTTTCACGCATATATAAAAATAATGGAAACGTAAAAGCTACGGCAATTAGAAAAGTTAGCGGGATTAAAATCCACCAATATTTTATTTTTAATCTGATAGATTCTGGAATCATAAATACAAAAAAAGTAAGCACAACAACTGTTAAATCAGCACCAAAAGATTTACCTGCGAAATTAGATTGTGCATCTTCAAAAAAGTTAATTAAAGAAGGGTTTTCTGCAGTTTGAAAATATTGAATATTATAATACCAGGTATAAAAAATACCTAAGACTGACAATGCTAAATAGAAGTGTTTTAGTTTCATGATACTTAATTTATTATAAGAGGCCTTGCAAAAGTCATTCCTGAGAATCTATTAAAATAATTTTGTTTGACTCTCATCATCTCTGCTCTTTTCGTCTTCTTTCTTTTGAGCTATTGATTTTCGCAAAGCAATTTCCGCTTTCTCTTCAGCAGAAAGATCTTTTAAAATAGGTTTTTTAGATAGCGCTGCAGGAACATCAAGAGGTGAATTTTCTCCAACAACTACTTCATTAATAACTTCAATTTCTTCTGGAACTGCTTCTTTCTCTTCTTCAAAAGGCAGTGATTCTAATAAACTGACTTGCTTTATCTTCTCGGTAGTTAATTGATTTCCTTGCGCTTTTATTCCTTTAACCGCAATAAACTCCTCAAAATTAATTTCTTCATCTGTTAGACTCCGCTTAGAATATTGAATTTCCGCTATTGGTCTATAATCTGTAGCCACGATTTCTAATTGTGATTTTGGATGTTCAGAAATAAAACCTTCTTCTTTATCGGTTGTTTCGACTAAGAAACGTTTTACATAATAACGCTCTTTGTCTCCATCAAAATAAATAGCTGAAATTGGTTTGTTGGATTTCCATTTTTCCAACACAATCATATCATCATCAAAATGCATCGCTAAATTAGGTTTTACCGCTTTCACTTTTCCACTTTGAGTGATAATTAGTACTTTATCTTCTGCTCTAAATTCGCCTAATAAAGCTCCCCTTTCATCAACGTTTAAACGCTGCACAGTATCATCAAACCAAATTTTACGTGGTTTAAGAGTAGAAACTCCCTCCGATTTAAAATCAACAGATTTTATCGAATACTTTGTAATCGTATTACCCCTTACAGCTCTTCCTTTTACGGACAAATCTGCAAAATCGATATCCCATTTTAGTTTTTTAACACTTCCAACAGAACGTAAATTTATAGTGACAACTTCCGCCTCTCCGTTTAGATTTGCGGTAAAATAATGCACAATAGAACCTTTATTTCCATTCGTTAAATCGTATTCTTTATCTCTTGTCACAGAAGTTACATTAAATCTTTTCATATACGATGGACCTCTACTACCATCTCTATACATAAAGTTATAAACCGTTCTTTTATCTTTCTTTTTAAAGACAGCTACATAGATAATATCTTTACCCACAAAAGTTTTTGAATCCACTTTTGTAACGGTCATTTTACCATCTTTTCTAAAAACAATAATATCATCAATATCTGAACAATCAGTTACAAATTCGTCTCTTTTTAGTGAAGTTCCAATAAATCCTTCTTCTCTATTTACAAAGATTTTTGCATTGTTCATTGCTACTTTAGAGGCAACTATATCATCGAAAGTTCTAATTTCTGTTTTACGTTCTTTTCCTTTTCCATAAGTGTCTTTTAAACGTTTAAAATAGTCAATTGCATATTCTATTAAGTTTGCTAAATATTCTTTTACAACTGCAATCTTATCTTCTAAACCTTCTATAAATTGTTTCGCTTTATCAATATCAAATTTTGATATTTTTTTAATTCGAATTTCAGTTAAACGTGCAATATCTTCTTCTGTAATTGCTCGTTTTAAATGTTTAATATAAGGTTGTAACCCTAAATCTATGGCTTTAATTACGCCTGCCCATGTTTCTTCTTCTTCAATATCTCGATAAATTCTATTTTCTATAAAAATTCTTTCTAAAGATGAAAAATGCCATTGTTCCTCTAATTCATTTAATTGAATTTCTAATTCCTTTTTCAACAAGTCCACCGTTAAATCAGTAGAATGTTTTAACATTTCAGATACACCAACAAAAACGGGCTTATTGTTCTCAATAGTGCAAGATAGAGGTGAAATCGAATTTTCACAATTTGTGAATGCATATAGAGCATCAATTGTTTTATCAGGTGAAACATTTGGTGGTAAATGCACCAAGATTTCTACTTCTGCCGCTGTATTATCTTCAATCTTTTTAATCTTTATTTTTCCTTTTTCATTGGCTTTTATAACACTATCAATTAATGATGTGGTAGTAGTTCCAAAAGGAATTTCATTAATAACCAAGGTTTTTTTATCAAGTTGTGCAATCTTTGCACGAATTCGTACTTTTCCTCCACGTTTACCATCATTATAATTAGTGAAATCTGCAATTCCACCTGTTATGAAATCGGGTAAAATTTTAAAATTTCTTCCTTTCAAATATTTCATTGAAGCATCAATCAGTTCAATAAAATTATGAGGTAATATCTTTGTTGATAAACCAACTGCAATTCCCTCTGCTCCTTGGACGAGTAATAAAGGGAATTTTACAGGTAGATCAATAGGCTCTTTTCTTCTTCCATCATAAGATAATTTCCAGTCAGTCGTTTTTGGATTAAAAACGACATCTAAAGCAAATTTAGACAAACGTGCTTCTATATATCTAGATGCCGCAGCTCTATCTCCCGTTAAAATATTTCCCCAGTTTCCTTGCATGTCAATCAGCAATTCTTTCTGACCGATTTGCACCATTGCATCAGCAATAGAGGCATCTCCATGGGGGTGATATTGCATGGTATGACCGACAATATTGGCTACTTTATTGTAACGCCCATCATCTAAATCTTTCATAGAATGCATAATTCGGCGCTGCACAGGTTTTAATCCATCTTCTAAAGAAGGTACTGCTCTTTCTAAAATTACATAAGAAGCATAATCTAAAAACCACTCTTTGTACATTCCTGTAATTTTGGTAATAGTCTCTTCTTGAGGTATTTCTCCTTGATTATTTAATTCTTCTTCGTGTTCGTTTTCGTTTATATCTTCACTCATCGCAGTGGCAAAAATTATTATCTATTAATTATTTTATTGATTTTGTCAAAATTAAAGCAAACAACCCTAAGGTTTCAATGTATGGGCCTAAATCATATTGATAAAAAAAGTAGCACCCTTAGAACAACATTTATGTTTAACTTTTTTTATCTAAATTTCATCTTCTATATAATCTAATTCAACCTTTAAATTCTCGATGATAAACTTCTGTCTATCCGGGGTGTTTTTTCCCATATAGAATTGCAACATTTGCTCAATAGACATTTCTTTATCTAACATAACAGGATCTAAACGAATATCATCTCCAATAAAATGAACAAACTCATTTGGAGAAATCTCCCCCAAACCTTTAAATCGAGTAATCTCTGGCTTTCCTCTTAATTTAGCTATTGCTTGACGTTTTTCCTCATCAGAGTAACAATAGAAAGTTTCTTTTTTATTTCTGACCCTAAATAAAGGAGTCTCTAAAATATATAAATGTCCTTCTTTTATTAATTCTGGGAAAAATTGCAAGAAGAACGTAATTAATAATAAACGAATATGCATTCCATCTACATCTGCATCTGTGGCAATTACAATATTATTATAACGCAAATCTTCCAAGCCATCTTCTATATTTAATGCAGCTTGCAATAAATTAAACTCTTCATTTTCATAGACGATTTTTTTACTTAACCCATAAGAATTTAAAGGCTTTCCTTTTAAGCTAAAAACCGCTTGTGTATTTACATTTCTTGATTTTGTAATGGAACCAGAAGCCGAATCTCCCTCAGTAATAAAGAGTGTTGATTCCAAATAAGCTTCTTTTTTTGTGTCTCCTAAATGGATTCTACAATCTCTTAATTTTTTATTATGCAAACTCGATTTTTTAGCTCTGTCTTTTGCCAGTTTTCGAATACCTGAAAGTTCTTTTCTTTCCTTCTCTGCTTGAACAATCTTTCTTTGAAGCTTATCTGCAACATCAGTATTTCTATGCAGAAAATTATCGAGTTTTGTTTTTATAAAATCATTAATATACGTTCTAACAGTTGGCAAATCTCCACCCATTTCTGTAGAACCTAGCTTTGTTTTTGTCTGACTTTCAAAAATAGGTTCCATTACTTTAATTGCAATTGCAGAAATAATAGATTTTCGAATGTCTGAAGCCTCAAAACTTTTGCCGTAAAACTCCCGAATTGTTTTTACAATAGATTCTCTAAATGCTGCTTGATGTGTTCCTCCTTGTGTTGTGTACTGTCCATTTACAAACGAATGATATTCTTCTGAATATTGGGTTTTACTGTGTGTAATAGCAATTTCTATATCGTCTCCTTTTAAATGAATTATGGGATACAACATATCCTCCTTATTGTTATTATCTTCTAATAAATCTTTTAATCCATTTTCAGAAAAGAACTTTTCTCCATTAAAAATAATAGTCAATCCAGGGTTCAAATACACGTAATACTTCAGCATTTTTGCTACATATTCATTTCTATATTTGTACTTTTTAAAGATTTCCTCATCAGGAATAAAGGAAACTTTAGTTCCTTTTCTCCGAGAAGTTTCTTCTAAAAATTCCTGATTTTCTAAATTTCCTTGACTGAATTCTGCGGAAGCTGATTTGCCGTCACGCGAAGACTCAACTCTAAAAAAAGAGGAAAGTGCATTTACGGCTTTTGTTCCTACTCCATTTAATCCTACCGATTTTTTAAACGCTTTAGAATCATATTTTCCACCAGTATTCATTTTAGAAACTACATCAACTACTTTTCCTAAAGGAATTCCACGCCCGTAATCTCTCACTGTCACTTTCGTTCCTTGTATTGAAATTTCGATAGTTTTTCCGGCTCCCATGACATATTCGTCAATGGAGTTGTCTAAAACTTCTTTTACAAGAATGTAAATTCCATCATCTGGAGAAGAACCATCTCCTAATTTTCCAATGTACATTCCTGGACGCATTCTAATGTGCTCTTTCCAGTCTAAAGATCTAATATTATCTTCTGTATATTTTGTTTCTTGACTCATGAAATGTCTTGCTATTGTTAGGTTTGAGGCCGTGCTAAAATAAGATTAAACCAGCAAAAATGAAACAGTGTTGCTAATAAGTTATTAACAGGATTTCAACTAAAGGTAACTTAAAATATTAAGGTAAAAATCACAAAAAAAAACAATATGTTATATTTTTAAACAAATCATTATCTATTACACAATTTAAGTACTTTTGACCTGATAAATTAAATTAAACGAAATTGGAAAGAACACAACTTACAGCCTTAGCAGATAAATACGGAAGTCCTTTATATGTTTACGATACAGATAAAATCGAAT
Organism: uncultured Acidimicrobiia bacterium; assembly: GCA_964195455.1. Taxonomy (GTDB): domain Bacteria; phylum Bacteroidota; class Bacteroidia; order Flavobacteriales; family Flavobacteriaceae; genus Polaribacter. The sequence goes on from CAXMOR010000040.1 coordinate 19,947, forward strand.
CACAATACAACAGATTAACTGACGCCTTTAGCAGTGTTAAAAATTTAAAATTGAATTATGCTGTAAAAGCCCTATCTAATATTAATATTTTAAAATTTTTTAAAAACATTGGTGCTGGTTTAGACACTGTTTCTATTCAAGAAGTACAGTTAGGTTTAACAACTGGAATTGATCCAAAAAAAATAATATTTACACCTAATGGAGTTTCCCTAAAAGAAATCGAAGAGGTAGCAAAACTTGGCGTTCAAATTAATATAGATAATCTTTCTATTTTAGAATTATTCGGACAAAAACATCCAGAAATTCCGGTATGTATTCGTATTAACCCACATATTATGGCAGGTGGAAACTCTAAAATCTCTGTAGGTCATATTGATTCTAAATTCGGTATTTCTATACACCAAGTGCCACATATTAAACGTGTTGTAAAAAACACAGACATGAATATCAATGGAATCCACATGCATACAGGTTCAGATATTTTAGATATCGATACTTTTTTACGTGCTACAGAAATTTTGTTTGATGTTGCAAAACAGTTTGATAACATCGATTTTATAGATTTCGGAAGTGGATTCAAAGTTCCTTATAAAGAAGGAGATATTTCTACAGATATTGAGCAGTTAGGATTACAATTATCTGAAAGATTTAATGAGTTTTGCGTTGAATATGGAAAAGAAATTACACTAATGTTTGAACCTGGTAAATTTTTAGTTTCTGATGCAGGTGTTTTTTTGGCAAAAGTAAATGTTGTAAAACAAACAACTTCTACCGTTTTTGCACATGTAGATTCTGGTTTTAATCATTTAGTAAGACCAATGATGTATGACTCATATCATCATATTACAAACATATCTAATCCCACAGGAAGAGATCGTTATTACTCCGTTGTCGGTTATATTTGCGAAACAGATACGTTTGGGTCCAACAGAAGAATAGCAGAAATTTCTGAAGAAGATGTATTATGTTTTCATAATGCTGGTGCCTACTGTTTTTCAATGGCATCTAACTACAACTCGCGTTATTTACCTGCAGAAGTGATGCTGCATAAAGGCAAAGACTATTTAATTAGAAAAAGACAAACTATTCAGGATATTTTACACAATCAAGAAATCATTGAATTTTCTGAAGTTGAAAAGAATTCAAGAGCAGAAGTTCCTGCCTAAAAATAAAAAACTAAATTTAGCCACGAATTCACGAATAATAATGTTTTGAGTTCGTGGCTTTTTTTATTTAAAAATTTATAATGAGAATTAGACTTTCTACCTTTAATGACGTATCAAATATCATGACAATTATAGAGGATGCTAAAAAATATTTAGCTTCTCAAAAAATTGATCAATGGCAAAATGGATACCCAAATGCCGCACAAGTTGAGCAAGACATTTTAAAAGGTGAAAGTTATGTTGGAGTAGATTATGAAAACAGCATTCTTGCCACTTCCATGTTCACAACAAATCCTGAACCAACTTATAAAGCAATTGATGGTGATTGGATTATTGATGAAAATGAAATTTACGGAGTTATTCATAGAATGGCCATCAAAAAAGAGTCCAGAAAACTAGGCTTTGCAGCTCTTCTATTTGATACCTTCCATCAACAATTAAAAATAAAAAAAATTCAAAGTTTAAAGATCGATACCCATGAAGATAATATAGGGATGCAATCTTTAATCAAAAAATTAGGGTATACATATTGTGGAATTATTTACACAGACTACAACGCAAAGAGATTGGCTTTTGAGAAAGTAATTTCATAACAAATCAATATAAAAAGTATATTAGCAGCCTCTTAAATTTATTTTTACGAGGCTTCTTTTTTAGATAAATTTAAAGACAAAAAATGCATTTACTTTCTTATATAATTCAACAAACACGGTTATCAGAAAAATCTATAGAAAACACCATTTCTTTATTAAATGAAGATGCTACAATTCCTTTTATATCTAGATATAGAAAAGAAAGGACTGGTAATTTAGATGAAGTTCAAATTGGTGAAATTGTAAAATTTAAAGAAGTTTTCGAGACCTTAGAAAAACGAAAAAAAGCGATTATAAAAGCCTTAGAAGAACAAAATATTTTAACGGATGATTTATCGCAAAAAGTAAAAATAACAAAAGACTTAAGGTCTTTAGAAGACTTGTATCTACCCTTTAAGAAAAAACGAAAAACTAAGGCAGAAACTGCCCGTTTACAAGGTTTAGAACCATTGGCAAAAATGTTGATGAGTCAACGTGTAAATGATTTAGAAACTACTGCTTCAAAATATACTTCTAACGAAGTTGCAACGATTGAAAATGCTTTGGAAGGTGCTCGTTTTATTATCTCAGAATGGATTAATGAACGAGTAGATATTAGAAATAATATTAGACATCAAATCCAACGTTTTGGCATGATTTCATCCAAAGTGATTAAAGTAAAAGGTGATGCTGAAAAAGCACAAAAGTTTAAAGATTATTTTAATTGGGAAGAGTCTTTAAATAGAATCCCATCACACAGATTATTAGCTATTTTAAGAGCAGAAAATGAAGGTTTTATTCGTGTTAAAATAGAAATTGATAAAGAAAGAGCGCTTCAGAAAATGGAAGATCGGATAATTCGTTCTCAAAATGAGTGTTCAGAGCAAATAAAATTGGCAATTCAAGATGCCTATAAACGGCTGTTATTTACATCTTTATCAAATGAAGCCTTGTCAATCGCGAAAGAAAAAGCAGATGAAGCCGCCATTACCGTTTTTGCAAATAACTTAAAACAATTATTATTAGGCGCTCCTTTGGGTGAGAAAAGAATTTTAGCAATTGACCCTGGTTTCAGATCGGGTTGCAAAATTGTTTGCTTAAGCAAACGAGGTGATTTATTACATAATGAAAATATCTATCCACACGCTCCGCAAAATCAGTCTATAGAAGCAACTAAAAAAATTAGTTATTTAGCGGATGTTTATAAAATTGAAGCAATTGCGATTGGAAACGGAACAGCTTCAAGAGAAACAGAACAATTAGTCAAAAAAATTCAATTTAAAAATGAAATTGAAGTTTTCGTTGTGAGCGAAGCAGGAGCATCTATTTATTCCGCTTCAAAAATTGCAAGAGATGAATTTCCGAATTTCGATGTTACAGTGCGTGGTTCTATTTCTATTGGAAGAAGATTGGCAGATCCTTTGGCTGAATTGGTTAAGATTGATGCAAAATCGATTGGAGTTGGCCAATATCAGCATGATGTTGATCAAACAAAACTAAAAAAATCTTTAGATACCGTTGTAGAAAGTTGTGTAAATACGGTTGGTGTAAATATAAATACAGCAAGCGAATCTTTATTGAGTTATGTTTCTGGAATTGGACCAAAAATAGCAGAAAATATTGTGAATTACAGAAACGAAAATGGTTCTTTTACATCAAGAATTGCTATTAAAAAAGTGCCCCGCTTAGGTGGAAAAGCTTTTGAACAAGCTGCTGGGTTTTTAAGAATTAAAAATGCGAAGAATCCTTTAGATGATTCTGGAGTGCATCCAGAAAGTTATGACTTGGTTGACAAAATGGCTAAAAATTTAAAAATGAAAGTTTCTGATTTTGTTGGAAACCTAGCCTTACTGCAGAAAATAGATTTAAAAAATTACATTTCTGAGAATATTGGTTTACCTACGCTAAAAGATATTATCAAAGAATTAGAAAAACCTGGGGTTGATCCCAGAGGGAAAGCCAAAATATTTTCTTTTGACCAGGATATTAAAACAATTTCCGATTTACGAATAGGTCAAATTCTATCCGGAATTGTAAATAACATTACCAATTTTGGTTGTTTTGTAAATATTGGAATTAAAGAAAGTGGTTTAATTCACGTTTCGAATTTATCCGATACTTTTGTAAAAGATGTGAATGCAATTGTATCGTTAAATCAACAAATAGTGGTAAGAGTGTTAGAAGTTGATGTCGTTAGGAAGAGAATTCAATTGGCTTTGTTGAAGTAGTTATTTAACTTATTAACTTTACTGTAAAAATTCTAAATATTTTCTTACTTTTCAAGAATCAAAATCAATCAATGAAAGTCTGTATTGCCGAAAAACCAAGTGTAGCAAGAGAAATTGCCTCTATTCTTGGAGCCAACACCAAACGTGATGGTTTCTATGAAGGCAATGGCTATGCAGTTACCTACACTTTTGGGCATTTATGTACACTTTTAGAACCTAAAGATTACAAACCTCATTGGAAAAGTTGGGATTTGAACAACCTACCCATGTTGCCCGAACGTTTTGACACGAAAGTAACTGGGGATGCTGGAATTAAAAAACAATTTAATATTGTAAAATCTTTATTCGAAAAAGCAGATGTTGTTATTAATTGTGGGGATGCAGGAACAGAAGGAGAATTAATTCAACGCTGGGTAATTAATCAAGCAGGTTACAAGGGCAAAGTTCAGCGTTTATGGATTTCTTCACTAACAGAAGAAGCCATAAAAGAAGGGTTTAAAAATTTAAAACCGTCAGAACAATATGATAACCTTTATTATGCAGGGTTCTCTAGAGCTATTGGAGATTGGTTGTTAGGATTAAATGCAACGCGCTTATACACGGTAAAATATGGCGGTTACAAACAAGTTTTATCTGTTGGTAGAGTGCAAACGCCTACCCTCGCAATGTTGGTGAATCGATTTAAAGAAATCAATGATTTTAAACCGCAACCTTATTGGGAACTCCAAACGACTTATAGAAATACACTTTTTAACTATGAAGATGGACGTTTTCTAAAACAAGAAGATGGACAAATTTTAGCACATAAAGTAAAAGAATCAGACTTTGAAATCGTTTCTGTTACTAAAAAGAAAGGGAAAGAATACGCTCCAAAATTGTTTGATTTAACTGGATTACAAGTGTATTGTAATAATAAATTTGGTTTTTCTGCAGATGAAACTTTAAAGATGGTTCAGAAGTTGTACGAAATGAAAGTAGTTACCTATCCTAGAGTTGATACTACCTTTCTACCTAATGATGTATACCCGAAAATTGGAGGAATATTATCGAAACTAACCAATTACCAAGAACTTACGCAGCCACTTTTAGAAAATAAGATAAAGAAATCTAAACGTGTTTTTGATGACAAAAAAGTTACAGATCACCATGCCATAATTCCTACTGGAATTCAAGGAAATTTACAATACAATCAGCAACAAGTCTATGATATTATAACTAGAAGATTTATTGGTGTTTTTTATCCAGATTCTGATGTTTCAAATACTTCTGTAATTGGCAAAGCTGCCGATGTTCCTTTTAAAACGACAGGAAAAGAAATTATCACAAAAGGGTGGAGAGTTGCTTTTGAAACGGAAGAAAGCAAAAACAGAAAGGAATCTAATGAACAATTAACGTTGCCTGCTTTTGTAAAAGGTGAAAAAGGAAAACATGAACCTTCTTTTTTAGAAAAAGAAACAAAACCACCAAGAAACTATACTGAAGCAAGTTTATTACGTGCTATGGAAACTGCTGGAAAACAAGTAGATGACGATGATTTACGTGAGTTAATGAAAGAAAATGGTATTGGAAGACCCTCTACCAGAGCAAGTATTATTGAGACTTTATTCCGTAGAAAATATATTGAACGTAAAAAAAAATTAGTATTACCCACACAAACAGGAATCGATTTAATTAATTTAATTGATAACGAATTGCTTAAATCTGCTGAATTAACTGGACGTTGGGAAAAGCGTTTAAAAGAAATTGAACGTGGAGAATTCAACGCAGGAACTTTCATAAATAACATGAAAAAAATGGTAGATGAACTGGTCTATGAAGTTCGCTCTAATTCCTCGGTAAAAAGAATTTCTTCAAATGAAATTTCGAGGGAAACGGAGCCAGTTGTGAAAGCAAAGACAAAAGTAAAATCAAAAAAAGAAGTTATTGGTAAAGTATGTCCTAAATGTAAATTAGGAAAATTAATAAAAGGTTCCTCTGCATATGGATGCTCTGAATATAAGAATAATTGCGATTTTAAAATTCCGTTTGAAATTTATGGAAAGAAAGTTACTGAAAACCAACTAATAAGATTGATTGACAAAAGTTGTACAACCAATTTAAAAGGTTTTATGATCAATTTAGTTTCTGTAGAGGGATTAATTCGATTTGATGAAGAGTTTAAACTAAAGTTAGAACGAAAAAAGAACATCATTGAAGATAAGATAAAGCAACCAGAAATAAATACGTGTCCAAAATGCGAAAAAGGAATTATTTTGAAAGGAAAATCTGCATATGGCTGCTCAGATTACAAAAATGGTTGCAGTTTTGTTTTTACGTTTGAGAACATCAAAAAAATAGCAAATGGAAAACCATTGACAAAAGAGTTAGTTTTAAAAATTATAAATCATTAAGTTAAATATCTTTATTTACTTATTCTTATTTTTTTCTTAAAAACTATTTCTCTAAAACCTTGCTTTTCCTTCTATTATTACTATCTTAATTTTATAAAAATTTAAAGCTTATTATGTAATGGATTTTACAAACCCACTAGTATATGGTGTTCCTTGTTTCTTAGGTCTTATTTTAGTTGAGTTAGCCTACAGTAAGCATACTAAAAAAGAGAAAAAAAGAGAACTTTATAAATGGAAAGATTTAGCTGCTAGCCTTACAATGGGTATTGGTTCTACAATTTTAGCACCTCTAACTAAAACCATCGCAGCGATAGTGCTTTTTAATTTTATCTATGATGTTTTTAACCCAATTATAGCTGGGGTTCGCACAAATGTTATGGGTTACGAATCTTTTGGATATGTTTGGTATATCTGGCTCTTATGTCAATTATTAGACGACTTTAGCTATTACTGGTTTCACAGGCAAAACCATAATATTCGTTTTCTTTGGGCCGCTCATATTGTTCATCATTCCTCAGATAATTTTAATTTAGGCACTGCTGTAAGAAATGGTTGGTTTACTATATTCTATAAACCATTTTTTTATATGTGGATTCCTGCTATCGGTTTTCCTCCAGAAATGCTTGTCATTTGTTTAGGTATTGAGGCTTTATGGCAATTTCAACTGCACACAGTTTATATGCCAAAATTAGGCTTTATGGAAAAGGTTTTTAACACACATACAATGCATCAAGTGCATCACGCTCAAAACTCAGAATATATGGACAAAAATCATGGAGGTTTTTTAAATATTTTTGATAGAATTTTTGGAACTTGGAAAGAATTAGATGAAACTATTGATATAAGATATGGCGTGACACATCCTCCTAATTCTTATAATCCACTTACTATTTTAACGCATGAATATAAAGATATTTGGCGTGATATGAAAAAATCAAAAAGCTGGTATCATAAATTTATGTACGCCTTTGGAGCACCAGGATGGAGTCATGATGGAAGTACTCTTACCATTAAACAAGAACGGAAAATTAACAACTAATCAATCATTGTCTTTAAATAAAATTGCTCAACTTTTTCTCTCGCCCATGGCGTAGTTCTTAAAAATTTTAAACTAGATTTATAAGTCGGATTATTTTTAAAAGCATTAATGTTTAAATTATATCCTAATTCTTCCCAACCATATTCTAAGAATAATTCTTCTAACATCGTTGCTAATTTTATTCCATGTAATGGATTATTGGGTTGATCTTTGCTCATTTATTTTATTGAATTCGCTATTTCTAATATTTCATCAGAACTAAATATAGACTGATTTGATTCACTTTCAGCAAGTTTTTGCATGCAACTCGCGATTTTTTCTGGAGGAATCATTTTATATTTTTTTAAACTACCTAAACACAAGGGATTTAATAAACTCATTATTCCTTTACCAATTCTCTCTCCTACCCTTAGTTCATTTCGATTCCCTCCTATTAAAGAAGGTCTTAAAATATAAGTGCTTTTAATGTCTTGTTCTAAAATATCACGTTCCATTTCACCTTTTGTTTTATTATAAAAAACTGAACTTGATGCATTTGCCCCCATTGAAGATATTACTATGAATGTTTTTATATCCTTTTTTATTGCAAGTTTTGCAGCGTTTACGGGAATACCATAATCAATAGCTTTATATAATTCTTTATCTTTTGTTTTAGAGGCAGTTGTTCCAATGCAACAAAAGATTACATCCGCTATAAAATTTTCTTCATATTTTTTTAATTGAAGTAAATCTAAAAGATATTCTTCAATTTTATCTGACTGAATATCAACCGGGTTTCTAGAGAAAAGCTTGATTTTTGTATATGCTTTATCTACAATTAGTTTTTTTAAAAGGATACCTCCAGTTAAACCAGTTGCTCCTAAAATTATCGCTGTTTTAGTCATTATTTATCTAAATTTGGCAATACAAATTTATCTAAAATAGATTTTTTTGCCATCATCTTTTCTATTTCTATTGTTGTTCTAGGAGCTTCTCCTGACAAATTTATTGGACCATTTTTAGTCACTAAAATATCGTCTTCAATCCTTATCCCTATTCCCCAATATTTTTTATCACAATTACTTCCGTCAGGGATATAAATTCCAGGTTCCATAGTTACCACCATGTTCTCTTCAAAATTAGTATAATTCCCGGGATCATGGACATCTAAACCAATATGATGTGAGGTCCCATGAGGAAAATAAGGATGCTTTTCATCAGCAGAATTTATGATACCTAATTTAAATAAACCTTTATTGATCACTTTTATTGCTGCTTGATTGGGCGCTTGCATACTTGCACCAATTGTGTATAAAGCAATCCCTACTTCTTGCGCTTCATAAACTAAATCATAAATCTCTTTTTGTGCTATTGTAAATTTTCCATTGGCAGGAATTGTCCGAGTTACATCTGCTGTAAAACCTCTATACTCTGCTCCCAAATCCATTAGAACCAAATCATTACCAACTTTAGACCTACTGTTTTCTATATAATGTAAAATGCAACCGTTATTACCTGCACCAACAATTGAAGGATATCCTTCATACTCTGATCCATATTTTTTGTACACAAATTCATGAATTCCTTGCAACTCAGTTTCAGACATATGAGGCTTCATTGCTTTCATTACTTCTATTTGACCAACAGCAGAAATTCTTACAGCTTTAGTTAACAGTATTAATTCTTCTGATGTCTTTACCTCCCGCATTGTAGCTAAGTTAGTAGACAAAAAATTTACATCAATATTTGTTTTTGGAGCCAAAGCCAAAGAAATTTTTAGTTTAATTTCTCTTTTTAACTCATCTGTTTTAGCAGTTCTATATTCTTTAATTAATTGGTCTTCTTTAATTTCTGCATAACTACCCTCAACTTGATCTATAATTTGAATCACATTTGCGCTACTTGCTATCGGAGTTTCTGCAATATTATTATACACATATTCTTTTACGCCAGATAAATACATATTTGAATCATATCCTGCTTTCATTTTAAACTCTTTTACCAAATCAAAAATATCTGCAGCATCTCTTAAATTTCTATAATCGTTACTAAATTTTTCAATAAAAACTTTATCAAACTTTTTAAAATCGATTGTTGTATTTAAAAAATCTTCAGCATTCATAGCCTTTTCAAAACCTAATTCATCTTTTGCTCCTTTAATTCCTAACCTTTTTCCATTCCATTGTTCTGCTCTTTTATCTCGTTTTTGAACGTATAAAATTTCATTATAAGAACTTCCGTTTTTATCTGTTTGATTTTCAGAAAAAAGCACTAGAACAGCATTTGGTTCTCTATAGCCGGTTAGATAATAGAAATTCGGATCTTGATGAAAAACATAATCAACATCATTAGCTCTATTTCTAACTGGATTTGCAAATAATACTGTTAACGAGTTGACTGGCATTTTAGAGCGTAAAACTTCCCGTCTGTCTTTGTGAAAACCTTTCGATAAATAATCTGTTGGTATTTGCGAAAACCCGTTCAAACAAAATGTTAGAAAAGCAACAATTAAAAATTTAAAAAGCTTCATAAAGGTAAAGTATACGTTTGATTTTCAAATGTAACATTATTTATTTTTGATTTAAAAATATTAACGAAATATTAGTGATTGTTTATTACATATTTTTAAATAATTTAGCAAAAAATTAAAAAAATCTTTTGACAAGAACGAAATAGAGTTTTATAAAAATTTCTTTAATTAAAATATTTAAATATTATAAAATGAAAAATATTGCATTACATAGAATTCACGAAAGTTTAGGAGCCAAAATAGTGCCTTTTGCAGGTTATAATATGCCGGTACAATATGAAGGTGTCACTGCAGAACATCTTACTGTAAGAAAATCTGTAGGTGTTTTTGATGTAAGCCACATGGGCGAATTTTTGGTTGAAGGTGAAAATGCTTTGGCTTTGATACAAAAAGTTACTTCTAATGATGCTTCAAAACTTGAAATTGGTGATGCACAATATAGTTGTTTTCCTAATGAGAATAATGGAATTATAGATGATTTAATTTGCTATAAAATTAAAGAGAACCAATATTTATTAGTGGTAAATGCCTCTAATATTGAAAAAGACTGGAACTGGATTTCTAAATATAACTTAGAATTTGGGGCTAATTTAAAAAATATATCTGAAGATTATTCTTTATTGGCAATTCAAGGTCCGAAAGCAATTGAAGCGATGCAATCCTTGTCTTCATTAGATTTAACTGATATTCCTTTTTACAAATTTAAGATAGGAGATTTTGCTGGTATAGAAAACGTAATTATTTCTGCTACAGGTTATACAGGATCAGGAGGATTTGAAATTTACTGCAAAAATGCTGAAGTAATACAAATTTGGAATAAAGTTTTTGAAGCCGGTTCAGCTTATGGAATCAAACCAATTGGATTAGCTGCAAGAGATACATTGCGTTTAGAAATGGGCTATTGTTTGTACGGAAATGATATTGATGATACAACTTCACCTATTGAAGCTGGATTAAGTTGGATTACGAAATTTACCAAAGATTTTGTGAACCACGAAGCTTTGGCGAAACAGAAAGAGCAAAAACCAGAAAGAAGATTAGTTGCTTTTGAGTTTAATGAAAGAGGGATACCGAGACAAGGCTATGATATTGTTGATGGAAATGGAAACATAATTGGAAATGTAACCTCAGGGACTATGAGCCCTAGTTTAGGAAAAGGAATTGGAATAGGGTATGTGCCAAGAATACTCTCTAAATCTGGAACACAGATCTATATACAAGTTCGTAAAAAAGCTATACCCGCTACTATTGTAAAGTTACCTTTTTATAAAGGATAATTTATTTTCAAAATTCATAAACCTTGTAATACCTGAGGTTTTTAAATTTTAAAAAATCTTTACCCTTGGAATTACTCGAAAAAAAATGAAAATTTTCCTATTCAAGAACTTAAACAAAAAGTCAATAAAACTAAAAATCCCAATGAAAATTCATTGAGATTTTTAGTTTTATTATTTTTAAAAAGAATTACACATTAAAACGAAAGTGCATAACATCGCCATCTTTAACTATATATTCCTTTCCTTCTACTCTCATTTTACCAGCTTCTTTAACTTTAGACTCGCTACCAAACTCTACATAGTCGTTATAAGCAATCGTTTCTGCTCTAATAAAGCCTTTTTCGAAATCGGTATGAATTACGCCTGCAGCTTGCGGTGCAGTAGAGCCAATTGGTATTGTCCAAGCTCTTACTTCTTTTACACCGGCCGTAAAATAGGTTTGTAAGTTTAATAATTTATATGCCGAACGAACCAATCTTGCAACACCAGCCTCTTCTAGGCCAATATCTGCTAAGAACATTTGTCTTTCTTCGTAATCATCCAATTCTGTAATATCTGCTTCTGTACCCACTGCCAATACAATTACTTCTGCGTTTTCGTCTTTTACCGCTTCTCTAATTCTTTCTACATAATCATTACCTGAAACTGCGGAATCTTCATCTACATTACAAACATATAATACTGGTTTCGCAGTAATAAATTGCAAAGGCTGAACGAATTCCATTTCCTTTTCAGAAAAATCTAATGCCCTTACTGAAATTCCTTTAAGTAGAGTTTCTTCAATTTTTAAAAGAACTACTAATTCAGCCTGTGCCTCTTTATTCCCCGTTTTTGCAGTTCTTTTAACTCTTTCTAAACGTTTTTCAACAGTTTCTAAATCTTTTAATTGTAACTCAATATCGATCGTTTCTTTATCTCTAACGGGATCTACAGATTCATCTACATGAATAATATTATCGTTATCAAAACAACGTACAACATGCAAAATTGCATCTGTTTCTCTAATATTTGCTAAAAACTGATTTCCTAAACCTTCGCCTTTACTTGCTCCTTTTACCAAACCAGCAATATCTACAATCTCGACAGTTGCAGGCATTACACGTTCTGGATTTACCAATTCTTCTAATTTTTCAATTCTTTTGTCTGGTACATTTACAACTCCTAAATTTGGTTCTATAGTACAAAAGGGAAAGTTGGCACTTTGCGCTTTTGCATTTGATAAACAATTAAATAACGTTGATTTTCCTACGTTTGGTAATCCTACAATTCCGGCTTTCATTTAAATAAATTTTGCGAATGCAAATATAGAAGAACTTTCATAAAAATTGAATTAAATCAATAAAGAAAGCATTTTACCATCAATTTTATTTATTTTTAGAGAATATTTTTCACATATTTAATCGTAGATGGACAAAATTACAGATCAATTTATTTGGAAAGCTTTAAAGGAAGGGGACCTAAGAGCATTTTCAACCCTTTTTGAAATCTATTATCCGCAATTATATGGTTATGGTTTAAAAATATCTAAAAACACTTCCATAACAGAAGACTCTTTGCAAGATTTTTTCTTGTATATATATGATCATAGAGAAAACTTAAGTGATTTAGACACTATTGCGCCTTATCTTTTTACTTCATATAAACGATTTTTAATTAATGTGATTAAAAAAGAGAAAAAAATAACCAAAACAGATTTTTCTCAAGAAGATGTATTAGATATTCAATTTAGTGCAGAAGAACTAATTACAAATAAAGAAACTGATAGCTTTAGAATAAAAAATATTTCTAAACTATTAAATAAATTACCACAAAGACAAAAAGAAGCTATCTATTTAAAATATTATAGTGGTTTAAAAGCCACAGAAATATCTGAAATTATGGATATAAATTATCAAAGTGTTGTAAACATACTGCATAAAGCTATTAAAAATTTAAAAGAAGAAGTTTCAATACTAAATCTATTCAAATAAATTTTTATTGATAATATAGAGTATATAAATGTAAAAATACTCTTATAAAATTGTATTGAAAGATTAAGAAGAATGATTAAAAAAACGTACACTACAATCTATGATTTTTTAGATGATATCTCATTTATAAATTGGGTGCATCAAAAGAACGGAACTGATATTGGTTATTGGGAGTTTTGGATTGATAATAATCCAGATAAAAAAGAATTGGTGAAAGATGCTCAAGACCTAGCTCTAGGGGTTTCCTTTAATCAAAAATTTGTGAGTAAAGAAAAAGTTTCTTTAGAATGGCAAAAGCTAGAATCTAAAATTCAAGCAAGAAAACCTGTTACAAAAAGAAAATTAAAATATTTGAAACCATTTAGTATAGCAGCCTCTATAGTTTTATTGATTTCTATTGGAGCTTACTTTATAAATAACAATTCTAAAGTGACGCATAAAACAAATTACGGAGAGATTTTAAATTTAAAACTACAAGATGGTAGTGATGTTACTTTAAATTCTAACTCCAGTTTGTCTTATTACAAAAATGAAAGCAGAAAAGTTTGGTTAACAGGTGAGGCTTTTTTTCAAGTTGATAAAAAAATAGCTACAAATGCAAAGTTTTGGGTGGTAACAGATGATTTATCTGTAGAAGTTTACGGTACTTCTTTTAATGTAAGCACAAAAAAAGAGAAAACGGACGTCTTTTTAGAGGAAGGAAATATTTGGTTAAAATTAAATAATGGGGTTGATAAAAAAATGGTTCCTGGAAATTACATTTCATATTCATCAAAAAGAAATGAAGTATTAGAATTCACAAATATTTTTAATCCTATCATAAAAACTTCTTGGAAAGATGGTTCGTTGCTTTTTGAAAACCTATCTTTGGAAAAAGCTATGGAAAAAATAGAAGAAACTTATGGTTATTCTATTGTTTTTAAAGATGATAACAGTAAAGATATTCTGATAACTGGAGCTGTTCCTATGACAAATATAGATATCTGTATAAAAGCCATTGAAAAATCAATTGATGTAATTATAATAAAAAAAGATGATAGATTAATTATCAGGAAGAAATAGGTTTAACTTTAAATCGGTGAATGGTTCGAAAATTAGTGTTTATAAAACTTATATTAATTGTTTTTGTAACTTTTACTTTTCAATCAACAAGTGCGCAAGATCGCGAAAAAAAGACAATTCCTTTAGCTAGATTATTAGACGAAATTAGTAATAAGCATAAAATATTCTTTACTTACAATGCTAATTTACTTAACAATAAATACATTCAAGGAAAAGGCTTTGCAAACTTAACTTTAATAGAATCTATTTCTTTATTAAAAAAACTTACTCCTTTTCTATTTGATGATTTAGGAAATAACTATTATGTTATTTACACAAAAAAAAACTTAGATAAAAATAAATTTCTTTCGAAAGTAAAAACTATTTACTCTACTGACGCTTTTGTTGATAGCACTTTTAACAATAATAAAGTAATTGTCAGAGGAATCGTTTTAAGTTCAGACAATAGACCACTTATTGGAGCCACATTGCAAGAAAAGGAATCTTTAGAAGGAACCACTACTAGTAAAGATGGAACTTTTAAATTTGAAATTCAAAAAGAAAACAACATTACAATAAGTTTTTTAGGTCATAATTCTAAAACCCTAAGCCTAATACCAAATATATTTCATACAATTACTTTATTATCAGGCCAAGAATTAGAAGAAATACGAATAGTCGGTTCTAGAAATAAAAATAGAGTTGCTAGTGATACACCGGTGGCCATTGACTTTATAGATATCGAAAAAACATCAAACAAAAGTATTCAAGTAGAAGTAAATCAATTTTTACAATATGTAATTCCTTCATTTAATGCTACAAAACAATCTGGTGCAGATGGTGCCGATCATATCGACCCAGCAACTATCAGAGGTTTGGGGCCAGATCAAACCTTAGTTTTAATTAATGGTAAAAGAAGACATCAAGCATCTTTAATAAATTTATATGGAACTAGAGGAAGAGGTAATTCTGGAACTGATTTAAATGCAATTCCTATTTCGGCTATAAAAAGAATAGAATTATTAAGAGATGGTGCCTCTGCACAATATGGTTCTGATGCCATTGCAGGTGTTTTAAATATTGTTTTAGAAGATAATGACAATGAATTAAATGTAACTTCTACTTTAGGTTTTAATAATGCCGATAGCAATACTATTTTTCCGAATAGTGTCGATGGTTTTACCTATAAATTAGGCTTAAATTATGGTACAAAGATAAATAAAGGAGGTTTTATAAATTTTTCTGTAGAAGCATTGTCTGCAGACAATACCTTAAGACCAGCAACACCAACAAGAGAAAAATTTGGACAAGCAGGAGTCAAAAATGTGAGTTTTTTTTTAAACTCTGAAATTCCTATTAATAGAAACACAAAATTATATGCGAATGGAGGTTTTAATTATAAAAATACAGAAGCTTTTGCTTTTACACGAAAATTTGATAGCGAAAGAAATGTTCTTGATATGTACCCAAATGGATTTAATCCGTTAATTACATCCAATATTTTAGATAATTCTTTATCAGTTGGAATGCTTACAAATTTAAAAGAATGGAATATTGATATTAACAATACTTTTGGAAGAAATAACTTTCACTATTTTATTAAAAATACACTGAATGCTACACTTGAAGAAAATTCTCCAACAGAGTTTGATGCTGGTGGTCATCAATTAATACAAAATACCACAAGTATTGATTTTTCTAAATATTTTTTAGAAAAATCTTATGGGTTTAATATTGCTTTAGGGTTAGAATATCGATTAGATAAATACAAAATATTTTCTGGTGAAGAAGCTTCATATGCTTCCTATGATATTAATGGGGATTTAGTAAACTCAAAAACTCCGGTTTCAGATTATAAAAGTTATAATGGTGAAATAAGACCAGGCGGCTCACAAGGATTTCCTGGGTATTCTCCAGAAAATGAAGTGGATAGAAATAGGTCTAACTTTGGAATTTATTTAGATACAGAAATAGATTTTTCTAAAATGTTTATGATCGGTGCTGCTTTAAGATATGAATATTACAGCAATTTTGGAAGTACATTAAATTACAAACTTGCTTCAAGATATAAGATTACAAAAAAATTTAATTTAAGAGGTTCTTTGAGTACTGGCTTTAGAGCTCCCTCTTTAGCTCAAAGTTATTATAATTTAACGTTCACGAATTTTATAGGAAATACTCCATCAGAATCATTTTTAATAGCAAACAATAGTCCTATTGCCAGAAAATTTAATATTGATAAGTTAAAAGAAGAAAAAGCAAGAAATTACAGTTTCGGATTTACTGCGAAATTAAGTTCAACATTTAATGCAACCTTAGATGCTTATTATGTATCTGTTGAAGATAGAATTATTTTAAGTGGTAATTTTGATGCCTCAAATTTAGGGTTAGGCCTAGATAATGTTCAATTTTTCGCAAATGGTGTAGACACTAAAACTACTGGAGTTGATTTGGTTTTAAACTGGTACAAAAAGATTCGAAATAATATTTTTTCCATTGATTTTTCTGGAAACATAAATTATATGAGTATTTCGGAAATCAAAAATAAAACACTAGATCAAGAAACTTTTTTTGGGAAAAGGGATCAACAATTTTTACTAGCTTCAGCCCCAAAAAATAAATTTAATCTTGGTGTAAATTACGAATACAAAAAAATTAAAACTTCATTAAATTTTACCCGATTTAGTACAATTAAATTAATTGATTGGCAAATAAGTCAAGACTTGTCTAATTTTAATAATTCTGAAATAGAGAGACTAGAAATTGCTACAGATATTTATCAACCAAAAATAACCACAGATTTACATTTCAGTTATCAATTAAATACTATCATTAACCTACAATTGGGTGCCAATAATTTATTCAACATATACCCTACTAAACAAAATAATTATACTGATAGTGGCGGATTATGGGACGCTACACAAATGGGAACGAATGGTTCTTTTTACTACACAAAATTTAATTTACAACTGTAAATATTAACATTATATCTGTTTTTATCCATTTCCTTTAAAAAAAATCAATTTTTAAAGAGTATACTTTTTCTTTTTCTATCTTATATAGTAAATGAGCTTAATTTTTTAAGTAAAAAGAGTTCATTAAACACAATTATTAACTAATAATATATTTATGAAACAAAAGTATTTATTAAAATTTTGTACAATTGCTTTTATGTTTATGCTTCCTTTAGGATTAATGGCACAAACTATAAAAGGTAAAGTAACAGATTCATCTGGCCAAGGTTTGCCATATATGAATGTTGTTGAAAAAGGAAACACTTCTAATGGAATCGTTTCTGATGATAATGGAGAATTTTCTATTACAGTAGAAAGCGTGCCAACTAGCTTGGTTGTATCTTCTATGGGTTTTGAAACAAAAACTGTAACTGTAGCAGACAGTTCTTATTTAACAATTGTTGTTAACGAAGACAATGCTTTAGATGAAGTTGTTTTAGTTGGATCAAGAACAGCTCCAAGAAGTAACGCAGATACTGCATTACCAGTTGATGTTGTTGGCGTTAAAGAATTAATGTCTACAGGTCAAACAACTTTTGATAAAGCGTTACAATTTAGAATCCCTTCATTTAACACGGTACAAACTCCTGTAAATGATGCAACTTCTTTATTAGACCCGTATGAAATTAGAAACATGGGGCCAAGTAGAACTTTAGTATTAATTAATGGAAAACGTAAAAACGTTAGTGCATTATTATATACACAAGATTCTCCAGGACGTGGTGAAACAGGTACAGATATTTCTGCAATTCCTGTAGATGCTATTAAAAGTATACAAGTATTAAGAGACGGTGCATCTGCACAATATGGTTCTGATGCGATTGCTGGTGTAATTAATATTATCTTAAAAGATGATGTGAATAGAGGTTCTGCAACTTTAAGAACAGGTGTTACTTCTGAAGGTGATGGTGAAATGTTTGGTATTAGTATTAACAATGGATCTTCTATCGGTGACGATCAAGGTTTCATAAACTATACAGTTGACTTTTCTAAAGTAGGCTTAGCAAATAGACCAGGAACAGTAAGTGCTAAAGGTGAAGCATACGGTGGAACAGGTTTTGGTGCTCCTTTAAATGTTGTTGAAGAATTCTTATCTAGAAAACCAGATGCAGGAAACATTAACGGTTCTCCTGAAACTGTAGCAACTAAATTTTTAATCAATGGTGCTTACGACTTATCTGAAGAATCTACACTATACTTTAATGCAGCATATGTATTTAAAAAAGTGAATTCTTATGCGAATTACAGAACTCCTTATTGGAAAGTAGCAACGGGTGATTTAGCATATTTACAAGATTTATTTCCTTCAAATGAAGCAGGAGGATTTGATGGATATGTACCAACTTTCGAAGGTGTATTAAATGATTTTAATGCAACTGTAGGAATTACAAGAAAAGTAAATGATTGGAATGTTGATGCAAGTGTTACTGTTGGTGGAAACGAACAAACATATAAAGTAAACAATTCTCATAATGCAAGTGAAGGTTACCAAGCATTGAGTCCAACAAGTTTTGATCCAGGAGGAACTGCTTTCAACCATGTTGTAGGAAACTTAGATGTATCTAGACTTCTTTCTGACAAAGTGAGTATTGGTATGGGTGCTGAGTTTAGAAATGAAAATTTTGAAGTAATTGCCGGGAAAGTTTCTTCTTATGAAGGTGGTGGTTCAGATTCTTTTTCAGGAAATGATATTAAAAACTCTGGTATCTTTAACAGATATAACTTAGGTGGATATTTCAGTTTAGATTATGATGTATCTGATGCCTTTTTATTAAGTGGTACGTTACGTGGTGAGAATTATTCTGATTTTGGAAATACATTTGTATACAAATTTAGTTCTCGTTACAAATTATCTGATAAGTTGACAATGAGAGGTTCTGTTTCTTCTGGATTTAGAGCACCGAGTTTACATCAAATTTATACTGAAAAATCTCAATATTCTTTCGCTGATGGTGGAGGAATTGATGTGGTTGGTTTAGTAAACAACGTATCTCCTAAAGCAAGAGAATTAGGAATTCCTAAATTGACTCCAGAAAAATCAACAAACTTTACTGTTGGTTTTGGTGGGAAGTTAACAAACAACATCAACTTTACAGTTGATTATTATAAAATTGATGTTGAAGACAGAGTGCTTTACACAAACCAAATTGGTAAAAATCAATTTTTTATAAATGGTTTTGATACTACTACATCTGGTATTGATTTTGTTTCTAGTATTTCAAATATTGAAGTAGGAGGAGGTAAATTAGATTTAAATCTTTCTGGTAATTACACGATTGCTAATAAAAGAACAGAAGATGTGCCTACAATTAATGTAGAAGGAACTAATTATCCTGTACTTGATAGATCTAATTTAGCACTAATGTTTACTTCGAGACCAAAAACAAAGTGGATATTCGGAGCTAACTATGAGATTAATAAATGGGGTCTTTCTTTAAACAACACTTATTTCGGAAAAACTACTTTTAGACAGAAGTTTATGAATGACGGATTAAGAACTGAATTTACACCTAAAGTTGTTACTGATTTAGCAATAAACTTTCAAGCATCTGATAAATTATCGATTGCTTTAAATGTAAACAATTTATTAAATGTATTACCAGAATGGGCGTTTAAAGCAGATAATGCTGCAGGACAAGCAATCATTGATGATACAAGTGTAATTTCTATTGCAAATGGTGGATCAGGATTAACTCAACTTGAAAATGAAGCGAATGCTATTACATTTAATGGTCGTTATTCTCAAATGACTTATGACGGTTCTCACTTTAGCCAATTAGGTACAATGTTTAACTTATCATTAAATTATCAGTTCTAAAAATATAAAACAAATTACATTTGTTTTATTATTTGAATTAAGAAAACACTCAACTTTTATAAGTTGAGTGTTTTTTATTACGTCTTATTTAAACTATAATATTTAAGTAAGATCATTTAAAAATAGCACATAAAAAAATCCTGAATTTCTTCAAGATTTTTAATTATGTTGTCTGTTAAAGATATTACTTCTGATGCATAAAACGCTGTTTCTCCAGCAGTTCTTCTTCAGTCTCTACATTATCATCATCCGGTACACAGCAATCTACAGGACAAACTGCAGCACATTGTGGCTCTTCATGAAAACCTTTACATTCTGTGCATTTATCTGCAACGATGTAATAAATTTCATCAGAAATGGGTTCTTGATCCTCATCAGCATTCACAGACTTACCATTTGGTAAAACTGCTTTACCTTTTAAATCTGTTCCCTCTGAATATTTCCAATCATCTGCTCCTTCATAAATTGCCGTGTTAGGACATTCTGGTTCACATGCCCCACAATTTATACATTCATCTGTTATAATAATTGCCATAATTTTCTCTTCTGTTTTTGTACCTTTGCAATTGCAAAAATAAAGCCAAAATCACAGACAACCAAAATAAATGATTAGTATTCAAAACAGAATTACTGCACTTGCAAAATTAGGGGACTTTTTAGGTCAGTTTTCTATCGAAAATATAGAGAAAAAAGATAATATTGAACATAATGAGATCTTTTTTGAGGGTTTCTTACATCAGATTAAAATAGCTCAAGAAAACAATTCTTGGTTTACAAAAAACAACATTTTATTTGCTTTAAAAAGCATCAGTAAATCACTAACCATGAGATGTTTAAATGATTTTACAAAAGACCTTGACTTGACTAATAACTCATCCAAAAAGGTAGCCATTATTATGGCTGGAAATATACCTTTGGTGGGGTTTCATGATTTTTTATCAGTCTTAATTTCTGGTCATTCTGTTTTAGTAAAGCAATCTTCTAATGATAAACATTTATTACCCTTTTTAGCAAAGTATTTAGAGTATATCGAAGAAGGTTTTCAAGGAGAAATTACTTTTACAGAAGAAAAGTTAACCGATTTTGATGCAGTAATCGCTACAGGAAGTGATAATACAGCTCGTTATTTTGAGTATTATTTTAAAAATAAACCGAATATTATTAGAAAAAGCAGAAATTCGATAGCGGTTATTACTGGAAAAGAAACTGAGCAAGATTTTATAAAATTATCTGATGATGTTTTTCAATATTTTGGCTTAGGTTGTAGAAGTGTTTCCAAGTTATATGTGCCAAAAAATTACAATTTTGATTTATTTTTCACAGGAATGTATGCTAAAAAGGACATGATTAATAATGCGAAATACGCGAATAATTACGATTACAATAAAGCCGTATACTTAATGAGTTTATATGATTTATTAGAAAACGGTTTTCTAATGATTAAAGAAGATAAAAGCTATTCCTCTCCTATTGCGACAGTTTTTTATGAATATTATGAAAACGAAATAGATTTAAAAATAAAATTACATCAAGATAGAAACAAAATACAATGTATTGTCGCCAAAGACTTTATAGAAAATGAAGTTGCTTTTGGGCAAACACAAAATCCAAAATTAACCGATTATGCAGATGGAGTGAATACATTAGAATTTTTATCAAAAATATAACAACATGATTTTTGTTTGTTGTCAGTAAATAATTAAAATAAGAGCAAAATGAAAAAACATAATTTTAGTGCAGGCCCTTGTATTTTACCTGAAGAAGTACTTAAAAAAGCATCAGAAGCCATTCTAAATTTTAATGATGATAATTTATCATTAATAGAAATTTCTCATAGAAGTAAATCTTTTGTAGATGTAATGAAAAAAGCACGTTCTTTAGCTCTAGAATTGTTAGGATTAGAAAATAAAGGATACAAAGCCTTATTTCTACATGGTGGTGCTAGTTTGGAATTTTTAATGGTTGCGTATAATTTATTAAATAAAAAAGCAGCTTATTTAAATACTGGAACTTGGTCTGATAAGGCTATAATAGAAGCAAAAGCTTTTGGTGAAATGACAGAAGTTGCATCCTCTAAAGACAAAGGATATAATTATATCCCAAAGGGATATTCAATTCCTGAAGATGCAGATTATTTTCACTGTACAAGTAACAATACTGTTGCAGGAACTCAAATTAAAGATTTTCCTAAAACTAATGTTCATGTAGTTTGTGACATGAGTTCCGATATTTTTTCTCGTCAATTAGACTTTGAAAAATTCGACTTAATATATGCTGGTGCTCAGAAAAACATGGGTCCTGCCGGAACGACTTTAGTGATCATTAAAGAAGATATTTTAGGAAAAGTTGAAAGACATATTCCTTCTATGCTAAATTATCAACTTCATATTGACAAGGATAGTATGTTTAATACTCCATCTGTTTTTGCTGTTTATGTTTCTATGCTTACCTTGGAGTGGTTAAAGGATTTAGGAGGAATTAAATTTATTGAAGAAGTAAACAATAAAAAAGCAGCTTTATTATACAATGAAATTGATAGAAATCGGCTTTTTAAAGGAATTGTAGCTAAAGAGGATAGAAGTACTATGAATGCTACTTTTCTTTTAACTGATGACGGTTTGACTGAGACTTTTAACACGATGTGGAAAGAAGCAGGAATTAGTGGTATAAATGGACATAGAAGCGTTGGTGGCTATAGAGCAAGTATGTACAATGCCTTACCATTGCATAGCGTGCAGGCTTTAGTGGATGTAATGCAAGTATTAGAAAGAACTCAAAAATAAAATACAAATCGTCATTTCGGATGAAATAAAGGAATCTTAATAGTGAGATTACCACGTTATTTCAATACTAGCAATGACATACAAGAAGATAGATGAAGATATTAGCAAATGATGGAATTTCTAAAAGTGGAATTGACGCTTTAGAAAAAGGGGGATTTGAGGTAATTACTGTTAAAGTTGCCCAAAATCAGTTAGAGAATTATATAAATACACATAATATTGATATCATTTTAGTACGAAGTGCAACACAAGTTAGACAAGAACTAATTGAAGCCTGCCCCTGCCTAAAACTAATTGGACGTGGAGGAGTTGGCCTAGACAATATTGATGTTGATTATGCAGTTGATAATGGTTTACATGTTATAAATACACCTGCAGCCTCTTCTAGTTCTGTTGCAGAATTAGTCTTTTCGCATCTTTTTGGAATGGTAAGGTTTCTTCATTCATCTAACAGAGAAATGCCTCTAGAGGGAGATTCTCGTTTTAAAGAGTTGAAGAAAGCCTATTCTCAAGGTACAGAATTAAGAGGAAAAACAATTGGTATTATTGGTTTTGGTAGAATAGGACAAGAAGTTGCTAAAATTGCTATTGGCCTAGGAATGCATGTTTTGGCTGTTGACGACCAAATAAAAAATGCCACAATTACTTTAGAGTTCTTCAACGGACAAAAAACTACTTTTACAATTGATACCGTTGATAAAGAACAGTTGTTGAAAGAGTCAGACTTTATCACTTTACATGTTCCTTCACAACATGATTATATCATTTCAAAAAATGAATTTGAAAAAATGAAAGATGGTATTGGAATCATAAACACAGCTAGAGGTGGTCTTTTACATGAAGTTGATTTGGTATTTGCTATTGAAAGTGGTAAAATACAATTTGCAGGTTTAGATGTTTTTGAAACCGAACCGACTCCTGCTGTCCAATTGTTAATGAATCCAGAAATTTCTTTAACCCCACATATTGGAGCTGCTACAAAAGAAGCACAAGACAGAATAGGATTAGAATTGGCAAAACAAATTATAGAACTTTTAGGTTAATGAGTACAATAAAAGCAAATTTAATAGAAATACAGAGGTCAATTCCTGAAAATGTAACACTGGTGGCAGTTTCTAAAACAAAACCTATAATTGACTTGCAAGAAGCATACGATGCTGGTCAACGTGTTTTTGGTGAGAACAAAATTCAGGAGATGGCAGAGAAATTTGATGCTTTACCTAAAGACATTCAATGGCATATGATTGGTCATTTACAGAGTAATAAGGTAAAATATATGGCTCATTTTGTTGATTTAATTCATGGAGTTGATAAATTGAAAACTCTAAAAGAGATTAATAAACAGGCGAAAAAACATGATAGAATTATCAATTGTTTATTACAAGTAAAAATAGCTAAAGAAGACACTAAATTTGGTCTTTCTTTTAGTGAGATTGAAGCCATATTAGCCTCGGAAGAATTTTCTGAATTAGAAAATATAAAGATTATTGGTTTTATGGGTATGGCAACATTTACAGACAATCATGAACAATTACAAGAAGAGTTTTTATCTCTTAAATCTTTATTTGAGAATCAAAAAACAAAAATTCTTACTGATAATTGTGACCTAAATACACTGTCAATGGGAATGAGTGGAGATTATCAATTAGCAATTGAAAATGGAAGTACCATGATTAGAGTTGGTAGCTCTATATTTGGTAAAAGAAATTATAATTAGTAAATTTATTAAATAAAAAGAATTTGTACGCAATTTTAGATATCGAAACTACAGGAGGTAAATTTAATGAAGAGGGCATTACCGAAATTGCTATCTATAAATTTGATGGTCATACTATTATAGATCAATTTATATCTTTAGTGAATCCTGAAAAACCCATTCAAGAGTTTGTTGTACAACTTACTGGTATTAATAATAAGATGCTTAAGAATGCACCCAAATTCTTTGAGGCAGCTAAGCGTATTATAGAAATTACAACAGATTGTATTTTAGTAGCACACAATACGACTTTTGATTATAGGATTTTAAGTACAGAGTTTGAAAGATTAGGTTATGATTTTCACAGAAATACTTTATGTACTGTAGAATTAAGTCAGAAATTAATTTTAGATCAACCTTCCTATAGCTTAGGGAAACTTACAAAATCATTAGGAATTCCTATGACCGATAGGCATAGAGCATCAGGTGATGCTTTGGCTACTGTTCAATTATTTAAATTATTGTTAGAAAAAGATATCAGTAAAACCATCATACAAAGTTCTATAAAATATTTTGACAGAAGACTTCAAAAACAAAAATTAAGAACTTTAATAGAGGAAACTCCTCCAATTCAAGGTGTCTTTTATATTCATGATATAAATGGAAAAGTTATTTATTTAGGAAGAGGTAAAAATATTAAAGCAGAAGTAAACAAACTTTTTTTAAAATTAACAACCAGAGCCGTTAAAATTCAAGAAAGAGTGCAAACAATTTCTTTTGACAAAACAGGTAATGAGCTTTTTACAAGTTTAAAATACCAAATAGAGTTAGAAGTTTTATCTCCAAAATATAACTTTAAAAAGAAAAAAAAGACAGCAAATCAAGATTTTAATAATGAAGACTTTATACTTATAGAAAAGGGAAGAGAGATTGAAGAACATGCCTTAATATTAGTAGAAAAAAATGAAGTTTATGGTTATGGTTATACAAATTTAAACTTTCAAGAAAACAGATTAGATATATTAAAATCAGTATTAACACCTATCACAAATAAAATACAGGCTAAACATATTATAAAAAATTACATGAATAAAAATAAGGTACAAAAGGTAATCAGATTATAAAAATATGTGTAGTATTGTATAAGACTATAAAAAATAACGGTGGAAAAATCTAGCACAAAGTTAAATTGGAGAGAAAAACTTCATGAAGTTATTTATGAAGCCGACACGCAAGAAGGTAAGCTTTTTGATGTTATTTTACTAATTGCAATCCTTGCTAGTATTCTTTTGGTAATGCTCGAAAGCATAAAAAGTTTTGATGAAAAATATCATGATTTTTTAAATATTTCTGAATGGATAATAACCATCCTATTTTCAATCGAATATATCTTAAGAGTTATTTCTATAAAAAAACCATTAAAATACATATTTAGCTTTTATGGAATTATAGATTTAGTTGCAACAATACCAAAATACTTATCATTTGTTTTAGTGGGGTCTCATAGTTTAGTCGCTCTAAGAGCTTTGCGTTTATTGAGAGTTTTTAGAATTTTAAAACTGGCTAGATACATTGGTGCTTCTAACAAGTTGCTAGTTGCTTTAAGAGCAAGTAGAGCTAAAGTTGCAGTTTTTCTGTTTTTTATAGTTATTGTTTGTATTATTCTAGGAACTATTATGTATATGGTTGAAGGAGAAGAAAATGGATTTACAAACATCCCAAAAAGTATTTATTGGGCAATTGTAACATTAACTACAGTTGGTTTTGGAGATATTGCACCCCAAACTCCATTTGGTCAATTGATTGCGAGTATAATTATGATTTTGGGTTACGGAATTATTGCAATTCCCACAGGAATTGTAACTTCAGAAATGACCAAAAACAACTTGAAAACAGATACAAATACTCAATCTTGTCCAAATTGTTTAAAAGAAAATCATAAAGAAAATGCTGTTTTTTGTTACGATTGTGGAAGCAAAATTAATCCATGATAAAAACTAACAAAAACACATTAATAACAATTGTAGGTCCTACTGCAATTGGCAAAACGGCATTAAGTATCAAATTAGCAAATCATTTTAAAAGTGATATAATTTCTTGTGATTCTAGACAGTTCTTCCAAGAAATGACCATTGGTACTGCTGTTCCTGAAACGAATGAATTGGCAGCTGCAGAGCACCATTTCATACAAAATAGAAGCATTTTTGAAGAGTATAATGTTGGAACTTTTGAAAGAGATGCACTTCAAAAATTAGATGATTTATTTGCGAAGAATCCAGTTCAAGTTATGGTTGGTGGTAGCGGATTGTATGTAGATGCTGTTTTAAAAGGATTGGATTATTTTCCAGAAGTAGACTCTAAAATTAGAGAGAAATTAACCATCCAATTGCAAGAAGATGGAATTAAAACCCTTCAAGAAAAATTAAAAGAATTAGACATAGATACTTACAATACGATTGCTATTGATAATCCTCATAGAATTATGAGAGCTTTAGAAGTTTGTATAGGTAGTGGAACGCCCTACTCTACTTATAAAAACAAACCAAAATCAACTAGAAATTTTAATTCCATCAAAATTGGATTAACTGCAGATAGAGAAACCATTTACAACAGAATAAACCAGCGAGTAGAAAACATGACTGCAAATGGTTTGTTAGAGGAAGCCAAAGAACTGTATCCTAATAAAAAATTAAATGCTTTACAAACTGTAGGATATCGAGAATTATTTTCTTTTTTTGATGGTGTATTCACAAAGGAGTTCGCAATCTCCGAAATCAAAAAAAATACAAGGCGTTTTGCAAAAAGACAACTTACCTGGTTTCGAAAAGATGAAGAAATTTTATGGTTTGATTATCAAACAAATATCAACGAAATAATTAGCAAAATTTCTGATAAAATTAACAATGTTTAGCACATCTAAATTTTCGTAATTCAGCTACTTTTATATCTTTGTCTAACTAAATTAATATCATGAAATTAAAAATTACAATTCTATTTATTGCTTTTATAAGCACTGTTGCTATTGCACAAACAAAAGTTGGTACAATCGATAGCGATTATATTATGACTTTAATGCCAGAAGCCAAAATTGTTTCAAAAAAATCACAAGCTTATGGTGCAAAATTAGATTCTTCTTTTTCTCTCAAAACCCAAAATTTTCAAACTAGAGTTGAAGATTTTAAAAACAAAGAAAAAGAAATGGGAGAATTAATGAAAAAAACAATAATTAAAGAAATTTCTGCTTTAGAACAAGATATTAAAAATTATCAAACTAATGGTAATAAATTAATGCAGTTAAAACAGAATGAATTAATGCGTCCATTATATAAACTATTAAATGACGCAATCAATGCAGTTGCCAATGAAAATGGTTACACACAGGTATTAACAATTACAGGGAATCAATTTGTTTTTATAGATGAAAAATTTGATATTACAAATTTAGTAATGGCAAAATTAGCCATACCAGAACCAGAAGTAAAACAGTAGCTTCTTTTAATGTTTACCTAAATCCTCACTTTTTTTGAGGATTTTTAGTTTTAAAAAGGATTTTTTCCTCATTAATATTTTGAATAAAAAAATCATAACTTCGCTTTAAATTGTTGTTAATATGCATCGATATGAAAAGAATTAATAGCGAACAAATCATCTAACCTTATCAATTTGTATTTAGAGTGCAAAAAAACATTTCAATTACATCTTATATTTTTTCGCATTTGTTGCTATTTGACTTAATCATACTTTAAAAAACTACCCAAATCCATGCAAACAACGAAACTCAGCACTAAAAGTATATTACCACTTACTTGTTCTCGAGCTGGGACCTGCTGTTTTGGTAAAGCCGTAATGCTAAACCCATGGGAATTGTTCAGTTTAAGTAAAGAAAAGAAAATTACGCAGAGAGAATTTCGTGATTTATATTGTGAGTTTGGTGGAATTCGATTGCGCTTTGACGGAAAACCAGATAAAAAAGGGCAACAAGCATGTAGTCAATATCTGGATAATGTTGGTTGCAGCGTTCACCAAGGTCGACCATTAGCGTGTCGTTTATATCCATTAGGTCGTCAAATACAATTTGATAAAGCACAATATATTTACGAAGGAGATACATTTCCTTGTTTGACAGACTGTGCTGAAGTTTTAAAATTACCAAAACTTAGTGTAGGCGAATATCTTAAAGGACAAGAAGCAGATACATTCGAAAAAGCACAAGATGCATATTTAATCGTTATGCAAAACATCGCTGATATTGCTTTTGAGTTATTGCTAGATTCAGGCTTAACCGAATCTAACGATACGAAAACCCTTGCAGTATGGCGAGAAATGAGTATCGAGCCTCCCGAGGTCTTAGCAGAGAGAATTGGTAAAGAGTGGATTGACTGTTTAATGATCCCATCAATAACAGATACTACTCGGAACTCTATTACTTTTACGCAAAAACACAATGATATACTGCAATTAAAAGCACAAGAAGAATTTGGAAAGATAACAACAAATCAAGAACTACAGAAAGGTGCTGTTTTTATAATGGGAGTTGCATTGCATTTGTCTAGGGGGTTAGGAGCGGATACAAAAGGAATTGCTGAACATTGGATTGAAACAGCAAAGAGATATGGTGCTACTGAATAATTTTTTGAGGATATAAAAATGATTGCAAAAGACTACTTTAACAACAACTAAAAGAAATGGTTTTAATAAATTGAATTGTTTACAAATTTTAGTTCGAAAGAACAAAATAAAAACTAATGTATTCCTTTTTTTAACAATTCAGGAAACTTCTTTTTAAATTTATTTAATCTTGGCACAGAAACCGCTTTTACATAGCCTTGGTTTGGGTTTCTTCTTTCAAAATCTTGGTGGTATGATTCGGCTTCATAAAATTTAGAATGTTTGGTTACTTCAGTGGCAATTTTACCATTATAAACTTCTTTATTTAACTTAGAAATTGTGTTTTC
Source organism: uncultured Acidimicrobiia bacterium (assembly GCA_964195455.1). Taxonomy (GTDB): domain Bacteria; phylum Bacteroidota; class Bacteroidia; order Flavobacteriales; family Flavobacteriaceae; genus Polaribacter. Next base: position 49,408 of record CAXMOR010000040.1, read on the forward strand.
AATAATAATTTTTTCTTCATCAGTTTCATAAAAAGCAATAGATCTATACTGCGTACCATAATCTGGATGTTGCCCATTAATCGTTGTTGGATCATGAGAACCAAAAAAAACAGTAACTAAAGTTTCAAAGCTAACTTTTGTAGCGTTATAGTATACCGCAACAGACTCCGAATGACCTGTAGTACCTGTTCCTATTGACTGATAAGTAGGTTTTTTTGTATGGCCCCCTGCATAACCAGAAACTGCCTCCTCTACTCCCTCTACACTTTCGAAAATAGCTTCTACACACCAAAAACAACCACTAGCAAAATAAGCAACTTTGGTTGTATTGGAAAATACAAAAGTTGCTTTAGCAACTTCTTCTTTCTTAGAAAAACCCAGACAAGAAATTAGTAAAAAAATAGTAGTAAAGGTAAAAACTGATTTCATAATTTTCATATGTTAATTTTATTTAAAATAATTAATTTTTCAAACAAGACAGGTAAACAATCTTAAATGCAAATTTCGGGACTTTTAATCTAATAAAAAACTTGAATTATACTAATAGTCGCTTTAAATTAAAACTTCATACAATTTGTTTACAACTTTAGCATTTTGTTAAGAAACCAAGTTGTACAAATCCTCGTAGATAATTACTTTTGTTACTTAACCAAAAAAAGTATAAATGGAGCATTTTATAGTTTCTGCACGTAAATATCGTCCTCAAAATTTCAAGGATGTTGTTGGGCAACAAGCTATAACGAATACGTTAGAAAATGCCATAAAAAATGATCATTTAGCACAAGCTCTCTTATTTACAGGACCTAGAGGTGTCGGTAAAACCTCTTGTGCAAGAATCTTAGCAAAGAAAATAAATCAACAAGGTGTTGACATTTCTGAGGATGAAGATTTTGCTTTTAATATTTTTGAACTGGATGCTGCCTCTAACAATTCTGTAGACGATATTAGAAGTTTAACAGAACAAGTTAGAATTCCGCCTCAAACAGGAAAATACAAAGTATATATTATTGATGAGGTACACATGCTCTCACAGGCAGCTTTTAATGCTTTTTTAAAGACATTAGAAGAACCACCTGCCCATGCTATTTTTATTTTAGCGACAACCGAAAAGCATAAAATAATTCCTACTATTTTATCACGTTGTCAAATTTTTGATTTCAAAAGAATTGGTGTTTTAGATGCTAAAAATTATCTAAAAATAATTTGCGAAAAAGAAAATATAACAGCTGATGATGATGCTTTGCACATTATTGCTCAAAAAGCAGATGGAGCCATGAGAGATGCTTTATCAATTTTTGATAGGGTCGTTAGTTTTTCTGGAAAGAATTTAACACGCGAAGCTGTTACAGAAAACCTAAATGTTTTAGATTACGATACGTATTTTAATATGACAGGGTTGTTGTTAGAAAACAAAATACCTGATGTATTAAATGCCTTTAACACTATTTTAGGAAAAGGTTTTGAAGGACATCATTTTATAAACGGGTTAGCAAGTCATTTTAGAGATTTGTTAGTAGCCAAAGATAAAGCCACTTTAGGCTTATTAGAGGTCGGAGACACTGCTAAAAAGAAATATTTAGAGCAAGCGACTAAAGCAAGTATTCCTTTTTTAATGCAATCCATTAACAAAGCAAATGATTGCGATTTGAACTACAGAGCTAGTAAAAATCAGCGATTGCTGGTAGAATTAACCTTAATGCAAATTGCCTCTATCACTTTTGATGGAGAAAAAAAAAAGTCAGCTAACTACATAATTCCTGCTACTTTTTTCCAAGCACTCTCGCCCGCTGTAAAGGAAATATCAAAACCAATCCAGATAAAACCTAAAGTTATTCAGCTTCAACAAGTTGAAAAACCAAAGCTAAAGCTTAAAACACCCGTTTTAAAATCTGCAGAAAAACGTTCTTCGTCTCTTTCTCTAAAAAGTATTTACGAGAAAAAGAAAGAAAAAAAAGCTGTTGTTGAAGAAAATTTTGACAATCATCCAAAAGATATTTTTACTGAAAAATTATTACAAGAACTTTGGAAAACCTATGTGGCTTTGCTTGATAAAAAAGGAGAAAGAAGTATGGCTTCTATTATTGGCACTGATGTTCCTAAATTAGAAGAAAACTTTAAAATTTCTTTTACCGTTCCTAACAAATTAATGGAAGAGCAATTTAGAAAGGGAAGAGCCAGTTTATTAAACTTTTTAAGAGAAAAATTAAATAATTTTGGAATTAAAATTCTTGTTAGCGTAAATGAGACTGTAGAGAAAAAATTTGCCTATACACCACTAGAGAAATTTAAAAAACTAAAAGAGAAAAATCCGCTTTTAGAAAAACTACGCCAATCTTTTGAATTGGATATGTAATATTTAGCTAATTAATAAAACACGTAATACATTGTGTTTACTGCATGAAACGGGCAATATTATTATTAAAAGAAAGGATTCGAGCCAAAAATTATTTTAGAGCAATAGTAGTAATCAATCTAAGGATATTGGTAAAAATTCCAGACAAACAGAAACTCATTATTTTTCCTTACAAACTATTTTTTTTCCTAAATAAATTTAAATTAGCTCTTTTTTTTCTTCTATTGCTTTTTTAAATTCTAGAACTAAATACGAGCCTTTATCTTTTTCAATAAATAATGGAATTGATTTTATGCTGCTCGATATGAAAAGGATAACTTGTGTTTAATGAACTAATTGAATTTTTAATAAATTTTACTAGCAAAAATTGGATGTTTTATTCTTATTCAAAGTATTTATAATGTTTTTTGTCTGCGATACTTAACATTTCCTTATCACCAAGACTGTCGCCGTAAGCATAAACATGTTCATAATCAGTAAGATTAAAATTCTCTTTTATCCTATTTACTTTTTCTATTCCATAGCAATTCTTAGTCGAAAATCTTCCAGTCATCTGACCGTCAATTACCTCTAATTTTGTTGCTAATAATTGAAGATTATTATTTTTGCACCAATCCTTAAGCCAAGCTTCCATAGAAGCGGAAACAACTACTACTTCGTGCCCTTTCTCGATATGCCAAACAATCTTTTCAATTGCCCTTGATCTGAGAATTTTATCAATTCCATCAATTGAATATGAACTTGCTATATCTTGAAAACGGGTACTATCCCAACCTTTAAAAAAATATGCAATTAATTTTTCTTTTGCAATATGATTTGGAATGATTTTTAATTTATAGGTTAAAAGCATAGGACTTAAAGCTAATAAACCTTTATAATATTGAAAACTACCTATCGAAAATTTAATAAATTCAACAAGGCTATCTTTTTTTGTAATTGTTCCATCAAAATCAAAGAATGCAATATACTTCATTTAGTTAAAATTAATTATTAGATATTTTTACTTCAGTTTTTTTGTGCAAAGCGTTTTGAAAGCCATGTAAAGATTGGGTAATATTAAACTTTAATAAACAAACCTTATCGTTTATAAATTTATTTTAATCAATTTATATCCAGAAATTATTGGTATGCTTCTGGTAGATGAAATTTGCTAAAGCTTCTTTATTTTTCACATCCTCCTGGATGCACTCTTTATAATCATAAATAGTTATCTCTTTATTTAATTTAGAGCAGTAATCAAAATAAAAATCCTAAAAAAAGATCTTGAAAATAACGTATAAATAACTAACGCTAAAATAAGAATAATGTTTTTTTTTACAACCAATTGTTTTATTAATGTAAGATTTTTTTTCGTGCTAAGAAGTTCCAAGCATATGTAAAAAATAACGCTAATATTTTTGATATAATAAAATACAGTCCAATTAGCTCAGTTAAACTATAAATAACTATTGTATTAATAATTAATCCCACAGAATTTATTACCATATAATAGCAAAATTCTATAATTTTATTACTAATCTTACGAACTTTAAATACCCATATGATGCATAGAAAATAGTTCAGAAAAACGGCAGATATAAATGCTATTATTGATGATCCTAAATAATTAATATCTAAGCCGCTAGCAAGTATATATAATAATGTTATTTCAAAAACAACACAAATCCCACCAACTATCATATAATTAAATGCTTCTTGCGAAAGGATTTTATTTTTATAATTTAAAATAAAACTGTGTAAACCCAAGGAACTATATATAAAGAATAAAAACAAATGAAATTACCCATAGAAAAACTGTAGAGATCATAAACTTATCTTCTAAAAGCACTTTAGTTGGCGAACCACTATTGTTCTCAACAAGACTAATCTGCATGTATCTTAATACTCCAAGAATTACAAAGAAAGAAGTTAAATATAAATATTCACTATTAACACGTTGAATAACCTCTGAAGAAGTCGTATAAAGCAGATAAGCAACGATTACTACCGATGCCATAATCATCATAGCTCCATCTATTAATTGTAAGTTATAACCATCAATTACTTTTCGCATTTTTTTTCCAGTATTCATAAAATGGAGAACGTCATCTCTTCTTTTTGCGAGAGCCAAAAATAAAGCAAGAAGAAAAGTCATAATCACTATCCATTTTGAAAGAATAGTTTCGGTTACAATTGCTCCAATGAAGAGTCGTAACACAAAACCAATAGAAATAATAGTAATATCAATAATAGCGATATGCTTCAAATAAAAACAATAGCAAATGTTCATCAAAAGGTATGCCAATAGGATTATTAAAGCTTGGATTGACTGCGTCGCCATTATTGTTAATCCTAAGATTGATAGAAAAGCTATTAAAAAAAAAGCTTCTTTTTTTGAAATCAACCCGGAGGCCAATGGCCTATGCTTTTTCTTAGGATGTTGACGGTCACTTTCAATGTCAAGATAATCATTTAATATATAAACTGCACTTGCGGAGACTGAGAAAGATATAAAAGCAATAAGTGCCTTTATTAATGATTGTGTATCATCAATTCCACCTGAAAAAAATAATGGAAGAAATATGAACGAATTTTTAAGATACTGATGTGTGCGCATTGAGATAAATGCTTGTTTAATTTTCATTATCATTAAGCTTCCTTTTTTTTCTGCAAATGTAAACATATATCTGAATAAAAAAAACTTAAAAAGAACAACTATCTAGGTATAAATACTTGTTTTAAATTACAAAAACACAATATTTTTTATTTGCACCGCCTTTAAAGTATTCTATAATTAAATAGACGTCTAAAATATATTTAAATAAAAATGTACTTAAATGAATGAACTATTTATTCAAAAGAAGAGTATAGAAATAAAAACTACCAGTGAACTAAAGAACACTAACCAAAGCACTTTAATAAATATATTTTATGCATTTTATGACGTGTAAGATTAAATGAAAAAATAAGGATAACCTGATAAATGTTTCACAATTTATTGCCTAACTTAATATAAGGCTAATTTTCTATCTGAAAAATTATAAATTTTGTAAACAAAAAAATATCGATTAAACGAAACAGTAAAAAAGAAATTTGTTTATAGTCCTTTAAAGAAATTTAAAAAACTGAAAGAAAAAAAATCGTTTTTACGAAAACTATGTCAATCTTTTGAATTAGATCTGTGGATTTGGATAATTAATAAAGCATCTAATACATTTTATTTCCTGCATAAAAGATGCTGAATTATTGTTAAAAGAAAAGATTCGAATTAAAAATAGTTTTAAATCAATAGTAGTAATCAATCTAACGATATTATTGAAAACTCTAGACAGATAGCAACTAATTATTTTCCTGATGAACTATTTTTTTTCCTAAATAAAATAGTATTAGCTCTTTTCTTTCTTCCGTTGTTTTTTCAAATTCTGGAACTAAATACAAACCTTTATCTTTTTCAATAAATAATGGAATTGATTTTTCTTCTAAAGCCAGTAGATCTAGTATTTTATAATATTCTTTCTCTGAAATTATTTTAACTTCGTTAATGGTAGGACTCTCTCTAAAGGCCTCGCTTAAATTGATGAAATCGTCATTAGGCGTGAAAAAACTTTTTCTTTCTTCAATCGTTGCATTTTTAGCTTCGACAGAAGAAGCTATTTTGTAGGAGCCATGTTCTCCAAATGCCTTAGAGAAATTAGTAAGCGCGTGTTTATTAACAGTATCACTACCTGTAATTGCGATTAGGTAACCAACATCATTTAATTCTATATTATCGGTTAAATTATCGTCGTAAACATTTACATTAAAAGCTTCTAGACCATCATCTAGAGCCTCTTCAATAAAGTTTTTATTTGCATCAATCAATACAACTCTTTTTCCTTTGTCTCTTAAAAAACGAGCAACTAATCTTGATGGATCTGACGCACCAACAATTAGAATTGCATCAGAACTCTTTAAAAATACTCCTATCATTTTTGCAAATAATCTTGCTGTGGTCGCATTTAAAAGTACAGTTCCAAGTACAATCATAAAAACTAAAGGCGTAATATATTCCGCACCTTCAACACCTTCTTTTAATAATTTACTTCCAAATAAAGAAGCGATTCCTGCAGCCACAATTCCTCTCGGTCCCACCCAACTTATAAACATTTTTTCTTTAAGTTCTAGGTTAGATTTATAGGTGCTTGCAAATACTGCTAAAGGCCTAATTACAAACACAACGCTAGCAAACAACAATGCTGTTTTCCATGTATATAATAGCATTAAATCTTCTATGTTGATGTTTGCAGATAATAAAATAAATAACATGGAAATTAATAAAACACTCAAAGTTTCTTTAAAATAAAGTAATTCTTTTAAGTTTTTAAGTTTTCCATTCCCTAAAACCATGCCCATTACAACAACAGCTAAAAGTCCCGATTCATGTGCAAATAATTCTGATTCTACAAATACTAACAATACTGTTGATAAAGAAACAACATTTAATAAGTAATGTGGAATTAATTTTTTGTTTATAACATAAGCAAGTGCATGCGCAAATGTGAACCCAAAGCTAGTCCCAAATAATAAAATCTTACCAAATTCTATTAACGCCGTTTTGGTAAACCCTCCTTCACCTCCAACACTAATGAACTCAAACACCAATACAGCAACTAACGCTCCTATTGGATCTATCAAAATTCCTTCCCATTTTAAAACTGTGGACACATCTCTTTTTAAAGGGATGTTTCTTAGAATTGGTGTAATCACAGTAGGACCTGTAACAATGATTAATCCTGAAAACAAAAAAGATAAATCCCAGCCTAAACCAAAAGTAAAATGTGCTACAATTCCTGCACCAAAAAATGTAATTGCAGAACCTAATGTAATTAGTTTTGTAATTACAGGACCTACATTTTTAATTTCATTCCTTTTAAGTGTTAATCCTCCCTCAAAGAGAATAATACTTATAGCAAGAGATACAAAATAATATAGATTATCTCCAGGAAACAATCCTTTTTCACCATTCCATATAGGTTCTATCCATTTAGTACCATCTTCACTTAAATAAGCCGCAGCAATTGGTCCTACTAATAAACCTATTAGTATCAAAGGTAAAATTGCCGGAATTTTAAACTTCCAAGCAAACCATTGCGCCAATATTCCTAAAATTATAATTCCTGCTAATTCTATCATAAATGGGTGTATCCAATTGATTGTAAATTTAACAATCTTTCTTCATCATAAAAATTAAATTTATAGTTTTTTTATTTCTTACAAAGTTCCCTATATTGTACCACTAAACGATTTCTAAAGACTTTCAGTTGCAAAAAATAGACAAAATACTTATTGGTGTTGCCTTTTCTCCAAACTTAAAACCAAATATTTTTGAGGCTGTAAGATTAGCAAATATATTTGACGCTGAATTAGTAGGGGTTCATGTAGGTGAAAAAACCGATCAGAAAATTACTGACTTAAATGCTCTTTTAGAAGAGACCGAAACTTTAAATAAAAATTTTAAGGTAATCTGGCAAGAGGGAAAACCTGTGGATGTAATTTTAGAAACATGTACCAATGAAAATATTAATTTACTAATTCTTGGGGCACTTCAACAAGAAAATTTATTTAAATATTATGTGGGTTCGATTGCTAGAAAAATTACGAGAAAAGCACCTTGCTCTGTTCTATTGCTTATAAAACCATCAGTTATAAGACATGTTTGCAAACACATAGTCGTTAACGGATTAAGTGATAACAAAACAGAAGAAACTATAAAAACATCTTTCTTTGTAGCCAAAAAATTGAATTGTAAAAAAATTACAATTGTTGAAGAAATTAAACAAGAAGAATTACATATTAAAGTTAATGATGATATATCTTTAAGAAGAGCAAATATTGCAAAGGAACGAATTAAAACCAGAGAAGATAGACGTGTAAAAAGTATTTTAAAAGAAATTGATTGTTCTAATCTATCTGTAAAAACACAAAGTATTTTTGGAAAAAGAGGGTATTCTATCGGCCATTATGCCAAACTAAAAAGAGCTGATTTATTAGTGATGAATGCTCAATCTAAATTAGGGATTTTAGATAGAATTTTCCCTCATGATATTGAATATATTTTATCAGAATTACCTACTGATGTTTTAATTGTAAAATAAATGAAAAAGAAAAGTATATTTAAAACATTTATATCTGAAATTCCGCAAAATTTATTTGCAGGTTTCGTGGTTTCTTTAATTGCACTTCCACTAGGTTTAGGTTTAGCTTTGGCATCTGGAGCACCCCCTATCTCTGGTATCATTGCGGCCATAGTTGGTGGCACTGTTGTTTCTTTAATCGGTGGTTCTAACGTTACAATTACAGGTCCAGGCAATGGTTTAGTCGTAGTAATATTGGCTGCAATTACAACACTTGGAAATGGAGATATGCACCAAGGATTTTTATTTACTTTGGCTGCGATTGTAATTTCTGGAATTATAATGATTATTCTAGGTTTTTTAAGAATGGGCTCTTTAGGAGACTTCTTTCCATCCTCAGCAATACAAGGAATGTTGGCTGCGATTGGTATTGGAATTTTCGCAAAACAAATACATGTAATGTTAGGCAATACTGCTGCCAAAGGAAGTATTGTTGAGCTACTTTTACAGCTGCCTGAAGGAATATTAAACCTTATTAAGACTGATAATTCTAGTATATTTTATGCTGGCATCATAGGGCTTATTAGTTTACTTATTATGATATTTTACGGTAAAATCAGAAACCGTTATTTTCAATTAATTCCTGCACCTATGTGGATTGTCGTTTTAAGTGTAGCTATGTATTATTATTTTGATGTCTTTTCAACCTCAGATTACCCTATTCATAAAAACTTATTAATTAATTTACCTAATGATATTTTATCAAATTTTGCTTTTCCAGATTTTAGTAAAATGTACGAGCTTAGCTTTATAAATGCCGTAATTAGTATCACATTAATTGCAAGTATCGAGAGTTTGCTCAGCATAAAAGCTGTTGATAAATTAGATCCTTTAAAAAGGCGTTCTAACGTAAACAAAGATATAAGAGCTTTAGGTTTAGCTACTGTAATTAGTGGTTTTTTAGGTGGTTTAAATGTTGTAACTGTAATTGCAAGAAGCTCTGTAAATGTAAATAACAATGGTTCTAACAGGTCTGCTAACCTTTTTCATGCAGGTTTTTTATTGGCTTTTATATTGTTATTTGCAACTGAATTGCGCAAAATACCTTTACCAGCTTTAGCAGCAATATTGGTTTTTACAGGATATAAATTAGCTTCACCAGAAAATATTAGAAAAGTATTTAGAGTTGGTAAAGAGCAATTAATTATTTTCTTAGTAACGCTTTTCACTACAATTACAACGAGTTTAATTACAGGTATTTTAGTCGGGATTTTAATTACGTTAATCATTCATATTATCATCAACCAGAAGGCAAGTTTATTCTTTAAAAATATTTTAAAACCAAATGTTTTAATGTTTAAAGAGGATCAAAAATATTATGTAAGTGTGAAACATTTTTCTAGCTTTCTAAACTATACAAAGTTAAAATCAAAATTAAATCAAATTCCAGAAACTGAAGAAGCAATTATCGATTTTTCAATGTGCGATTTCGTGGATAATTCTGTGATGGAAAACATGAACAATTACGCAGAAACCTTTGCTAGAAATGGAGGCCATTTTGAAGTAATTGGTTTAGATGATTCTAGATCTGCCAGTGACCATCCTTTTGCTTTGCGGAAAATTATACCTAAACAGATAAAAAAAAGAAATAGGGTTTTAACAAAAAGACAAAAATCATTAGAAAAAATCAGCAAGGACATGCACTGGAAATATGATGCTTTTTCTGAGCAAGAAATGAAAGAATTACCCACTTTTGGATACTTTAAAAATAAAAGAATTAACAAAGTTTCGAATGTACTTTCTAATGAGGATTGTACTATTTTTGATGTACAATTTTCCGAAGGTGAAATGATAGCAAAGCAAGTAATTAAGGCAACAATGTTACATATTCACACAAAAAAAGAAATTCCTTTTTTTACTTTAGATAAAGAAGGTATTTTTGAATATATCTTAGATTTTGCTGGTTATAGAGATATCGATATCGAAAATCATCCAGATTTTAGCAAACGATTTTATTTATCTGGAAAAAATGAAGAAAAAATAAGAACATTTTTTACAAATAAATTAGTTTTGTTTTTTGAAAGCAACAAACAGTATCACATAGAGGCTTCAGAAAACGGGCTTTTAATTATCGGAAATGAACGTTTTGCAAGTGTAAAAGAAATAAAAGCTCTTGCTTATTTTGGTATTAGTTTACAAAAAATTATTTAATTATTATGTTAGGATTACAATTTGAAACCGAAACCTCTTGGGCAGCAATTGCCAAAGATAATTTACAGCAGATATTAACAGACCATGCTTTTTTAGAGCAGAAAGCTGCTTCTAATGCAGTTTCTATCATCATTAATTATTCTGAAGAAACTGAGTTAGTAAAAGAAATGAGTAATATTGCAATTGAAGAAATGCAACACTTTAAAATGGTGCATTTATTAATGGTAAAACGTGGAATGGTTTTAGGGAGAGAGCAAAAGAATGATTACGCTATTAGACTGCAAAAATTCTTTACAAAAACTAAAGATAGAACCAATGCTTTAGTGCAACGTTTGCTAATTGCAGCTTTAATTGAAGCTAGAAGCTGCGAACGTTTTAAAGTGTTTTCTGAGAATATGGAAGATGAAGAATTATCTAAATTCTATAATAATTTAATGATTTCGGAAGCTGGCCATTATACTACTTTTTTACAATTTGCACGTCAATATCAAGATAGAGAGATTGTTGATAAAAAATGGAATGCATTGGTCGCTTTTGAAGCAGAAATGATGAAAGAACGCGGTTCTGAAGCAAAAATCCACGGATAAAAAATGTTCTCTAAAGAAGAAGCTGCCTTACTACGTAAAGAATTCTGGATAAGTTTTGGGAAATCTTTTCCAAGAAAATGGTTAATGTACAACACCAAAATAAAAGGATTCTCTTTTAAATTTTCAGCTGACAGCAAAAAAGCTATGGTTTGTTTAGATATCGAACATCCAGAAGAAATTGCAAATGAGCTTTTGTTTGATCAAATGATTTCTTTAAAAGCTTTGTTAGAATCAGAAATCCCCGAAGTTATTTTTGATAATTCTTATGAGCTAGAAAGCAGAAAGTTGATTCATAGAATTTATGTTCCTTATGATAAAAAATTCAGCATTCATAACAAAAATACTTGGCGAGATTGCTATGAATTTTTTGTAGAAACAATGCCAAAATTTGAACTCTTTTTCTATGAATATGAGGATTTTATTAAACAAGCTATCTAAATAATTTTTGCAAAAAAACTTATTAATAATAATTGTTACCACTTGAATTTGTATTCTTATTTTTTAAAAAAAAGATGTAGAGAAAATCCTAACTTGACTCCAAATACCTTCAACATAAAATAAAGCTATAAAAAATCACACAAACTGAAAAACACCCTTCAAAAGAGTGATTTAAAAATTAAATTTCTCTCGTTTTCTATTTTATAAAGGTAATACTCAACGGATAACTAGGAGCTTCATTATTACTTGCCTTTATTGCATTTATTATGGGAAAGATTAGATAGAAAATTCCAATTACAATTAACCCAAGAATACCTAATCCTAAAAATAAAATTAAGGGTATACAGAGTAAAAGATAGATAAACATAGAAATTCTAAAGTTTAAAATAGCCTTACCGTGTATATCCATTCCTATTATCTCGTCCTTTTTTGTAAGCCATAACACTAGGGGAACGATGAAACCACCAATTCCTGTTACAAAATCTAATAATTGGCTTAAATGTGTTAATACTAGCAATTGCTTATCTTCTTTCATGTTGTTTTTAATAAATTTATGCGCTTACTAATTTGACGCTTAATTTGTTGTTTTGTTACAGGTTTTGCTTTTAAAAACTAAATTAACCTATGTATCTTTGCAAAATGATTCAACAAGATACAATTATAGCTTTAGCAACACCTTCTGGAGTTGGCGCAATTTCTGTAATAAGACTTTCTGGTGAAAAAGCAATTGAAATTGTTGATACTAACTTTAGATCCATAAAGAAATCTAAAGTTTTAAAAAATCAGAAATCTCATACAATACATTTAGGTCATATTATTGAGAGAGATACGATTTTGGATGAGGTGTTAGTTTCAGTTTTTAAAAACCCGCGCTCTTACACTGGAGAAAATGTTGTTGAAATTTCTTGTCATGGCTCGAGTTTTATTCAGCAAGAAATTATTCAATTATTCTTACAAAGTGGCTGTAGAATGGCAGATAATGGTGAGTTTACAATGCGCGCTTTTTTGAATGGTAAAATGGATTTATCTCAGGCTGAGGCTGTAGCTGACGTTATTGCCTCAAATTCTGCGGCTAGTCATCAAATGGCAATTCAGCAAATGCGTGGTGGAATCACAAATGAATTAAAAGAATTACGTGGTGAGTTATTAGATTTTGCAGCACTAATTGAATTAGAATTAGATTTTTCTGGCGAAGATGTTGAGTTTGCAGATAGAACTAAATTTAAAGAACTGGTTGCAAAAATTTCCTTTGTTTTAAAGCGATTAATAGACTCTTTTTCTTTTGGAAATGCAATGAAAAATGGAATTCCCGTTGCAATTATTGGTGAACCAAATGTGGGGAAATCTACGTTGCTAAATACACTTTTAAATGAAGAAAAAGCAATAGTTTCTGATATTGCAGGCACTACAAGAGATGCTATTGAAGATGAAATTATTATTGACGGAGTTGCTTTTAGATTTATTGATACAGCAGGAATTAGAGAAACTAAAGATATTATAGAGAGTATAGGAATTAAAAAAGCTTACGAAAAAGCAGAAAATGCACAATTGATTATTTTCTTGATAGACTCAACTAAATTTAAAGATTCTAAGGAAAAATTTCTATTGGAAATTGAAGTGATAAAAACACGTTTTCCAAATAAAAGATTGTTAGTTATTCCTAATAAAGTTGATAAACTTTCTGGTAATGAAATTATAAGTCTGCAAGAAGAAATTGAAAATCTAATTTTATTATCAGCAAAAAATAAAACAGGAATAGAGAGTCTAAAAACTGAATTAACTTCACTTGTTAATATCGGAGCCTTAAGTAATAATGAAACTATTGTCACTAACTCTCGTCATTTTGAGGCTTTAAATAATGCATTAACAGCAATTTCATCTGTACAACAAGGTATTGATTTAGAGATTTCTACAGATTTATTTTCTATTGATATTAGAGAATGTTTGCGTCATTTAGGAAATATTACTGGAGAATATGATGTTGATAAAGATATTTTAGGTCATATTTTTTCTAATTTTTGTATCGGAAAATAAATGGTAATTCAAGATATAGTTGGTACATTTTCTATTATTGGCAGCAATCAAGATGCTGATAATGATTCATATAAAGGAGAACTCCGTTTATCTTTAAATGAAAATGATAGAATTATTGCTAGGTGGATTATCAATAACTCTCAAGAACAAATAGGAACTGGTTTTTTTAAAAACAACATTTTAGTCATCAACTTCAATTATAAGGGTGTAGAAAACGATATATATAAAGGTGTTGTCGTTTATAAAGTTTTAACCAAAGATATTCTAGAAGGTTTTTGGTCTGAAGAATTTGGTAATCCTAAATTTCTTGGTTCTGAAAATTGCTTTCGAATCAAAGAAAATGATTTCGTAAATTAATTATGAATTGTCCTTGTAATCCAAATAAATTATACGAAGATTGTTGTAAAAAAGCACATAAAAACATTAACGATGTTAATTCTGCTGAACAATTAATGCGTTCTAGATATAGTGCTTTTGTTTTAGCTGATATAAAATATTTAAAGAAAAGTCATCATAATTCAACACAACTGTCAAAAAAAGAGTACCAAGAGTTAGAAAACTGGACGAAATCTATAAAATGGGTTAAATTAGAAATATTAAATTTTAAAGAAAACCTTGTCGAATTTAAAGCACATTTTATAGAAAATGGAAATTTAAATATTATTCATGAGAACTCTTTTTTTTGTAAAGAAAATAATTATTGGGTATATTTAAAAGCAAAATAACTGTAGCTTTTAGATCGGTTTTATCAGTAAATAATTGGTACTCCCGTTAGTAAATCTAATTATCTATCCATTAAACGAATCTGAAAAATGTAATAGATGTAAGTTTTAAAATTTAATACCTATAAAATAATTTACATAAAACTATTTAAGAATACAATGATTTGGCTAAAGAAAAAGAGTTTCCTTCAATTTGTATTACTAGCGTTGAGATTAAAAAACTAGGAACCTTTTAATGAATAGAACTAGTTTAAAACATAAAGTGAAATTTGAGAAACAATCATATATTGAATTAACTTATTCTATAAGACAATTACTATTTTTTAAAAGCTCCGTTGCGGAAAAAACATCTTTGAGAACATTTCTTTGAGATCTGGTTGGCATTGAAGTTAGTTCTTGTTTATTTTCTTTCATATTAGAAAAACATTCATTTAAATATTCCAAACTAGCTAACATATTTGATTTTAAATAAACAATAAAATCATATTCAGGTGACTCACTAAGTAAACTTCTTGCACCTGCTTTAATTGCCGGTTTTAATCCTTTTTCTAATTTAATATCCACTATTGAGATAGTATTTTTTAATTTAAATTTAATATCTCTCAATAAATTAAGTGTATTATCTGTACTTCCATTATTCACAAAACATACATTATAATTATTTGTATCTAGTAATTCTTCCATTTCAATTTTATTAATTTCATTTTCATTATTCGAAAATATAACGATGATACCAGACTTCATTAAATAGCTGTTTTTGAGGTTAATAAATTATTTGCAATTATTCTATCATTATTTTTTTTTAAATGGGTCACCATATTATTTTTTTTTCTGTAGGTCCATGCTATTTGAACAAATTGATAAATTATTTCAAGAGAATCTCTCATTGATAATTTAGACCCATCAGCATGAATCCATCTTTTTAAAGGCTTTTCACAAATTATTTTTTTTGCTTTTTTTAAACCGAAATAAAGTGTAATTCTTTTAAAAATTTCTACATCAAAAATCCATTTTGTTATAAACTTATCTTTAAAAGCAATATCAATAATATCTTTATGAAAAATTTTAGCACCACATTGTGTGTCTTTAAAATCCATTCTTAAAATCTTTCTGATGATAAAATTAAAAATTAAACTAATAATATTTCTTGCTGCCCCTTTTGTGATTTTAGCTCCCATTCTACTTATTCTAGAACCACTAACTATTTTATATTTAGAATTTTCAATAGTAGAGACTAAGTCATCAAAATTTGATAAATCTGTTGACAAATCTGCATCTAAAAACCCTATATAATCTAATCCTTCTTCTTTAGCCATGTGCAACATTCCTAATCTTACAGCTTCTGCTTTCCCCTTATTTACTTTACAGTCATAAACTGAAATAAAATCTTCCCTTCCTTTTTTTAATAAATTTAAAACGTCTAAAGTATTGTCTGTACTTCCATCATTAACAAAACATAATTGATATCCAGAGTTCTTAATAATAAAGTCCGAAAACTTTTTACTTAAAAATCTTTTTTCTTCATTATAACAAGGTATTACAACACCAACGCATGTTTTTTGAATTAATACAACTTGATATTTTTTTACTTTATTTCCAATATTTGGTGCGCCTATTAACCTTTTTGTTCTAGAACAAACCTCTCTTAAACTTAATGGCTTTTTCATATAATCATTTACCCCTATATCAAAAGCTTCAGAAATAATATTATTATCTGTATTTCCTGACAAAATCATTATCGGAGTTTTAGACTTTCTTTTATTCCTAATATGCTTAACCACCTCAATACCCGAAATTATTGGCATATTAATATCAATAATGACTAAATCAGGTTGAAAAGAATCAAATAACTTTATACCTTTTAAAGAAGAAGTTTCTGTGATTACTTCATATCCTAATTTTTTTAATCTAATTTCTAATGGAATTAGAACTAATTTTTGATCATCAATGGCTAGTATTTTCATCAATAGTAAATTTATATTATTCAAGGTACATCAAAAGCGTACCTATTTGATATTAATCACCTTAAAGGCCCTTTTATTAAGATGAATGGAAGTTCCCTAAAGTTAAATAAAAATTTAAGCTTAATTTAAAAGTTTATATTTATCTTTTGAGAGAATTTAATTATTATATGAAAGAAACTTCCAATAAATATTTAATTATTGCACTTCTCCTGGGTATTGTTTTTCATGGAAGTTCTATTTTTTTTACTTTGGAAACCACCTATGATGCTTTCATTCATTTGTTCTTTGCAGATCATTATGCAAATAGTTGGTTTGAACCTTGGAATTATAAGTGGTATACAGGTTTTACTGTGCAAAGTTACCCTCCTTTAGTGCACCAGTCTATTGCAGCTTTATCTTTAATTGGTGGTTTAAAATTTGGACTATTTACGGTTGGTATCCTTAGTACTATACTATTTATAACAGGTACCTATAGATATACCCTATTAATAACATCGAATAAAAATATTGCAGGCTACTCGGCTATCTTAGCTGTTTTTTCTTCGTCTTTCATAGAAACCTTGCATATTTTTGGACAGTTGCCTAGTATTATTGGTATTTCTATTATAATGCATTCTTTACCTGAAATATATTTATGGCTTAAAACTGGTAAATACAAATTCTTTTTCACATCTCTTTCCTTAATTTCGGTTACAGTTACATCGCATCATGTTACTACTATTTTTGGAATGTTATTTTTTATTTTTCCTTTAATAGGAACCGTAATTATGGATATTGCTAGAGAAGAAGTAAACTCTTATAAAGAAGTTACTTTTTCATTATTTATGAAAATCTTTTTTAAGCAATTAAAACGTAACTTAACCTTCGGATTTTCTTCATTATTACTTATTATATTTTGTATTTTCCCTTATTGGATAAACTCAAAAAAGAACCCCATAACTCAAGTTCCAATTCCCCATGGATCTAGAGATAATTTTATAGAGGTAGCTTCTTCAGGCTTGGTGTTTTTCACAATTCCTTGGGGCCTTTTATTATTTATTTTACCCTATATTTTTTATAGATACTTCAGTAAAAGATATTTGTTTTTTGGTTTATCTTTTACCATGTTAGTCATTTTAGGAACTGGTGGGACAACACCAATACCTAAAGCAATTTTAGGTGAAACTGCATTTAACATTTTAACATTAGATAGATTTACACTTTGGGCTTCTATAATGTCAATACCAATATTTGGTGAATTTATTTACAGATTTGTAGAAGGCGATTTAAAAACTTTAATCCAAGAAAGGTTTGGCGTAATTTATCATAAATTATTAGGTGGCTTTTTAGCTATTATTTACGTTTCTATGGTAATGTTTACCATGAGTTTAGGGTATTTTAAGCCTTCTCAACCTCGAAAAATAAAAATGTTACCCATAGTGAATTTCCTTAGTCAAGATTCCCATGATCAATGGAGATATTTAACCTTAGGCTTTGGAGACCAAATGGCTTGGTTGGCAGCACAAACAAATGCTATGAGTGTGGATGGTAATTATCATTCTGCAAGACGTTTACCCGAATTAACAACAAGACCTATAGAGCGTCTAGAAAATTCAAAATTTAAAGGAGTTGCAGGTATTGGCTCTTTGCAGCAATTTTTAACCACTCCAGAAAAGTACAATCTAAAATATATATTTTCTAATGATAAATTTTATGATCCAATCTTATTTTTCTGTGGTTGGCAGCGTCTATCTCAATTAGAAAATGGTGTTATGGTTTGGGAAAAATTAAACGTTCCACCTATTTCGTCTATTTTACCAAAAGAAGATGTGCCTTCATGGATGAAAATAGTTTGGGGAATTATTCCTTTTTTAACTTTACTTATTGCCTTTATTTTAAATATCCAATCTTTATTTTTTAATCGTTTAAAAACAAATGTAAATGTTAATCCTGTATACTTTAAGTTTCAAAATAAATATACTAAATTCCCTAGAATTGTTTTAAAAGTCTTTCATGTTTGGGCTATATTTTTAATTATAATTATAACATATGCTTGTTACATGTTTTATATTAAAAATAATACACAAAGATCTCCAGAAAATGTTGTGAAAGCATATTATGATGCTTTAGATTTTAAAGAAATAAATAAAAGTTTTAGTTATATCGATCCAAAAAGTAATATTACTCGCTCTCAATATTTATTAGAAATGCATGTAACAGATGGTTTAATAAATTCTTATGCAAAGTTAGATGCTATTTCGACAGAAATAACAAAACAAACAGATAGTTTAGCAACTTTAAAAGTAGTAACAAAATGGATTACTCCTTTAGAAAAAATATCAAAAACAGATTATAAAACAGCTATTAAAAGAGAAGGAAAATGGTTTTTAAAGCCCGATAGAAAACCTTTAGATATACCTCCAGATCAATTCTACTCTAAAAGTATCACCAGTTATTATAATCAAGGAAGAAGAAGAATTACAACGGAACAAACTTATCATGAAGATGTTTTAAAGCAACCTGTATTAGAAATTGTTTCTGCTAAATTAATAAAATTCAATAAACGATATTCTATTATTGGTGAAGTACAAAATATAGATAATGTACCTGCAGATGTGGTTTTAAAAGGAACGCTTTATAATGACGATAATAAAGAATTAGCAATCTATAATGCGAAGCATATTATTAAACATAAGTTAATGCCTAAAGAAATTAGTGCTTTTAAAATTAATTTTGAAGGTATTGCTTGGTCTAAAACAAAAGACTCCATTCCTAAAACATTTAATCCTGATGAATTTACGCCCATAGAATTAAGTGAACAACCCACTAAATTTAATTTACAAGCTGCAGGAAATACTTCTAACTCAGATTTATTTAAAGATATTGTTTTAAGTGCCATTAAGATATCCCCAAATAATGTAAGTGGAACCTTATTTAATAGTGGTATTCAAGAAATTACGGTACCACAAATGATTATTACCTGTTACAACGAAAATAAAGAAATGATTTGGGTAGATAATTTATTTTTAAAAGAAGGAATGAGACAAGAAAGGAAATTACGATTTAAGTATCCAATTCCTTTAAACCCAAAAATAAAAATTATAAGTGAAAATATGGATTTCTGTTTTGTTAATGGTTTACCAAACAAAGAGATTGCCTCTAAAATAATACCAAATAGAATAAAAAATCACACCAATAATAAATTACAAAAAGTTAATCATTCACTATTTAGTTATATTAAAATAGAATTAAATAGTTACATAGGCAATCCTAAATAATGAAGTTAAAACAAGGTTTTTTTCTGATATTCTTTCAACTAATAATTGTTTCTTTTCTTGCTCAAGAAACAACTATTAATGGATCTATTTCTTTAATATCTGCAAAAAATAAATTTATTGCAGGCGATAATATTACACTGAAATTTAATGTAAATTCCAAAACTAATTTTCAATTATATTGTTCTAATAGTTATGGCTCTTCTTTAATAAAACCTAAAATTTTAAATCATAAAATAGAATTTGAAATCCCTACTTTTTTATCAAATAAAAAAGGAATATTATATTGGATGATTATAAATTCTTCTGAATCACTTTCTGGTAATATTTCTATTCTTTCTAAAAAACAACCAAAAACGATGGAAACCTATCTAGGTCCTCCAAGTATAGAGTCAGGTGGATCTGATTTTACGATGTTAGTTGTAATACCAACCGATAGCTTAGACAATCCTATTAAAGATAACAGTAAAATTTTAGTAAAACAACAATTTTTAAAATATGAAAAAGAAGAACCTATTTTTACGGACAAATTAATTGGATATAAAAATATCTTTTCTCCGTTAAAAAGTGGAAGAATGATTATTTCTTCTGAATCACTTGGTTTAAATTCTAAAGAGTCTGATGTAAATATTATGCCAGGAATTGCAACAAATTTCAAACTATTCATTAGTAGAAACCATGAATATGCCGATGGTAACCAAATAACAACATTTTTTACATCTGTAATAAAAGATAAAAACAATAATATTGTAAGCGATGGTAGTTATATCGAATTTAATATCACCAATAAAAAAGGAGATATTTTAAAAACGGCAGGAACTACGATAAATGGCATCGCAAAAGCCAAGATTATACATCCTGATTTTGAAGAAAACTGGAAAATAAAAGCCTATTTCATTGGTATTTCTGAAAGTAATATTTTACAAATAAAATATAAAAAAGTAATTAAAGATTATAATGTTTCATTCTTTAAAAACAATAGAAGTATAAAAATAGGGCCTTTAAAAAGTTTTATGAATCAAATAATTCCTGATGGATTCTTAGTAAAAATAGCAATCTATAAAAAAGACAAACTAATTGATGAGCTTTATAGAGAATCTCAAAATGGTTTCACGAATTTTTACTTAGATCCTAATATTTATGAAAATAATTATTACAAAATTATAATCGAAACTGCAGGAATTAAGAAAGAATTTAAAAAATTTAAATTATGGTAAATATTAATAAAGTACTTATTAGAAGTGTTTTAATGCTTACTTACGTCGTAATAATTGCTATTCTTTTATTTTTAGTTAGCGCTGTATTAAGTTTTTTAAACACGGGTGCAGATCGAAGTACAATATTGCATACAGAAGTAATAAAAATAAATCAATATTTACCGAAAATTACTTGGAAAGAAGATGGTAATGTAGGACGATATTTTGATAATCAAACTCTAAAAAGTGTTGAAAATGATTATATAGATGCTTGGTATGTAAAAAATATTGCAAACAAAACTAACTCAAAAATTGGTATTAATGATTACTATACAGAAAGTGCTAGAAAAAATTTATTTAATTTTATTGAATATAATAAAAAAGCAAAAATCTTTATTGAAGCGACTACCTTAGAGCACAACCTCAACATCCTTTTTTTTAGTGAAGATGGACAATTAATGGTTTTAGATGACAAAAATGTTATTGAATATAAAAAAATATTTAAAGACAATAAACTAGTTATAGAAACTACAGAAATATCAAGCTATAAAATTATTTTATTATTAGAAGATGGGTTTTGGCGTATTAGACATCTTATAAAAGAAAACACCAAAAATTTTGATAAAAGCGTTCCTATTAAGGTGAATGACTCTTTAGATATAAAAGGAATAAATTATTATCCACAAGCCAATCCATGGAGTATGTTTGGTGATGCTTTTAATATAAAAATAATAGAAAAAGATTTTGAAATTATTAAAAAGGCAAACCTAAATACAATTAGAATTTTTATTCCTTATGAAGGATTTGGTAAAGCAAAGGTTAATGAAAGTAAATTAAATAAACTTAAACAAGTATTAGATTTAGCAGAAAAAAACAATCTAAAGGTAGTAGTAACATTGTTTGATTTTTATGGAAATTATGATGTTTTAGATTGGACCTTAAATCAAAGACATGCAGATGTTATAGTTTCTATGTTTAAAAATCATAATGCCATACTTGCTTGGGATGTTAAGAATGAGCCTAATTTAGATTTTGATTCTAGAGGAAAGCAAAATGTTATTTCTTGGCTGGAACATATGATAATTTTAATAAAATCTATTGATAAAAACCATGCGGTTACCATTGGATGGTCTAACACAAATAGTGCAGACATTTTAAAAGATAAACTAGATTTTGTTTCTTTTCACTATTATGAAGATAAAAATAATTTCGAAGAAGAATATGAAAAATTAAAAAAATTAATTCCAAACAAACCTATTGTTTTGGGTGAGTTTGGTGTTTCTTCTTACATAGGTTTTTGGAAACCTTTTGGTGGTTCAGAAAAAAAACAAGCAACATATTATAAAGAGATGCAGAAAGTAATAACAAAAAATAAGATTCCTTTTATGTCCTGGACTTTGTATGATTTTGACAAAGTGCCCAAAGAAGTTGTTGGAAGACTTCCTTGGCGAGTATACCCTCAAAAGAAATTTGGATTCATAAATAATGAAGGTATTAAAAAACCATCTTTTCAGTTTATTTCTAAATAATTGATGGATTAGAAAACTTCTTTTTGTCTATTTTTTTTTCTATAATATTTTGAAATTCTTTTAAATAAATATCTGTAATTCTTTCCATAGGAAAGGCAGTTGCAGCTTTATAATTTGCTTCTCCTAATATTATTCTATAAGCATCATCGGTAACAATTGCTTTAATTGCACTCGCTAAACTTGTTACGCTTTCTGGCTCAAAAAATTCACCTCTGTATCCTTCATCTTTTATTAAAGTCGCTAAATCTCCTAAATTTGGCATTACTACTGCCCTACCATAACTTCCTGCTTGGTGCAATACCCCAGAACTTCCTGTTGTAGACGTATATGGGAAGACAACTACAGCACTTTCGGTAAATAATCGTTCTACCTCAACCTCTTCTACATAACCCGTAAAATTAAGTTGCGGCACATGTTTATAAGTTTTCTTTGCATTTGCTAAATAACCAACTACATTAGGATTATCTGTTCCTGCAATTACAATTTCTAAATCTAAACCCGTTTCTTTTCTTACAATTTCTACAGCTTCAATCATAGATTCCACTTTCTTGTAAGTTCCAAATTTCCCGAAAGTCATAATTTTTAAAGGACCTTCAGGTAATTTTTGTGATGGATTTTGTGATATTTCAAAAGTTCCATGAGGTATCATTTTAACATTATCTACTTTATATTTGTCCTTTAAAGTTTTTACATACTTATCGATAGTTACAGTAACTAAATCTGCTTTTAAAATTAACCTTGTTAAAATTGTTCCTATTATGTTATATATTTTTTGTGCAATTTTATTTGAGGTAAAACCAGCACTTTCCAAATCTACTTGTTCTAAAATATTATGTAATAAAGCAATCGTTGGTATTTTTTTAATTTTACAAATTAATGGCAAAGCTAAGCCTAAAGCAGCGACGATTTTTTTATCACCAAATTTCATAAATTGTAAATTGAATAATACTGCATTTGGCTTTGTTTTATTAATAGCCTTTGTAACATTTATAATGTTTGTGTAGCTATTAAATTTCCAACATTCTTGAACTGTAATTTTACATCCATTTTCTATAAAATTAATGTCTTTTCCATCTGGAGTTTCATCTGTTAAAAGAATTAATTCTGTTACTTTTTTATTTTGTCTAAAATTTTTCACTAAATGATAAGCGTATTCATTTAAGGTTACTTTACTTGGGGGATAGGATGTTACGATTGCTAATTTCATAATAAATATTTTTAATTACAGTACAAATTCATATGTTCTACATCTGTTCTTTTTATCTGAATAATCAAAGACCTTTATCTTTACTTAGATGCATTAATTGCTTAGGTTTATTTTTTTTTTCGCTAAAGTTCGATAAAAAGAAAAAACTTAATTGTATAACCAAGAGTGAAATCATTGTTCCAATCTGCACGTTTACAACTTGCGCCAAAGAATCATGAAAGAAAATAATAAAAATAACTTGGAGCATACCAAATAAACCTGAAAACACTACAGGAATATATTGATCCAACGATAAGTAGTAATAAGCAAAAATATTTGAGACTGCAAAAACACCAGTGGCTAATGCGTATTTCCATAATAATGGTGCAATAGAAACATATTCGCTTCCAAATAACACAGTAATAATTTGTTGCGGGAACAAGAAACAGCTCACAATAATTAAGAAAGCAATTACGGCAATATAAGTCACATATTTTAACAAAATTGGCACTGTAGATTTCCCATCTTTTTTTAACTGAATTACAGTTGGCAATAGCAACATCACAAACATCCATGCTATAAAATAAACAACTCTACCAATTAAAGCCAATGAAGCATATAAACCTGCATCCGTTGAATTAAAATAATGCTTTACTAACAATATATCACTATTATTAATAATGATCTGAGTCAATTCATAAAATGCGGTAATAATGAAAAAAAAATTTACTAATTTCCTTTCTGGCGCTTCTAGATTAATTGAATTAAAAAAAGTAAAAATCTTTAATTTAAAAGGAAATAAAGCGACTATAAAAGAACAGAAAATTCCTGCAGAAATTAAAATTGAAGATTCAATTTCTAATACCCAAAAAAGTAAAAAAGTAATTAATAAACGACTTATCATTTCTCCTTGATACGTAATGGAAAGCGAAGTAAGTTGTTTTTTTCCTTGGAAAACTCCTCTGTTTACGCTCATTAAAAAGTAAAAAGGAATCCCAAAACCAAAAACCACGAACATGGTAGAGGTTGTCGTTTTAAAAAAAGTTTGTAAATGTGTTGAAAATAGCATAACAATTACCCCTAGGGTAACACCAACAATTATAGCATTTGTAAACATTTTCGATATAAAACTCAAAAAAACACCTTGTTCAAATAATACAGAAAACTTTGCAGTAACCAATTGATAAGTCATAGCGACGAATGAAAGCACTAATAAAAAGGTAATTAAAATTGCCGCATCAGCAAATTTTTCTGGTCCTAAATATCTTCCTAAAATTAAATTATATAAGTAATTACCTCCATTTACAAAAAGTACACTTAACATAAATACTTGTTCAGGTTTTATCTTTCTATTAATTAAATTAGTAATTGAAATCATTTTTTATACCTTAATCGTTGAATATTTTATTCCTTCGTTTCATAAAAATATTTAACAAAAATCAATATTATCTATATTATCGATGAAAAGCGTTTAACTTAAGATTAATGATGAATGACTATTGCTTAACTTGCAGTGTATCAAAAACAAACTTTTATGCGTCTAAAATATTTTTCTATTATTATACTATTTTTCCTCAGTTTTAATATTATTTCTCAAGAAATGAAAGAAGGTTTCAATTACTTAGAAACTGGCAATTACAAAGATGCAGAAACCTTTTTTAAAGAGGTCTTAAAAGAATATCCTGCTAACAAAATAGCGAGACTTTGTTATGGAAGAGCCATTGGTTTATCGGGTAAAACAAAAAAAGCTGTGCAATTATTTACAAATCTTTTACAAGATTATCCTTCCGATTTTGAAGTAAAACTAAATTATGCGGAATCTCTTCTTTGGAATAAAAATTATCCTCAAGCAAAAGTATATTATCAAACACTTCTGAAGGAGGATAATAAGAGCTTTGCTGCATTGCTAGGTTATGCAAACACATTATCTAACTTAAAAGAGTTTAAAGATGCTTTAATTAATGTAAATAAGGCATTAGCCGTATTACCCGGGGACCCTAATGCATTAATTTCTAAAAAATATGTGAGGTTAGGGTTAGCGAACAAAAAAATTCAATCAAAAGAATATGATATTTCTGAGAAAATATTACAAGAAAATCTAGAAACCTTTAAGGATGATAAAGAAACGTTATTAAACCTAGCTAATTTGTATTTAATGTCAAATCAAATAAGTAAAGCGAAAGTAACCTATGAGATGATAGGGGAAAACCCAAAAAATAGATTGATTTCTTTAAACGGAATTTCGTTAGCTTATCATTTAAATCATCATGATAAAATGGCTTTAAATTTTAGCGAAAAAGCATTTAAAAGTATAGATAAAAATACCTCTAAAACATTAAAGAATGAAACTATAGAAAGATATATTCAGGCTTTAATTTGGAATAAAAAATATTCTTTAGCAGAAAGAGAAATTAAAAAACTATTAGATAATAACAAAGATTCAGACAGTTGGATGCTCTCTCTAAGAGCAACACTTAATATTTATAAAAGTGACTTTAAAAAAAGTTTAAAAGATTATAATTTAATTTTAGAAAAAGATAGTTTTTCTTTTGATGGTAACCTAGGTAAAGCAAATGTTTTAAAAGCATCTGGTTATTATGACAACGCATATAACAGCGCAAAAAAAACTTTAGCATTTTATAAAAACCAAAAAGATGCTATGAATTTCATAAAACAATTAGATTTAAGTTTTACACCTACAGTAGAGACAAAAGCTTCTTATTCTTTTGATAATGCTAATAATGAAGCGAATGCATATAACATTAATACTGAAATTCCTTTTTCAACAAAATTTAAAATTTTAGCTAATTATAATTTTAGAAATACTTCAAACAATGTTACTAATTTAAAAGCTAAAACTAATAATTTATTAGTAGGTGTATCTTATCAATTATTAAATAACTTAATCTTAAAAGGGAGCTTAGGTTTTATTGCATCCAATTCGGATACAAATAAATACAATCAGCTCTTAACAGATATTTCATTAAAGATGAAACCATTTAAGCTTCAGAATTTAGAATTAGGCTACAAGAGAGATATTCAAAATTTTAATGCAGCCCTGTTAGATAAAGAAATTGTACAAAATAACCTTATACTAAATTACAGTGTAAACACTAATTTTAATTTAGGCTGGTATACACAATATTATCATACGTTTCAAAATGATAAAAATAAAAGGAATTTGTTCTTTACCTCTCTGTACTATAATATTTCAGAAAAACCTTCTATAAAAGGTGGTATTAATTATCAAAATATTTCTTTTAAGAACCAAGTACCTGCAATCTATTTTAGTCCAAGTAAATTTAATGCTGTAGAAGTTTTTATTAATATTATTAAAGATAAAGCTACTGCAAAAAACAAAGAATGGTTCTATGGATTAACAGCCGCAGCAGGTTTTCAATTTATAGAAGATCAAAAAAAACAAAATATTTATAGAATTCAAGGAAAATTTGGATACAAATTTTCTGAAAGAAGTTTAATTAACATATATGGAACTCAAAGTAATATTGCCTCTGCTACTGCAGCAGGGTTTACTTTTACTGAATTAGGCTTGCGTTTTAAATGGCTTATAGATAAAAAACCGTTGTTCAGAAAAACAAATGCAATAGAATAAACTCTTACCTTGTATTCTTATTGTGATTAAAATTGAAATACTTAAATGAAATAGTTCTTGGATAAGCTTTAAACGATGCTAAGAGGCTCCTATATTTAACTTTAGAAAACTCGAAACGATTACCTATAATCATTTTAAATATTAAAATATAAAACACTGAATATCAATCAACTATTCAAAAAAAAACATAGAACTTTCTTTAATAATCGAGTTTTATAAAACAATATAATTTTAATTTAGTTTGATTCTTACGATTTTAGTCTTATTCTTTACAATAATAAAAAGGCAAGTATTATTCCGTTAAATTGTTATAGCAATTAAGATAAATTTTCTTTAAAGTGTTTAATGAAAAAAAAATGCTTCTGCTATTTTCATCAGGTTTAATTTTACTAAGTTTAATTTATTTATCAAAAAAAAAGGCAAAAGAGTTAACTTTTACCTTGTAAATAATTAATTTTAGTTGGATTACTTAATGATAAAAGTACCAGTATACATCTTTTTATGTTCATCCAATAATCGATATTTAAAGATTCCCATATTTAATTTAGGAGCACTATAAATAACTTTGTTAAAATTATCGGTTGTCTTTATTTTTCTCAAATCCACGACTCTACCTAACAAATCAAAAACCTGAATATCAATAAATTGAGATGGATTTGGTAATATAATTGTAGTATAATTAGAAAAAGGATTTGGATAATTTATCACGCTCATATTACCTTCCTGATTATCAACACCTTCAGTAGACAAAACTACTTTAGCACTAAAGGATAAAGAATTTACAGAAAAATTAAACGGCTCAAAGTTTATGTAATCTCCAATTACTGAAAATACAATTGTTTTAATATTTGTAACTTCTGCTGTCTGTCCGTCTGCATCAACAAAATCTGCAAATGAAATAGTATATGCTTTTTCTTCTATATTTGAAGGAATTGTATATCTCAATCTGTTTTGCCAATCTCTATCTTCATCTTGCATCATTATAATTTCTAAACCTTTAGTACTTGAAACATTAAAATTTACAGAATCAAAGTCGCTTACATCTAAGCTTTGAACACCAGGTAAAATATGTCTAAATAAATTAACATTGCCTTTTACTTCTCCAGAAACTGAAGCATTTCTATCTACTTGATATAAATCATCACTATACTCAATTTCCGAAGTAGCTACTTCAAATTTTGTAACAGTAGCATAATCATCTAAATAATCTAATCCCCATGGCCCATCAGCTAAATAAAGTGCATCTTTTACTTCTGAAGAATCTGTTTCTAAAGAGAAGCCAATATCAAACAAAACACCTGTATCAATGGATATTACTTCATTATAAGCTCCAGACAGTGTAAAAGTATCTGTTACTTGAACATGGTCAGAAACTTCTGTCTCCGCGATATTTGCAACAAAATATACGGACTTTTCATTTATTTTATTTACTATATTTAAATTTATAATACCATTAGAATAACTTCCTGATTTCACAAAAACGTTTGGTAATACATTCTTTTTTTCTGTGCTGGTCAATCCGTTTCCAGATGTGTGACTATCAATAATAAAGTTTGCAATTGAAAATATTTGAGGATATGAGCTTCCCCATATTTGATAGTTTTGGTAATTACCTGATGGGTATTGATCTATATTCCAAAAACTAAAAAGCTCGTGTTCAGTTCCTTCCATTTTTACTGAAAAACTTAACGTATATTCTATTTGCCCAGTAGCCCTTTTTATTTTAGAACTAATAATTTTATGGTTTCTTATTTTTACTGTTCTTATATCTTCTAAACTAGAATTATTTAATCGATCACAAATTATTTTAGAATGGTCGTAAATTTGACCTTCTGTAGTAGTTGCTAACACAGCAGCAATCCTTCTTTCTTCTTGATAGTAATCAATAGACAATACTTCAATTGCATTTGTTATTCCTAATAAATCCTCAGGACTAGAAACTGTTGCAACTTCTGTTTTATATACACCTGTTTCTGGCAAGAAATCTATTAATGTATTTTTTTTTGATTTATTTTGATATGTACTTTTATTGAATAAATTTTGAGCTTGTTTTATATTCAATACGTTTCCTTCTTTTTCTCTCTTAAAAGTTCTTTTAGCTATCAAGCTTGCTAAATTACCATTACTTTCTAAACCACCTTCATTACCAGAACTGACATCATCGGTTGTAGCAGGTACTGGAATTGTAGCTTCAAAAGAATTAGTAGCAATCGCACCAACAGTAGCATACAATCGACCATCCATAGACCCACCTGCTCCTAATGAAACTGCACCAGGATACGCTATTGCTGTACCAATCATTGTCGTATTTGCACCTAAACCCACTGCACCCACGGCTATCCAAAACACATTATCAGACGAGGCGCCATTAGCCAAAAGTACGGTAGCACCAGCAACTGAATTAAGTGCTCCTGTAATTTTAAAAATAAACATAGCATCAGGATCTCCTTGCGCATCTAAAGTTAATTCTCCTGTAATCGCAACAGCTGCTGCAATGGAATAAATTCCAGGAAAAATAGTCTCTCCATCTACGCTTCCAAAAACACCACTATGATCTGTTATTGTAGCGGTTAAACTCTGAAGCTGAACACATGCCGCTGCTAAATCTAAAGATGCTTGTGCAGTAACTGCATTAGCGTTTTCTATAACTCCGTTTAAAACTGAAGGTGTTCCAAAACCGGCTATTGCTCCTGCATGAGAACCAACATTACCAGTAACTGTAGAAACTCCAGTATTCGCTACTGCTCCAGTTCCTGTAAATATTATAAAGTCAGCGACTGTACCAAAATCTATATCTATAAATTGAGAATTATTAATACCATACTTATTTGCATTTAAAACCTTATTAGATCCAGCTTTTATCTTTACAAATTTTCTCGACACATCTTCAGTATATTCTATTTTGGCATCTAAATCATAGCCAAAAGTACGAACATCTGTGACTGGATAACTTTCTGGCAAAGAAATGTTACACATCTCTTCTGATTCTGCTGTAAAAATATCATTTAATTTTTCAATTCCCTTTGAAGTTAAATCTCCAATGAATTGGTAACTTTGAGCATTTAGCGATGTAATTGCTGTAGTGATTAAAATAAGGATTAGTTTTTTCATGATATAGATTTTATATCAGTAAGGTATCTCTTAATTACACTTATTTTCTATCTTTTCGCTATTTACCTTTTACCTATAGGTAAAATAAAATTAAGTTTAGACGAAGCCCTAAAGTAGATCTAAACGCTTCATTAATTCAGGTCTTTTAGATTTACTAATGGGAATAATATCTTTTCTAATTAAAACACTGTTATCTTCTATGTCTATAATCTTTTTGAGATTTATAATATAAGAGCGATGAATTTTTAAAAATAACGAATCTGGGAGCTTCTCTTCTATTTTAGTTAATGTTGAGTGCACAACATAGTTTTTAGCATCGGTTTTTATATGTATATAATCCCCTTTTGCTGCAATTAAATAGATACTTTCCATATCGATTTTTATTAATCGTTTGTCAATATTTACATAAAAATCATTAGGATTACCCTCTTGATTACTCTTTTTTTCAGCTAACTTGATTATCTTATTTTCAACTTTCTGAATTGCTTTTTTAAAACGAGACAACTCTAATGGCTTCAGTAAGTAATCTAAAATAAAATCATATTCAAACGCTTCTATAGCAAATTTAGGATCTGAGGTTGTTAAAATAATTTTAGGAGGGTTTTTTAATGCTTTTATAAAATCTACGCCATTAAAACCGGGCATATGTAAATCTAAAAAAATTAAATCTATTTGATTTTCATTTAAAAACTTAATAGCTTGCACAGCATTTGAAAACTCATCTACAACTTTTAAATTTGAAGTTTGTTCACATAATGTGCGAGCAATAACTCTAGCTATCTTTTCATCATCAATAATAATACACTCCATAGAAAATATTTCTAAATGATTTATAATGAGGTTTATTATTAATTTAAAAATCTATAAAATGAATCTTTTGATGTTTAAAATGAAATACAAACCTTTATGCATTTGTAAAATACTACTTTTTTCTAAGAATAACTTGTAAAGATTTTTTATTTTTTTATTGTAAAATAAAAAGTGGTTCCTTTTCCAATTTCAGATTCAAGCCATATTTCACCTTTATAATTATTAACAATTTTTTTCACGATTGACAAACCTATACCGGTTGAGTCTTTTGATTCTTCTAATGATTGGAATATTTTAAAAATACGTTCAAAATGTCTTTTTTCAATCCCAATACCATTATCTTTAATTGAAAACTTATAGAAAGAATTGCAATCTTCTATATCAATATTTATAATTCCTTTTTTCTTTTCACAAAACTTAATCGCATTATCAATTAAATTTTGAAATAGTTGCTGAAACTTTATTTTATTTCCTTTTACGATTGGTAGCGGATTTAAAATATTTATAGAAATATTTTTGGGCACATTTAAAACATTAATTAAGTTTCTTATCAGAGGATTTAATTTTATAGATTTATCTTCTGAAAAATGTATATCTAAACTTGCATATCTTAAAACATCAGTAATTAAATTATCCATCGTTTCTAAAGTTAAATCTAAATCTTGAAAATTTCGCATACTTACTTCATCAAATGCATCTATATTGTCTGTTTTAATCCAGGATGTTAGAGCAGCAATACTTCTTAATGGAGATTTTAAGTCATGTGATACTATGTGAGCGTAATCTTGTAATTCTTGATTACTTTTTTCTATTTTTTTTAAAAGTTCTACATTTTTTATTTCACTTTTGTTCCTTTCTCTTAAATTAAGGGCACTTTTAAATTGCAATGCCACTAAATTGGCAATACTTTCTATGGTAATTAAATGTTCTTTTTTAAAATAATTCTTATTTTTATGTTCTGCATCAATAACACCAATAATAATACCATCAACTGCTATTGGAACCGTAATTTCTGAATATCTAACTTTATCATCTAAAATATATCTTTCATCAATACTTGTATCATTTATAATTTCACTCTTTCCCGTTTTAGCAACAAAACCAACAATACCTTTTCCTATTGGTATCACTATTTTATTTATAATTTCTTTATCGTCAAATACTTTGTTGCCAAAAGCAGAAATTTGTTCTAGAGTGTTTGTTTTTTTATCTACTAAATAAATTACACAGTCATTAGTTTCTAGGTAGTTGGCAATCTTATTCGAAATTAACCATGCAATTTCATTTATAGTTTCTTTCACTAAAATAGATTTAGCAATACTGTTAATTAGATCTAATGTTATTTTTTTTTCTCTTTGTGCAGTTGCATCTTTTATAAATCCTTGAATAGCAAAAGGTTTATTCGATTTATCATAAATAATACCTGCATTAATTTGCACCCATTTAATTTCTTCATTTTTGGTAATAATTCTAGCATTATAGTTATGATAACGACCTGTTTGCAGCAACTTTGCATATGCTTTCATTGCATAAGTATAATCTTCTTTACAAATAAGGTTTAATACATTTACTGCTTCGTTTGTTAAATTATAATTTAAAAACAATTCAGCAACATGATTCATTTCTATAACATTACCTTCTATATCCATTAAAATATAAGCATCATTTATATTATCAAAAACACCTTTTATTAGAGAATTTTTCTCCTCTATAAGATTTTCTAAAGTACTGTTAAGTTTTTTTAACTCTTGAGAAGTAATATAAAGCTCTAAAGATTTGCTTTCAAGAATTTGCTCGGCTAATGCTCTAGCTTTCTTTTGACGCTCTAATTCTCTTTCTAAGATTTCTTGTTTTATCATTTCTAAGGACTGTTAAAACAATTATTGTAATATGCTTTAATTTTGAATTGCTCTTTATACTTAATAGAAAATAAATTCTATTCGCATCTACTATAAATCTATGAATCTAATAATAATAAACAATTTTATAAAATCGACATGTCTTAAATGCGGTTTTTAGCTAATATAATAATCTCAAAATTAAATTAATTGTAAATTACTCTATTTAATATCATATTTTTAATTTTATTGTATTTAATTATCACATTTATATATTTCGTACAACATTAATTGCAAAATTAGGATTGATATAAAAAATTTATGATTACCGTCATATTTATTTAATAATTAGATCTATTTCTAAATAGTAAAAAACAAAGAGACCTTAAATGAATCAAGGTTCTAAAAAAAGTAAAATAAGTTTATCTTAATGACAACCTTTTGCATCACTAACAGCAGAAGATAAAATCGGTTCT
Organism: uncultured Acidimicrobiia bacterium; assembly: GCA_964195455.1. Classification (GTDB taxonomy): domain Bacteria; phylum Bacteroidota; class Bacteroidia; order Flavobacteriales; family Flavobacteriaceae; genus Polaribacter. Next base: position 82,822 of record CAXMOR010000040.1, read on the forward strand.
AAAGGAGAAATATAAGGTATTCCTAAGCCTAAACCTCTTAAAATAAATAAAGCACCGATAAAAACAACAAAAACAGGAATCGCTTTTTGAATGTTTTTTCTAAATTTACCTTTGGCAAAGTGACCTAGATAAACTACTGATGTCATTAATGGAATGGTGCCTAAACCGAATAAAAACATATATAAAGTTCCTGAAAAAGCATGAGAAGTTGCTAATGCTCCAAAAATAGCCATATATATTAAACCACAAGGCAAGAAACCATTTAAAAAACCAATGGTAAAAAAAGTACTCTTATCCTTCTTTTTCAACTCTTTTCCTAAGCTATTTTTTATTTTAAAAACAACTTTACTTATACTTTTAGAAAAGGCAAATTTTTGAAATATTCTAGGAAAAAGAATTCCAAAAATCATAATGAACCCAATAGCAATAGATAATTGCTGCTGAAATCCAAAGAAATAAAAACCTTTGCCTAAAAAACCAAAAAGCAAACCTATTAAGCTATAAGTTAATAACCTCCCAAAATGATAACTTAAAATTTGAAAAAAAGTTTTAATAGGTTTCTGTCTATCTACGGGTAACATAAAAGCTATTGGCCCACACATTCCTATGCAATGAAAACTCCCCAATAAACCAAATATAATTGCAGATAAAAACATTATAAATTTAATTCTTTTTTAAATAAATAATCTTTTTTCTTATAAGTCCAAGATACAATAATGTTCCAACGACCATCTAATAAACGTTTCTCAGGCACGAGCAAATATGGCTTAGATATTGAAATTGGTATTTCAAAATCTAAGTGTTTATTAGATGGTCTGTAAAGGAACACTTTTCCGCTAATCATGGCATAATCTAAATCTTTTGGAAAATTTACAGTTAGTCCATTTACTGAATATTTTACATTTAAATTTTCTATTAAAGTTTTTGAATTTTTTTCGGCTTCAATTTGTTCTTGGTATTGTAATTCTTGCTGGTAATATTTATCAGTTACCAAATCATAACTATATTTATTATTTGTACTCATAGTAATTACAAAATACATGATAAAACTGATAAAAGCAACAATAGCAATAACAATACCTGTACCCCAATTTATTTTCATAATTCTATTCTTTTATCGGTAACTTCTTGGCCCTAGAAAATTTGTAAATGTGTTTTCTATCAATATAGTTCCACTAAAAACTCCTATTTCCAATTTTATTTTATCGCTATTTAAAGCTGATGCCTTTAACTCTATAAATAATGTCCCCTCTGCTAAACCTTGTTTTGGAACTATAAAGTTGTGATTAGAAACTAGTTTAATTTCTCCTTTATGAGACAAAACCCTATAGTTCACGTCTACAATATCTTCTGTTGTTTTATTGATAACTTTGTATGTGTAAACATTACTAATCATATTATTTTCTTTGTGCTCATATAACTCCCCGGGTAATCTTAAAATATTTGCTTCTACTTCATTTCTTAAAAACAACATTCCTATTAAAATACCGAGTAGTATAAATAATACTCCCGAATAGCCTTTCATTCTTCCTGTTAACTGAAATAATTTCTTTTTAGCAATATTATCTTCACTTGCATATCTAATTAATCCTTTAGGCAAACCTACGTTTTCCATCATATGGTCACATTCATCTATACAAGCTGTACAATTTATACATTCTAATTGTGTACCATTTCTAATATCAATACCTGTCGGACAAACAACAACACATTGTTTACAATCGATACAATCTCCTTTTCCGGAAACTGTTCTATCTTCATTTTTTTTAAATTTAGCTCTTCCTTTTTCTCTTTCTCCACGCTTATAATCGTAAACTACATTTATAGTTTTGTTGTCTAATAAAACGCCTTGTAATCGTCCATAAGGACAAGCTATAAGACAGACTTGCTCTCTAAACCACGCAAAAATAAAATAGAAAACACAAGTAAAAATCAGAAGAGATATTAGGGTTCTAATATTATCTAAAGGGTTTCCTGTAATGAAACCTATAACCGTATCACCTCCAATTAGATAAGCTAAAAAAACATTTGCAATAATGAAAGAAATGAGGAAAAAAATTATCCATTTCAAAATTCGTTTTCTAATTTTTTCTGCATTCCAAGCTTGTTTACTTAACCTCATTTGCTTTCCTCGATCACCATCTATCCAATATTCTATTTTTCTAAAAACCATTTCTAAAAAAATGGTTTGTGGACAAATCCATCCACAAAAAATTCGGCCAAAAACAACTGTAAAAAGAATAATAAAAACAATACCGATAATCATTGAGATTACCAATAAATAAAAATCTTGTGGCCAAAATGGAAATCCAAAAATATTAAACTTACGCTCTAATACATTAAAAAGTAAAAACTGATTTCCATTAATTTTCAAAAATGGAGCAGACAGTAAAAAAATCAAAAGAAAATAACTTACATAACTTCTATATTTATAAAATTTTCCACTTGGTTTTTTAGGAAAGATCCAAGAACGTCTCCCTTCAGCATCTATAGTGCCAATACTATCTCTAAAATTTTCGTTCTTGGTTGACCCCATTCTAATCAAATAAAATTCTAATTAATTATTCTCTTATTTTTTTGTGTTAAACTATTTTATTTTATACTTTATTCTTCTTGAACCCATTTTTCTCCTTGAGCTAGTTTTGCTTTTGTAGGAGTGGTTCCTTGTAATGAAATTACATAACTAGACACTTTTGCGATGTCTGCTGCTTTTAACGTTTTATTCCAAGCAATCATCCCTTTTCCATCTCTACCTCCATTAGAAATGGTTATAAAAACGTTTTTAACTCCACCTCCAAGAAACCAAAATTCATCTGTTAAATTTGGTCCAATAGCTCCACCACCATCTGATAAATGACAAGATGCACAGTTCAAATTAAAGACGGCTTTACCTCTTTTTAAATCTTTACTTTCTGTCAGTAGAGTTACGTTTTCAGCTGTAATTAAATCTTTAGCTGTAGATTTATATGTATCTATTTCCATTCTTGCTTCTGCTACTGCATTTTCATATTCGGCAACTTGATTATCTCCGTCTAAAACTTCAAATCTTATTAAATAAACAACTGCAAAAACGATAGTAGCATAAAACATATACACCCACCAAGGTGGAAGTGAATTGTCTAACTCTCTAATTCCATCGTAATTATGATCTAAAATAATTTCTTGCTCTTGTTCTATTGGTTTTACTTTTGTCCAAGATTTTATTAACTTTTGCAACCACGCATTCGTTGCTTCTGAGACCTCTAAGACGATACCATCTTTTTCATTTTGAAACTCTCTTACTTTAGTTATTGCTATATTATTTACAATTTCTTTTAAGGCAACTACTAAAATAAATCCTATTAATGCTAGCCATACCAGTGGGTTTTCATAAATATCAAGAGGGTTTTCATACACCATAAAAGATTTTGCAAGTGCTATAAACGTAACTGTTAAAAAGATTACATAGACTATCGATTGAAAATATTTTTTCATTTTTATTTATTTTTCTAATGATCTAAAGGTAAATTACTTACAGTATTTATATAGTCTTTTTTTGCTGTAAAAACCCACCAAAATAAGGCTATAAAAAAAGTGAAGAAGATTATGAGTGATATCATTGGATATATTTCTATACCAATAATACTTTCCATATGATTTTTTACAAATTTTAGCATATTTTCTAATTTTTAGCTGTTTTTTGTTTGTCTTTAACTTTAATATCTGTTCCCAATCTTTGAATATATGCTATGATAGCAACAATCTCTCTATTTTTCATTTCAACAAACTCTTCTCTATTTTCTTTTGCATACTTTTTATCAGATGCATAATTCTCAGCAAAATCGGGATCTTGCTGTAAATTATCTTCAATTTTTTTTCCTTGAGCCTCCATTGCAGCTTGTGCATTTGTAATTTCTTCTTCTGAATAAGGAACGCCCAAAGTAGCCATCGCTCTCATCTTATCTTCTGTATCAGATTTATCAAGGGCACTCCTAATCAACCATTTGTAAGATGGCATTATGGACCCTGGAGAAGTACTTTGTGGATCGTACATGTGGTTTAGATGCCAGCTATCAGAATACTTTGCTCCAATTCTGTGTAAATCTGGTCCGGTACGTTTACTCCCCCATAAAAACGGATGATCATACACAAACTCACCAGCTTTAGAATATTCTCCATAACGCTCTACTTCACTTCTAAAAGGCCTTATCATTTGTGAATGACAGCCAACACACCCTTCTCTTATATATAAATCTCTTCCTTCTAACTCTAAAGGAGTGTAAGGTTTTACACTGCTAATTGTTGGTATATTCGACTTCACTAACAATGTTGGTATAATCTGAACAATTCCACCAATTAAAATTGCAACTGTTGCAAAAATTGTTAATTTAATAGGTTTTCTTTCTAACCAAGTATGCCAACCTTCTCCTTTTGTCCTGTACTTAGAAACTTTAGTTAAAGCTGCTGCTTCTGCTAACTCATCTTCTACTCCAGTTCCATGTTTCACCGTTTGTGCAACATTGTACAACATTACAATTGCACCTATTATAAACATAGTTCCTCCTATTGCACGCATCCAATACATCGGAATAATTTCATTAACTGTCTCTAAGAAGTTTCCATAAGTAAGAGACCCATCAGGGTTAAACTGCTTCCACATAGAAGCTTGCACAAAACCAGCGACGTACATAGGTAACGTGTATAAAATAATTCCTAAAGTTCCTATCCAAAAATGAAAGTTTGCCAATACATTTGAATATAATTTTGTTTTAAACATTCTTGGTATTAACCAATACAACATTCCAAAGGTGAAGAATCCATTCCAAGCTAATGCTCCAACATGAACGTGTGCAATAATCCAATCAGAAAAGTGTGCTATTGCATTTACGTTTTTAAGCGATAACATTGGCCCTTCAAAGGTCGCCATACCATAACCTGTTATTGCAACTACCATAAATTTTAAAACAGGATCTGTTCTAACTTTATCCCAGGCACCTCTTAACGTTAATAAACCGTTTATCATTCCTCCCCAAGAAGGTGCAATTAACATAACAGAAAATGCGACACCTAAATTCTGAGCCCAATCTGGTAGTGATGTGTAAAGTAAATGATGAGGACCTGCCCAGATATATATAAAAATTAAAGACCAAAAGTGCACTATTGATAATCGATAAGAATAAACTGGTCTATTAGCCGCTTTTGGGACGAAGTAGTACATTAAACCTAAAAATGGTGTTGTCAAGAAAAATGCTACTGCATTATGACCATACCACCATTGAACGAGAGCATCTTGTACCCCTGCATAAACCGAATAACTTTTTAAAAAACTTACAGGTAATGCCAAACTATTGAAAATATGAAGTACAGCTACCGTAACAAATGTTCCTAGATAAAACCAGATAGCAACATATAAATGACGTTGTCTTCTTTGTAATATTGTCCAAATCATATTTATACCAAATGCGACCCAAACGAGTGCTATTAGGATATCTATTGGCCATTCTAATTCTGCATACTCTTTAGAGCTAGTGTACCCTAAAGGGAGTGTAATTGCGGCGGCCACAATGATAACTTGCCAACCCCAAAAATTAAAATTACTTAAAAAATTACTTGCCATCCTTGCTTTTAACAATCGCTGAAGTGAATAATAAACTCCTGCATAAATTGCATTTCCTACAAAAGCAAAAATTACAGCATTTGTGTGTAAAGGTCTTAAACGCCCAAAACTTAGCCATGATATACCGTCTGTAACATTGGGAAATAAAAACATAAAAGCCAAAAGTAAACCTATACTAAACCCTACTATACCCCATAGCAATGTTGCATAAATAAATTTTTTTACGATTTTATTATCGTAATAAAATTGTTGCATATCCATAATTTAATGTATTAATATCTAATTAATTTTCTTTTTTTTCTTCACGAGCTCATCCTCAAATAACATGCGAACAGAGGGCGTATATGAGTCATCATATTGCCCTTTTTTCACTGAATAAATAAATGCTAGAAAAAATATTAATGCCACTAAAATACTTAGTGTAAGTAGTAAATATATTACGCTCATATCTTGCCTGATAATTTAAAGGTTCAAAAATAACTCTGATAGAATTCTTAGAATATGACTTTTATCATATTTATTTTTTTGGCAAAAAAAACACCCAGAAGGTTACTATTCTTGGTGTTTATGAGGATATATGAATTATGAAATTAAAATATTAAAAAGCTATCTATAATAAGGGTTCTATTTATAAAAATTTAAACGTTATTGTAAATAAAAAAATTAAACCTTATTAATTACATACATATTATTCATAAGTTTTCTGAGAATTCTAGATTAAAAAAGTGGCTTAATTTATAGCTCTATGGTTTCATTTTGGAAAAGGTTTTTGTGAAAATATTTATCTTTTGAAGGCTCTGTTTTACTTTAAGTCCATTAAATAGTCATTGAAAATAGTTTTGTTTCTGGTAATTTTTCTTGCAATTTTTTATCAAAAGCCATACATATATTCCTAACATAAGGTCGAGCATGCTCTGGAATTGAAAGCGCATTTTCTTCCATTTTTACCAACCCATCTTTTTGCATTTCTTTTAAAAGACTTAAATGCATCTCAATATTTTTTATTTGAGTTGACTTTTCTTCCCACGAAGTAAAAAAATGACACATCATATTTAAAATATGCTTTCTGATAACTTGGTCTTCTGCAGATAATATATGTCCTCTAAAAACTGGAATTTCTCCTGAATTTACAATTTGTTGATACTCTTTTACAGTTTTTACATTTTGTGCAAATCCATACCAAGAATCAGAAATTGCCGACATTCCTAAACCAATCATTAATTGCGTTTTGTTTGATGTGTACCCCATAAAGTTTCTATGTAATGTTTTGTTGATTGCCGCGGCATATAAACTATCTGTCTTTAGCGCAAAATGATCCATTCCAATTTCTTTATAGCCAAGTTTAGAAAGCAGCAGTTTTCCTATTTCATATAACTCTCTTTTTGCTTCATTTTTCGGTAAATTGTTTTCATTAAATCCCCTTTGACCAACACCTTTTACCCAAGGTACATGCGCATAACTATAAAAGGAAATTCTATCTGGTTGTAATTCTTTAGTTTTGTTAATCGTATAAATTACGTTTTCTTTAGTTTGAAAAGGTAAACCAAAAATTAAATCATGACTTACTGATGTGTAACCAATTTCTCTAGCCCATTTTGTAACTTGCTCTACAACTTCAAAGGGTTGAATTCTATGGATTGTCTTTTGAACCTTCTCATTATAATCTTGAACTCCAAAACTGACTCTTGTAAAGCCTGCACCAAACAAAGTTTGTAACTGTTCTTTTGATGTATTACTCGGGTGACCTTCAAAACTAAATTCTGATTCTGGATGTTTTATTGCATGTTTAAACAATCCATCAATTAAAACTTTTAAATTTTCTTTACAGAAAAAGGTCGGTGTTCCTCCTCCTAAATGCAACTCTTTAACAATCGGAACTTCATCAATCAAATTCACATATAACTCCCACTCTTTTAAAACTGTTTTTATATACGCTTCCTCTACTTTATGAAGTTTTGTAATGTGTTTGTGGCAAGCACAAAATGTACATAAACTCTCACAAAACGGTAAATGAATGTAAAGACTTATACCTTCTAATTTGTTGCTTTCCTCTAAAGAATGTTTAAAAGTTTGTATCCATTTTTTTTTAGTAAAAGTTGCAACGTTCCAAAAAGGAACTGTTGGATAACTTGTATATCTTGGACCTGGAATATTATATTTCTGAATTAATGATTTTGCCATTCTTATATTATTAGGTAAGCTCTAAAGCAATTTCGATCATTTCTTTAAAAGTCTGTTCTCTATCTTCTGCTGTCGTCCTTTCTTTAGTTACCAAACTATCAGAAATTGTTAAAATTGATAATGCATTTACATTATATTTTGCAGCAACTGTATATAATCCTGATGTTTCCATTTCTACACATAAAACACCATAATCTGCCCATTTTTTATAAGTTTCAAAATCATCCGCATAGAACTCATCAGAACTTAAAATACCTCCAGCTTTTATAGGAATATTTTTTTCTTTTGCAACTTCAATTGCTTTTTGAAATAATGTAAAACTTGCTGTTGGCGCAAAATCTGCTCCATTAAAACGAATTGTATTTAAACCTGAATTTGTTGAGGTTGCCATTGCCAAAACAATGTCTCTAATCTTAACATCTTTTTGATATGAACCAGCAGAACCTACTCTAATTAAATTTTTGACTCCGTATTCATTAATAAGTTCATGACAATAAATTAAGGTTGATGGAATCCCCATTCCGGTACCTTGAACAGATATTTTTTTACTCTTATAGGTTCCTGTAAAACCTAGCATTCCTCTTACATCATTATATTGAAAGCAATCTTCCAAAAAAGTATCTGCAATCCATTTCGCTCTCATTGGGTCTCCTGGTAATAAGACTGTTTCTGCAATTTCTCCTTTTTTGGCTTCTATATGTACACTCATAATTATTTGATTTTATTTCCTATTAAATTAGTTGAAATTGTTGTAAAAACAACAACACTTATGGAGCTTAAAGGCATTATAATTGCTGCTACTACAGGTCTTAACTGACCTGTTACTGCAAAGTATAATCCAATAGCATTGTAACAAAGTGATAGTAAAAAGCAATATTTTATAATAATCATTGCTTTTTTTGATGCCTTAAAAAAGACTTCTATTTTATTAAGTTGGGTAGCATCTAAAATAGCATCACATGCCGGGGAAAAAACATTTATATTTTCTGATAAAGAAATACCTACATTACTTTGTGCAAGAGCCCCTGCATCATTTAAACCATCTCCAATCATAGCTACTTTTTTGTTTTTTTCTTGAAATTCAGCAACCACTTCCAATTTATCTTCTGGTTTTTTGTTAAACAATAGTCTGGTCTCTTTTGGAAAATTTTCTTGTAAGAAACCTTTTTCACCTTCATTATCTCCAGAAACTACGGCTAAATCATATGCACTATTTAAAGACTTAAAAAGTAAATTCACTCCTTTTCTGTATGAGTTTTTAAACGTGAATTTACCTTTATACTTATTATTAAAACTGATATGCACTGATGTATCTAAGGAAGCCGTTTTATCATCATTTTCAACAAATAAAGCTGAACCTAATTTGAGAATTTTTCCTTTATAATTAACTTCAATTCCTTGACCAATAACTTCATTGTAATTAGAAATTGAAAGCGCATCAACTTCAGTCAAAGTATTATATAAAGTTCTGCTTAACGGATGATTAGAAGCTCTTAAAGCACTTTTTAAAATACTTTTTTCTTGATTATTTAAAGCGATGCCTTTATAATAAATAGTATCTTCTTTATTTGTTGTTAATGTTCCTGTTTTATCAAAAATTATAGAATTTATACTTGCTAATTGCTCAATAACAGTCGCATTTTTTAAGTAGAATTTTTTCTTCCCAAAAATGCGTAAAAGATTCCCTAAGGTAAAAGGCGCTGCTAATGCAATTGCACAAGGACATGCAATAATTAAAACTGCTGTAAACACATTTAATGCTTTTGAGGCATCATAAGAGAGCCAAAATAGGGTGGATAAAAAAGCAATACTTAAAACAATAATTGTAAAGCTTTTACTAATTTTATCTGTTACTGTTTTAAAGGATGAAGATTTGTCTTTACTAAAGACATCGTTACTCCAAAGTTGTGTTAAATAACTTTGAGAAACTGATGCTAAAGCCTCCATCTCTAGAACTCCAGAATGTTGTTTCCCCCCAGCAAATAATTTATCTCCAGGTTTTTTGGAAACTGGCGCAGCTTCACCTGTAACAAAACTGTAATCTATTTTTACATTTCCGTTGATAAGAATACCATCTACAGGAATTAATTCTTGATTTCTAATCAATAATCTGTCACCTTTTTCAACTTCATAAAGCTGTATACTTTCTTCTTTTCGATCCGAGACTATTTTAGTTACTGCAATCGGAAAATACGATTTATAATCACGTTCAAAAGACAAGAAATTATAGGTTTTTTGCTGAAAGAACTTCCCTAGTAGTAAAAAGAAAACTAATCCTGTTAAACTATCAAAAAAACCAGTTCCTAAATCAAATATTATTTCTACAGAACTTCTAATAAATAACACAGAAACCCCAAGTACAATTGGCACATCAATATTTAAAATTTTAGATTTCAACCCTTTGTAAGCTGATATAAAATAATCTTTTGCAGCATAAAAAACTACGGGTAATGAAAAGAAAAACATTAACCATCTAAAAATATTTTTATATTTTTCTATCCAAAAGCCATCCACTTGAAAATATTCTGGAAATGATAAAAACATTACATTTCCAAAAGCAAAACCTGCAATTCCTAATTGATAAATTAAACTTCTATCTACTTTCTTTTTGCCAACTTCATAATCTTCTAAACTTATATATGGTTCGTAACCAATAGTACTGAGTAAAAGCACAATTTCTTTAAGCGATATAGTTTCTGAATTAAACGAAATTCTTAGATTTTTCTTAGGGAAATCGACCTGTGAAGTAGAAACTTTTGTGTTTAATTTATGTAAATTTTCTAATACCCAAATACATGAACTACAATGAATATGAGGTATGTATAGTGTTACTATTTGTGTTTTACTATCATTAAAATCTAACAGTTTTTCTAGTATCCTTTTATTTTCAAGAAAATCATATTTACCCTGAATTTCAGTTGGAATTGCTCCTGGATTGTTTTGAAAATCGTAGTACTCTGTTAAATCATTTTTAAAAAATATTTCATAAACTGTTTTACAACCATTACAACAGAAAAACTTACAATCCAACTGAATATCAGTCCTATTACAAGAATCTCCACAATGATAACAATGTGTAGTCTTCATATTTACTCGTTTGCCAAAGCAAATCTCTGATAAGATTTGAATTTAAAACATGATTTTTATCAGCTTAATTCTTCAAACATCCTTTTAAAGTAATGGTTAAGGAAGTTGTTGGGTTATAAACTAAAAATCATAAGAAAAAATTAGCATCTGTTTGAAGAAGGTGAACATCTAAATTGTAAAATTTAAATTAGACGTTTGATAAAAAACATAAATTTAGTATTAAAAAAAAATAGTATTTAATAAAGTTTCTAACCTTGTATACCTTGCTTTAAGCGGTATTAAAAATTGATATAAATTAAAAGAAAAAATAATCTTTTAGAGGATGGATAAATTCATGATTAAAGAGATTCCAAAATCTAAATTTTTAATAAGTCCATTATTTTTCTGCGTTGAATCTTTTTTGTTTCAGTTTCTAAAAATTTTTCTACAAAATAAATTTCTTTTGGAGTTTCAAACTTTAAAAGATCGGCTCCTTTATAATGAATGTCTTTTTGATTTCCTTCAAGAATCAAAACTACCTTTTCTCCTAAGGTCTCATCAATTTTTCCAGCAACAAAAAACCTATTACTAATAATTTTTGATAGCTTCTTCTCTATTTTTTCTGGATATAATTTAATTCCTCCAGAATTAATTACATTATCAAAGCGGCCTAACCATTCAAATTGTGTGTCTGAAATAATTTGTACAACATCATTTGTGAAAATTATTTCATCAGAAACATGTAATGCCTTAATTAATAAACAATTTCTAACATCTTTATAAATTTGAACACCTGGCAATAATTGATAGAAATTCGGAGTTTTATTAATCTTATTTAACTTTTTTACAGCAATATGAGTAATGGTTTCAGTCATACCATACGTAGCATAAATAGCTGTAGAAACATTCTTTAATTTACTTTCTAACTGCTTTGAAACGACTCCTCCGCCAACAATCAATTTTTTTATCAATCCAACTTTAGATAAAGAATTTTCTAGTTGTAAAGGAACCATTGCCGAAAAATCATAATGTTTATAGACTTTTTCTAAAGGATTCGAATTTGATTCTATAACATCTAAATCCCAGCCTAAAGTAAGGGCTCTAATCAACATTAATTTACCAGCAATGTATTTTAAAGGTAAACATAATAAAGCTGTTGTATGCTCTTGTAAATCAAAATAGTTTCCTGTAGCTCTTGCAGAATTCACTATAAACTCTTTTTTCAGTAAAATTGATTTTGGAATTCCTGTAGAACCTGAAGTTTGAACCGTTATACTTTTATTATGGGAGAACCAACTTTTTAAAAATTGTTGTATTTCATATGAAAAACCTATTGTATGCGAGAGTATTTCATCTACAGATGAAAAAGAGAATCCATTTAATTTAAAACTTTTATGAAATTTATTCTGCTCCAATCTCTTCTAATGCTTTTAAATTTAATGGTTTATCAACTTTACCCGTTAGTTTTTCTAACCAATTTTGCCATCCGTATTTTTCAGCAAATAACACTAATATTAAAGGATACAGAATAAAAACAGGTACAAACATCTCCCAAGTTACAGAAGGTTCCGAAGTATCTATAAAAAGCGCATCAGTTTGAAAAACCATCCAATCTGTGGTTATTAAAAAAGCTGCAATCATATTATTTGCAGCATGCAGACCTAAAGCCAATTCTGTACCTTCATCCATTAAAGTTGTAATTCCATAGAAAAAACCAGTACCAATATAAAAAATCATTGTTATGTTTCCTAGCTTTTGAACTTCAGGATTTGCACCATGTAAGAGGCCAAAACAAACAGATGTAATTATTAAAGGAACCCACTTATTTCTTGCTAAAGCTCCTATTCCTTGCATAAAATATCCTCTAAACAGCAACTCTTCTAAACTTGTTTGTAATGGAATAATTAACACTGAAATTGCTACCAAAATAAAAAAGGGTTTCGCATTAAAATTATATGTGTAATTTTCTGGAGCTAATAAAATGCCTATAATTGAGAGCAAAATGACTATCGTTCCCCAGCTTAAAAAACCAAACCAAAAACGACTCCAATCAATATTTTTTCTACTTGTAACTAAAGAGGTTAAAGTTCTTTTATGAATATATTTAATCGCAATAATTAAAAAAAATAAGCCAATAGCAAACATAAAAAGCATTGAAAACAAAAATAAATTTTTGTTCATATCTAAAGTCATAAAATTATCTGCAGCAGCATTTACAAACTCTGTCATATTTTCTGAATAAGCTAGCGCTGCAATTATCAAAGGAATTACTCCTATAATTTGCCAACCAATAAAAACTAATCCTATAGTTATTACCCAATGATACCATTCATTTCTCCCTTTAAAAGCTTGTTGTATGTAATTCATTTTTTCCATTCTAACATTCTGAAATTGGTTCAGAATTACGTTAAATTAAATTTCCAGTTTATTGTTGGGTTGTACTGTAAAGTTCCATTCTCAACTTCTAATGGACTTATAAAGTTATTAGTAAACAACCCACCTGTTCCCAAGCCCTGCGGCAAAGCACTATGCAATGTATGCGTAAATTGTGCAATGGCACTTAAACCTATATTACTTTCTAAAGCAGATGTAATCCACCAATTAGATTGATTTTGCTCTGCAAATTTAATCCATTCTTTACTACCAGCAAAACCACCAATTAAACTTGGTTTTAAAATGATATATTGCGGCTTTATGGTCTCTAATAATTTATTTTTTTCTTCGTTTAAAAATACACCAATTAACTCTTCGTCTAAAGCAATTGGCAAAGGTGTTTTAGAACATAATTCTGCCATTTCTTGAACCTGACCTTGTTTAATTGGCTGCTCTATAGAATGTAGTTCTAACTCCGATAATCTATTTAATTTCTCTAAAGCATTCTTTGAATTAAAGGCACCATTAGCATCAACTCTAACTTCAATTTCCTTGGATGAAAATTCTTTTCGAATCGCCCTTAACAACTCAATTTCCGCATCGAAATCTATTGCACCAATTTTCATTTTGATGCAAGAAAAGCCAGCTTCTATTTTTTCTATGATTTGATTCTTCATAAATTCCTTCTCACCCATCCATACTAAACCGTTAATACGAATAGATTTTTCACCTTTCGTAAACTGAGATGGAAATAACTCAAACGAAGTTTCAGATTTGAGTGATAAAAAAGCCTGCTCTATTCCAAATTGAATTGATGGGAATGCCCATAATTCTTTAAGCAGAGAATCTAAGCCAAGATTTATGTTTTGACATGTCCAACTTAATTTTTCCTCGTAATTAACAACATCATCTATACTTAAACCTCGAAACAAACCTGTTTCTCCGATACCTTTCTTGCCATTTTTATCTAAAATGATAAACCAGGTTTCTTTCGTTCTCAAAATTCCCCGTGAAGTACCACTTGGACTTTTAAAATTGAGAATGTGTTTTTTGTAACTAGCTTTTATCACAACTAAATATTATTATTTTTCTACAAATGCTTTAAAATTATTCAAATAAGTTTGGTCCTGATCTTTAAAGGTACCTTTAAAATAAGGAAACATACAAGCCATTAAATAAGATTCACTTCGACAGCTAGCATTTAAAGTAATATTTGTAATTCCATCTTTTTCTGTAAAAACATAATCGTCTCTTTTCAACATGTTTTCAGCATCAAAAAATAATGTTACTTTTTCATTTTGAATATAAGCAATCACTTTTTTTGTCATCACAATTTCTTGCCCTTGATTTTCTACAACAATTTTATAAATATTTCCTGTTTTTCCAACATTCTCTTTAACCACAGTAAGAGATTTTATTTCTGGAATCCAATTTTTAATCTTATCTGAGTTATTAAATGTTTTAAAAACTTCTTCAACAGGTTTATTTACAGAAACTCTTGTTGTATAACTTGTTTCTTTAATCAAAAGGCCTGTTGCAAGAAAAACAACCACTATTCCTGTAATGATTCCTAAAATTATTTTTATTGTTTTCATAATTATATTTTAAAAAATCTGTGCAATTCCAAAAAGAATAGCAAATAAAAATGTACTTAAAGCAACTTTTTTAAGTTCGCTATCTAATTCAGCAGGAACTATATTTTGCGCAACTGTTTTAATGTTTTTAATTAATGGAATAAAAGATACTAAAAAAATAAGTTGATACAAAGAGTTAAAATCTAAAAAAACATAAATTAATGCAGAAGTTAAAGCACCTAAAATTAAAAAATAATGATACTTTTTTGCTTTTCCATTTCCTAATTTAACAACTAATGTGTTTTTATTATTCTTTTTATCCTCTTCTCTATCTCTTAAATTATTCAAATTTAGCACTGCTGTACTTAACATTCCTATAGAAATTGCTGGTAAAAATATTTTTATATTAATGTGTTTTGTGTACAAAAAATAGCTTCCTACAACACTTAATAACCCAAAAAACAGAAATACAAAAACATCTCCAAAACCACTGTAACCATAAGCTGAATTACCAACTGTGTATTTTATAGCTGCTATAATTGATGCGATTCCTAATCCAAAAAACAATATAGAATAGCCGAAATTTTCTTTCCCAAAAGCAACATAAATAAGCACTAATGCAATTAATAAAGTAATTATTGTAATTAGTATCATTGCCGTTTTCATTTGCTTTGGAGTAATTGCTCCTGAACCAACCATTCTTGCTTCTCCAGTTCTGTTTTTATCTGAACCTTTTATTCCGTCTCCATAATCGTTTGCAAAATTTGACAATACTTGAAACCCTATTGTTGTTAGAATTGCCAACCAGAAAATACTAGATAATAATATAGAATCATCATTAAGCACTTGATTTCCAAGAATACTTCCAACAATGATTCCAGAAACAGATAAAGGCAATGTCCTTAAACGTGCTGCTTTTATAAAACTTTTTACATCCATGACGTTTTGCTAGTTTCTACTTTAAATAAAGTATGGTTATAAATTTTTATGGCATCTTCAAAATGAATACACGAAATTTTAATTTTCCCAGAGGCAGTTTGTAAAATAAGATCTGCAACATTAGCTCTTTCTTGAAAAATATTTTGTTTCAACTTTATATTCTGAACCTTAAAAATTTCTAAATAAGTTAAATGAGTCTCTAATAAACCATTTCCAACAAGCAGTAGTGATTCCGATATTTTATAATACCTTTTTTTTACTTTTTTGAGTATCAAAAAAACAATTAGAGGTGCGGTAACAAATACAGAATATAAAACTTCTAAAGAATCAAAAACGTATATTAAAGCTATATAAAAAGTGATTATTAAAAATGAAAGCATGAAAAATAATCGTTTTCTATAATAGTTATCTGGGTGTTTTTTTTCAGAGTTATTAAGCTCAGTCGTATCAAATAAACTTGATTTTACAGTTTCTACTTGATTTGGTTTACAACCAACAATTCTAATGAGTTTATTCTTTTTGACATTTATTTTACCACTTACAGCTTGTTTAAAAGTAATAAACGAAATGCCAATAAATCTTTTAATAGGATTTGTAGAAATAGTAATAGTTTGTATTTTCTGCTTTTTTAAAACTATGGATTTCTTTGTTAATAAACCTTGATTAATTTCGAACGCATCCTTTTTTAAATATGCTTCTAAATTAAAATGAATAAGAAAAACTCTAATAAAAGAGCTTATTAATGCAATAATAGTTAAAAGAATAATGCATAAAGCAATTATTAAAATACTGTTAGAAATCGCATTTGCATTTTCATCTACAAAACCATTAAATAAATCTTTATTCCCTAAACCATCAAAAATTTGTTGAATTTGCTGAAAGAAACCTAAAACAATCGCTAAAAATAAAAATAAACTTTGCAAATGATTTTCGGTTAAACTCACTTTTAAAAGCTCTAAAAAATTGATAAGGATTAAGGGTTTTACTTTTTTAATTCTTTCTATAGCCTCATTTTTTTTAGAATCTTCTGTAATAATTTCCTTTAATATATTTGCCTTTTCAAGAGATACTGCTCTAATTGCAATCTCTGTTTTGCTTGAACCTGCTGTTTCTAAATTTACTTCAAAAACATTAATGGCCTGCTGAATAACATTCTGTTTAAAATTTACATTTTGGATTCTTTCAAACGGAATGGATGTATTGGTTTTTTTCAGAATTCCTTGCTTTAATATAAAGTGTCCATCTTCAATTTTAAATTGAAAATTTTTAAAAACTAAATAAGCTCTCACGAAAAGAAATACCAAGATGAATATTATACTTGCATATATATAGTTTAATCTAACATCAGAAATTTCTGAAAAATCTTTTAAAATAAGAAACAAGAGAATCCAAGTTACTTTTATAAATTTCAAAATTGAATAGATGTAGATCACAAAAACTCCTTTAGGAGATTGTTTTGAAAAGCTAGAGAAATCAAAGGAATTATGCATCAATTTTTGTGCTAATAAATTCTTTAAGTTGAATGGAAACCTCTTTTTTCAATCCTCTAACAACTAAATCATCACTACTATCTCCTGCAGTGTAAACGCTTAAAGATGCCAAACCAAATATTCTTGAAATCGGTTTTTCATCAATTTCGATATGTTGTATTCTTGAAAAAGGAACTGTTGTTGTTTTCTTAACAAACAATCCTGTTTTGTAAGAAATATCTCTTTCTCTTACTGCGTATTTTCTCTTTGGAAAACTGAATCTTAAATAGAAGAAAAAACATACTAAGAACACGAAAAAGAATGCATAAATAAAAATCATATATTCATTAAACTCTTTTAAAAAATCTAATTGATGTAATAAAGTTAATATTGAAAAAAATGCAACGGCCAATAATAAAAAATTAACAAGAATTACCTTAAAATAAGTTCTATTAATTTTTTTAAATTCTATTTTAGTAATATCTGGAAAAGAAGTGACTTCAATATTTTGAAAAGAATCTGACATAAAAACTAATGTTGTAAGGCTGCTGTAATAGATATCGGAGTATCATTTAACAATGCTTGTACAAATGCTCCTTTATAGTTTTTAATTAACTGAGCTCTCCGCTCTCTTGCCTCTTTGTATGTTTTAAAAGCTCCAAAACGATACTTTATTAATGTGTTTTCTTGAAAAATTTTTATACTTTCTAAATTAGTTAAAGTTTTGTTCACATTTTTTAGAGCTGCTATTTGTACCATAAAAAGCAATTTATCGTCCAGTTGAACAGGAGCTACGATCTGCTTAATTTTAATCTTTTCAACAGGAATTTCTTTTTCCCTCTTTTTAGTACACGAAAAAAAAACAATACAAAATAATATTAAAAAAATATTTTTCATCTTATAAATTATTAGCTTCTGCAATTAGTTCTGCAATATCTTTTACCAAAACTTCGGTTTCTTTTTCTTTAAATTTAATTCCATCTGTCATCATTGTATTACAATAAGGACAACCTGTTACGATAATATTTGGTTTGGTTTTTAAAGCATCTTCCGTTCTTAAAATATTAATTTCTTTATCCCCTTTTTCTGCATCTTTAAACATTTGTGCACCACCTGCACCGCAACATAACGCTGTGGCTTTATTTCGTTTCATTTCTGTTAAATTAACACCTAACCTTTTAATTAAATCTCTAGGAGACTCATATACATCATTGGCTCTTCCTAAATAACAGGGATCATGAAAAGTGACTCTTTTTCCTTTTAAAACGGTATCATCAATTTTTAAACGACCTTCAGAAATTAAATTTTGTATAAATTGTGTATGATGAAAAACTTCATACTTGCCTCCTAAGCTTGGATATTCGTTTTTTAATGTATTAAATGAATGAGGATCGCAGGTAACAATTTTCTTTACTTCATATCCATTTAAAACTTCAATATTCATCATTGCTTGCATCTGAAACAAAAATTCATTTCCCGCTCTTTTTGCTGCATCTCCTGTAGATGATTCTTCAGTACCTAAAACCGCAAAATCTACATTTGCTTGCTGTAATATTTTTACAAATGCTCTCGATATCTTTTTTGCTCTATCATCATAGCTTCCTGCTGCGCCAACCCAAAACAACACTTCTGGTTGTTTACCTTGCCCCATCATATCTGCTATTGTTGGTACCTTCATAATTTTGATATTTAATCGTTTATAGGTTGATGTTGTATTATTTAACTAATGTAATTTATCTATAATCAATAACTTAATTGACCATAAATACTGCTATAAAAATTGCAAAAAAATCTATTCTTCATTTGCCCAATTCAATCGATCTTGTTGATTGTATTGCCAAGGAGCACCATTATTTTCGATGTTGGTCATCATCATATTTAATTCTTGTGGTGCAGCACTTTCTTCCATTACTAAATATCTTCTCATATCCATAATTATAGATAATGGGTCTATATTTACCGGACATTCTTCTACACAGGCGTTACAACTTGTGCAAGCCCATAATTCCTCTGGTGAGATATAATCGTTTAATAATTGTTTCCCATCATCAACAAAAGTTCCTTTATTTGCATCTATATTTCTACCAACTTCTTCTAATCTATCACGAGTATCCATCATGATTTTTCTTGGTGACAATTCTTTACCCGTCAAGTTTGCCGGACAAGCTGATGTGCACCTTCCGCATTCTGTGCACGTATATGCATTTAATAATTGCACCCAACTTAAATCAGCAACATCACTTGCACCAAATTTTTCTGGCACAGTTTCCTCTGTTCCTTCTTCTGGCATTGCATAAGGATCTGCCTCTGGGTCCATCATTAATTTCACTTCATTCGTAACAGATTCTAAATTTGTGAATTGTCCTTTAGGATTTAAATTTGCGAAAAATGTATTTGGGAACGCTAATAAAATATGTAAATGTTTTGAATAGAATAAATAGTTTAAGAAAACTAAAATTCCTAGAATGTGAATCCACCAAGATGTTCGTTCTATTACATGAACTCCTTCTACTGAAAACCCATCAAATAAAGGAGTAATAAACTGACTTACAGGGTTTCCAATACCCACTTGTTGAAATGAAATATCTGTGGCATTCATCACTAAAAAAAGTGTCATTAAAACCATTTCGAAATATAAAATTATATTTCCGTCCATTTTTGGCCAACCCTTCATTTCTGAACTTAAAAAACGTTTGATATTTGCAATATTCCTTCGTGTCCAAAATAGAATAACAGCGACAAAAACTAATGCTGCTAAAATCTCAAAAGTCCCTATTAGAAAACCATAAAAACCATCACTTAAAAAACCTTGAAACACTCTGTGAGTGCCAAGTAAACCATCAATAATAATTTCTAAAACTTCAATATTAATAATGATAAAGCCGACGTAAACTATAATATGAAGAAATCCTGAAACTGGTCTTTTCACCATTTTAGATTGTCCAAGAGCAATCCTCATCATATTTTTTAAACGTTCTAACTTATTATCTACTCTATCTATATCTTTTCCTAAATTTATATTTCTAAAGATTTTGCGAATATTCATCACAAAAAAACTTATACCAACGATTAATGCGATTGCAAAAAGAATGTTTGATAAATATTGCATAATATTTTAAATATATTTTGTGAAACGAATATTATTGATTGGTTTTATTCTTTTTATTATTATCTTCATCAAAAGGCTTTGCCCTTTTACCAAATAAAGAAAAGTGTACAAACCTCTTTGGATTCAGCTTAATTTCTCTTAAAAGTTCTTCTAATTCTTTAGACAAATTTGATAGGTTATAATACATAGCATCATCGTTTATCAATTTTCCTAAAGTACCTTTTCCTTCATCCAAACCAAGTAATAAAGAGTTTACAGACGTAAGTGTTATTTCTGACTTTCTAATAATTTCACCAATATTTGAATTTGCTAAAGTATCTGTTACCTTTAATAAGTTTTTAGTTATATTTTTTGTGTTTACCAAAGTTTCTTTAAAACTAACAGAAGATGAATCTATCATTGAGTTTACAGAACGAAGTGTTTTTCTAATATCAACAATTGTAAACTCTAAACCTTTAACAGATTTTTTAATACTTTTTGATGTTTCCTTATCTAAAACATTATTTATCCTTTGAAAAAGTGTGTCTGCACTTACAATAACATTTTCTAATTTCGCTTGAATAGGATCTAATTTTTCACCAATGGAAGTAAATAAACTTGATTCTATTTTTCCCTTTAAAAAATCACCAGAAACTGCCGGCTCACCATTAAAATTTGGTATAATAGCTAAGTTAGAGCCTGATAATGGATTCGGAGAATAAATTTTCACCACGCTATTATTCGAGAATTCAAAATCATTTTCCAAAGAAAATCTGACAATTAAATGACCTCTTTTCCCTATTTTATTGTTAAATTCTATGTCATCTACTTTACCTACTTTTAATCCATTTATTGTAACTAAACTAGCTTTTGTTAAACCACCAACATTCGTATATTCTACGTTATAGAATCTTTTATTTGGTTTAAAAATATCTTGTCCTTTAAGAAAGTTAAAACCCCATATAAAACCAACAATAATAATAATTAGAACAATTCCTGTTTTTAATTCTTTAGTCATTTATAGAGATTTAATAACAAAATTACTAATAATTTTTGGTTGAAACTACCAAAACTACTGCATTTTCTTTGCTTCTCTAACAGAGATTTTTTCTCCGCTTTTAAAAGCAACAATAAATGCTGACGAATACCCTTTTTCTTTTGCAATTTTTAAAGCTTTTAAAACCCCTTTATATTTAGAAGAGTTACCATAATAATATTTATAATAAGCACCAACTTTAGCTACTTGAACCTTTTTTAGATTTTTAAAATTATAAGGTTTTGTTGAAATCTTATTTTTTCCAGATGCGATTTGAATTTTATATTCAACAGTATTTTTTAAATTTTCATCATCAGCGAAAACTTCAATAACTGTATTTAATTTTAAATGATTTATGTAATTTTTAATTCCATCGGTAACAGCTTTACCCATTTTTTGTTGCCCATTTTTAGAATTAAGGTACCTACCTTCGGTTTTATTTGTTAAAAATCCTAATTCTACCAAAACACTTGGCATAATAGTTTCTCGTAAAACTTGAAAATTATCTTGCTTTACTTTTCTATCTAATCTTTTTAAGTTTTTAGTAAAATTTGTTTGAATTAAGCTTGCAATTTCTAGACTCTTATCTAAATTTTCTTCTTGTAAAAGTGATAAACCTATAACAGATTCTGCAGAATTTGAATCAAAACCTATGTATTTTTCCTTGTAATTATCTTCGAATCTAAGAATTACTGCATTTTCTCTTTTCGCTATTTCTAAATTCTTTTTATTTCCTCTTAAACCTAACACAAAAGTTCCTGCTCCGTATGCATTAGATGTGTGAGAATCACAATGGATGGATACGAATAAATCTGCTTTTGCAGTATTTGCAATATCTCCTCTTTTCCATAAATCTATAAAAACATCTCCACTTCTTGTATAAATTACTTTTAGGTCTTTATCTTTTTTTAATTCATTACCAACAATTAAAGCTACTTTTAATGCAATATTTTTTTCTTTATATCCATTCCCTAAATTACCTGGATCTTTGCCTCCATGGCCTGCATCTAAGACAATTGTATAACTTTTTTGCGCGTACACAAATGTTGATGAAAAAAAGAAAATTAATGTAAAAAATGTTAAAAAAAACAAGTTTTTCACTTTGATATTAAATTTGTTCATTTGTAGAAAATTCATCGATAAAATTTAACTAATTTTGGGAACTATAATTTGGTGTTCCAAATATGGAGCCATACTTTTACTTTTACACAAAAATAGTACTTATAGCATTGCAAACAAACCTATCATACATACTTTTATTTTGCAGTTTCTTTTTTATAAAGATGTGTTTTGCACAAGATATAAAATCTAAAGGAAAAACGATAATTCCATTAGCAAAAAAAGATACTATTCTTTCAACGAAAAAAAACACTTTATTTAGTTCTAGAAAAGACAGCTTACTTCTAAAGAATAAAGATACCATTTCTAATGATTCTATAAAATCTAAAGAAAGTGTTGAAGACATTATAACGCATGTCGCTAAAGATTACACCATACAAAACGCTAAAGATAAAACTGTTACTCTTTACAACGAGGCAAATATAAAATATACAGATATTGATTTAAAAGCAGGAATTATAATTATTGACTACAAGAAAAATACACTTTTTGCTAAAGGAATTAAAGACAGTATAAGTTATAATCAAAGACCCATATTTAAGCAAGGAAGTGAAGAGTCTGAGCAAGATTCAATAATTTATAACTTCAAAAGTAAACGTGCTATAATTTATGGTTTAAAAACCAAACAAGGTGAAATGTTTACCTATGGTGAGAAAACAAAACGTGTCAATGATTCTACCGTTTATATTAGAAAAATAAGATTTACAACTTCAGATAAAAAAAATCCTGATTATTATATAGCGACAGATAAAGCAAAATTGGTGCCTGGAAAAAAGATTATTGTTGGTATCAGTAATTTAGTTTTAGCAGATGTTCCAACTCCATTATTTTTACCTTTTGCTTATTTTCCCATGACAGAAACAAGTGTTTCTGGGTTTTTAATTCCTTCATTTGATACAGGAAGTAGCGATAGAGGAATTGGTTTTCAAAATGGAGGTTATTATTTTGCGCTAAGTGATTATGCAGATTTAACGGTTTTAGGTGATGTATATTCTAATGGAAGTTGGGGAACAAGAGTATCATCAAACTATAGAAAACGTTATCGTTTTAATGGTGCCTTTAGTTTTAATTTCGAGAACAACATTAATGGCATTAGAGGTTTTGACGATTATAGTAAAGCAAATAACTTTAATATTAGATGGACTCATAGTCAAGATTCCAAAGCAAGTCCTAACTCAAGATTTACGGCTTCTGTAAATTTAGGAAGTAGTCGTTTCTTTAGAGAATCTCTCAATCAATTTAACGTTTCACAAACACAGAACAATACATTTAATT
Organism: uncultured Acidimicrobiia bacterium; assembly: GCA_964195455.1. Classification (GTDB taxonomy): domain Bacteria; phylum Bacteroidota; class Bacteroidia; order Flavobacteriales; family Flavobacteriaceae; genus Polaribacter. The sequence continues at coordinate 106,538 of CAXMOR010000040.1, forward strand.
CCTCTATAAATTACAGTAAAACTTTTGTTGATACTCCCTTTAACATGGCTGTAACTGCCTCTCATCAGCAAAACACAAATACAGAAACGATTACAATGACCCTGCCTTCATTAACCTTAAACATGAATAGAGTATATCCTTTTGCAGGTAAAGGCGGTGTTAAAAAGAATCCAATTCAAAAGTTAGGTTTCAACTACAATATGCAAGGTCAGTATTTGATTAATACCACAGATGATGAATTCTTTACAAGTAAAATGTTTAAAACGGCAAGGTCTGGAGTACAACACAAAACAAGTACCAGTACAAATATAAAAGCCTTTAAATATTTTACGTTATCACCAAGTGCTAATTATGAAGAAACTTGGCAGTTTGATTACATAAACAAAGAATATAGTATTACTGATAACGTTATTGTCACAGATACTTTAAGAGGATTTAAAACCTATAGAGAATATAATATGGGGGTGAGTTTATCTACAAACATTTATGGTACTTTCAATTTTAATAAAGGACGTCTAAAAGCCTTAAGACATACTTTTAGACCTACTGTTTCTTACTCATACAGACCAGATTTTAAAGATAAATACACTAATGAAGTCCAACAAAGTACCCTTTTAACAGACTTAAAACAATATACTGTTTTTGATCAAGGAATTTATGGCGCTCCTTCAGCTGGATTAAGTAATTCTATTGGTATTTCTTTAAATAATGTTTTAGAGGCTAAAGTTGCCCCGAAAGATCCAGAAAGTGATGACGATGATGAAAAAATCATGCTTTTAAATAACTTGAATTTTAATTCTTCTTATAACATTGCTGCAGATAGTTTACGTTGGTCTAATGTTACTTTTTCAGCAGGAACGAGGTTATTTAAAGATAAACTAGCCTTAAATTTTAATGGTTCTTTAGATCCTTATCAGATTAACGATGAAGGGATAAGAATTGATAAATTTAATACTAGTATTTTTAGACTATCTAATGCGAACCTAACTGCGAACTATTCTATTTCTAGCACAGACTTTGATAAAAGTGAAGATGACAGTAAAGCCAAAAAGAATGGAAATGGAGCAAATAACCCTCCAGATGTAATGGGCGCAAATATTGATCCTACTAATAGTCAAGGTAGACGAAAAATCAATAATAAAAGTAAAACTTTAAAAACCGATTTATATAAAGCTAAAATACCTTGGTCTATAAACTTAGTCTATTCTGCAAACTACAGAAATAATGGGGTTGAACCCGGAGAAGTTGGAGTTCATACCTTAGGTTTTAGTGGAAATATTGAGTTATCTCCTAAATGGAAAGTTGGTTACTCTTCCGGTTATGATGTTAAAAACGGAGCTTTTTCTTTCTCAAGATTTAATTTCACGAGAGATTTAGATAGTTGGCAATTCAATTTTAATTGGGTTCCATTTGGCTCAATCTCATCTTACACATTTTTTATAGGTGTAAAATCATCTACTTTGGCCGATTTAAAATGGGATAAAAACAAACCACCGGATAGAAGATTGTTTTAGTCATAGTCTTTGACTTTTGAGAAAATAAAACAAAATTAATTTTAAAAATTTAATATCAAATGAAAAAAATAATAACAACTCCAAAAGCTCCTGCCCCTATTGGACCATATAATCAAGCCGTTTTAAGTGGAAACACCTTGTATACTTCTGGACAAATTGCAATTAATCCAGTAAACGGAGAGTTAGTTTTAGATTCTATTCAAGCTGAAACAAAACAAGTAATGGAAAATTTAAAAGAAGTCTTAGCCGCGGCAGAAATGACTTTTGAAAATGTAATTAAAACTTCAATATTTATTTCTGACATGAATACATTTGGTGAGATAAATACTGTTTATGGAAAATATTTTAACGAAGAAACAGCTCCCGCTAGAGAAACCATTGAAGTAGCAAACTTGCCTAAATTTGTAAATGTAGAAATTAGTGCCATCGCAATAAAATAATTTTTTTATTATAAAATTATCAAAATAGCTCGACTAAAATTTGGGCTTTTTTTTTATTTAAAATCTAAAAATATTCCACCACTAATTGATGGATTTGGGGCAATAATTTTTCCAGAAACAGCACCTCCACAAGTTAAAAAAATACCTATTTTTTTATAAAACAAGAACTTACTTCTACTCCTAAACCTATATATTCTAAATTATTTACGAAGATGCTGACTTGCGTATTGTTTTGAGTATTGGGACTGCTATTTTGAAAAGATTCTATAACATATAGCCTTATAATCAACCAAAATATTTTTCTTAATAAATTAATTCCGGATTCTATTCCAAATCTAAGCTCGTCTGAAAAATTTTTAGTTTTATTGTTAAACCTAAGATAGGTCTTTCCGTAGACTGAAAAATTATTAATTTTTATTGAATACCTTAAAGATGAGGATAAAACTGATTGAACTCACCATCTCTTGTTTGAAAACTGCCATCACTTCCTCCATTATTTTCTCCAGCTGGCATTCCAAATGAAATTTTCAAAGAAGCAGACCAATTATTTTTTCTAAAGAAATTATAATTAAATCCTAGATCTATATCACCAATAGAAGAAATAACTTCCCTTTTTGAATTACATAACCAGTTGTACTAGATACTATATTATTTTGTGTGGCTCTCGCGTAAAAAGGCACGTATGCAACTATATATAACTTACTGTAAATAAAGCATTTATTATATAAATTAACATTAAATTGACTTCTTGTTGCATTTGAATCAATATCTCCAGTATTTGTGTAATGCTCATCGGTTTTCAAATACCAAGCAGTTAGCTTACAGAATCCTTTTCCTTTAGACCATTGTCAATAAGATACTTGAGTGATTAAAGCAATTGCAAAAATTAATAGTCCTTTTTTCATTTTAATCAATTTCTCCATCTCCGACTTTTACTGAAAAAGGCTTGCACGAATACAGTATCTATTTGCAATTATTAAGCTCTGTATTTTCTATTATATAATTAAGTACACCTTTAAAAACGGTTACTTTTCCTAACTCCAAAGCTTCACTTATAGAGTTAGGATTATTAGATAAATAGATATAAAGTGCGGGTAAACTTGCAGATGCTTTATAATTATCAGCAATACTCAAATCTAAATTTTGAGAATTTAAAATCTCTGAAATTATAAAACTCCCTTCTAAAAGATAAGAACTAGTCGTAATTATAGTTTCAGACTTTGAACTAAGACTTGAGTTATCTAAAGAGCTTTCAGAAACTGTTATTTCTATTTCTTCTAAAATTATTACATCTAAACTAGTTGTAGATTCCACACGTATAATTGTATTCCCCTCATTTAATTCGCTTATTCAACCTTTGTTGCTCAATGAAATAACGGTAGGATGTAAACTAGATCAAATTAGCTCTATGTCTTCTGGTATACCTGCATTATTAAAAAAAGTAGCAGATAATTGGTGAGTTTCATCTAATAAAATTTCGTCAATTTTATTACTCGAAGAAATTCGTTCATTAACTCTGTCATCTATAAAGTCGTTTTCTACGCAACTATTTAGAATTACTCAGGATAAGAATAGCAATATTGGCAAAGCACTATTCCTTTTTTACAGTTTTTCCATTTTTTGTCGAAATAAATAAAATAACATTACACCTTTATAAAATTAATTGTAATAAAATTATGGAAAATGCTATTTTAGAACTGGATAAATTTTAAGCATAAAAAAACCTGATAGTTTTAATCTATCAGGTTTTTTATAAATTCTAATTATTCGACTTACTACAAAGTAGCAGAGTATTCAATTAAATCGACGATTTTAGTTGAATAACCCATTTCGTTATCATACCAAGAAACAACCTTTACAAAGTTATCGTTTAAAGCGATACCAGCGTTTGCATCAAAAATTGATGTGCGCGTATCTCCAACGAAATCTTGAGAAACAATTAAGTCTTCAGTATATCCTAAAACACCTTTCATTGGTCCACTTTCAGAAGCAGCTTTCATTGCAGCACAAATTTCTTTATAAGAAGCTGGTTTATCTAACTTTACAGTTAAATCTACAACAGAAACATCCATTGTTGGAACTCTAAAAGCCATACCAGTTAATTTACCATTCATTGCAGGAATTACTTTCCCTACTGCTTTTGCAGCTCCTGTAGAAGAAGGAATGATGTTATGAATCGCAGAACGACCTCCTCTCCAATCTTTCATAGAAGGACCATCAACAGTTTTTTGAGTTGCTGTTGCAGCATGCACAGTTGTCATTAAACCTTCAACAATACCAAAATTATCATTTAATACCTTTGTTATTGGTGCTAAACAGTTTGTTGTACAAGATGCGTTAGAAAAAATCTTTTGATCTGCTGTTAATTCTGTATTGTTTACACCCATCACAAACATTGGTGTATGATCTTTCGATGGTGCAGATAGAACAACTTTTTTAGCACCTGCTTCTAAATGTTTCCCAGCCGTTTCTTCTGTTAAGAAAAATCCTGTAGATTCAATTACATATTCAGCACCAACTTCGTTCCATTTTAAGTTTGCAGGATCTCTTTCTGCTGTAATTCTAATTTCGTTTCCGTTTACAACTAACATTCCATCTTTTACCTCAACAGTTCCGTCGAATGCACCATGTACAGAGTCATATTTTAACATATATGCTAAATAATCTACTTCTAATAAATCGTTGATGGCAACAATTTGTACATTTTCTCTTTTTACAGCTGAACGAAAAGCTAATCTTCCTATTCTTCCAAATCCGTTAATTCCTATTTTAATCATATTATTTTTATTTATTTCCTAAACAGACATTATGTCTGAAACTCTTATTAATTCTTTATTTATTTTTGATTGTCCTTTAATTGCTTTTTCCAAAGGTGTTACAGTAATTTTATCATTCAATAAACCAACCATTAAATTCGATTTTCCTTCTAAAAGACTTTCTACCGCTTTTACACCCATTCTGCTCGCAAGAACCCTATCAAAACAAGAAGGTGAACCCCCTCTTTGCATATGGCCTAAAACAGAAACTCTAACTTCATATTCCGGTAAATTTTCTTCCACGTAATCTTTTAATTCAAAAACGTTTTTACCAATTTTATCTCCTTCAGCAACGATAACAATACTAGATGATTTACCAGATTCTTTACTTCTTCTTAAAGACTCTAATAAACGATCTAAACCTAAATCTTCTTCAGGAATTAAGATCTCTTCTGCTCCCGCTCCTACTCCAACATTTAATGCAATATGACCAACATCTCTTCCCATAACTTCTACAAAAAACAGTCTGTTATGTGATGAAGCTGTATCTCTAATTTTATCAATTACATCTACAACCGTATTTAAAGTTGTATCATATCCTAAAGTGTGAGAAGTACCCGCAATATCATTATCGATGGTTCCTGGAATTCCCATCACAGGGAAACCAAATTCCTGATTAAAGACTAAACCTCCAGTAAAACTTCCATCTCCACCAATAACCACTAAAGCATCTATATTTGCTTTTATTAATTGTTTGTGCGCTTCTTTTCTACCTTCTTTAGTTCTAAAATCTTTTGATCTTGCAGACTTTAAAAAAGTTCCTCCTTTATTGATGATACCCTTTACACTCCTTGCATTTAGTTCAATAAAATCCCCTTCAATCATTCCTTGATACCCACGATAAATTCCTGCACATTCTATACCATAAAAAGCACAAGTTCTTACCACAGACCTAATTGCCGCATTCATTCCCGGAGAGTCTCCTCCGGAAGTCATGACTCCTATTTTTTTGATTTTCTTCATAATTTAATGGTACGAAATTAACTCTTTTTAGTGATTTAAAATAATAAAACTACGAAATCGTTTTAGCGCTAAACCCATAGCTTTAAAAGGGAAATTGAGTTATTAATTCGAAAAGTTTTTCGTTTATTTTTAATAAAAAAAACAAAAGAATAAAGAAGTTAATTAATTCCCTTCAAAATCAATTAACTTCTTTGTTTTGAGCTTTAAAGAATCTTTTTTTAAGTTTTTAATCTTTTCTTTTTTTCGTTTCTTTTTCAAACCCATTTTAGTCAAGAGACCAGACAAGTTATTAAAATTTACTTGATAAGATAACCCCGCACCCTGAGTGTAGCCGACCTCTTCTGTAGAATATTGTATTTCATTCTGACGATTAAAAATGGTTCCTCTAAAATTACCTTCTTTATTTAGTAATATTTCAACTTTTACCTCACCAACAACACTAGATTGTGTCTGTGCACCAACAGGCACACCAACTTTACCATTTATAATTACCCTATCACTAACTTGTGTACTTACAGATACATCTACTTGATTATCTATATTTAAACGATCAACATCATTTCCTCTTTCCCCTTGTTGATAATCTACCCCTAACTGAAATTTACTATCTGGACTATTTAATAAACTAGAAAATGCTGCCGAAATTGCACTTGAAGCTGTACCCGTAAGCGTATTATTTACATCAAAATTTACTTTATCCGGATTTCTAAAGGTTCCTAAAGCTAGCAAAGAAATAAACTGAGTAGTTTTTTCATTTACATTGTTATCATTTAAAATAAACTCTAATTCGTTTGCAATTGTCGGATCTACATTTGTTAATTGAATGTCTAATTCTTGTTTAGAACTAAATAAACCTCCTGTAATTTTGGTAACTAAATCTATTTCTTCCTTTCTATTTGAACTAAAATTCTCTAATAAAACAGCAGGGTTAGCTTTGGCTTTATATATGGCTGTAACATTTAAATTAGCTTCATAGGGGTCTCCATTCCAAGAGACTGTTCCCCCTTTTTGAATTACGAAAGGCTTGCTAATTATACCCCCATATTTAAAATCATATACTCCACTATTTATTGTATAATCACCAAACATATTAAACTTACCTCTGGTATTAATTCTTATTTGCAAATTCCCTGAGCCTCTTCCGGTTAACTGACTTCCGTTAATCTCATCAATTACGACTTGCGCTTCTGCATCTTTTGTTACTTCTATATCAATATTTAGAGACAAACCTTTTATCGCCGCTTTTGCTGTTTCCCTTTGCTTGTCTTCAACTTTTGTTTTATCAGATTTAAAATAAATTAATTTGTAACTATCTACTGTCTCAACATCTTTTAAGGGCACTACGAATTTAGTCCCAAGATTTGTTTTCGCATTTATATCAATAGTTAACTGGTCTGTTAAACCAGAAATACTTGCGGTACCATCCATAAAAGCGGTACCAAAATATTTGGATTCTTCTTTGTCTTCTGTATCTAAAACCAATAAATTATTTGTATCAATTTCTAAATCTAAAAACCATTTTTCAAAATTTTGATGAGAAATATTACCTAATAATCTTCCTTTTGTTTTATGCTTTATGTCTCGTAATTTTACATCTTCTAAAATAAACGATTGTTGCATCAACGAAATAATAGATTCACCCTCAAAATCATAATCTATATTTAAATAAGGAAATTTTAAACCTGCATTTTTAAGACGTAAAGTCCCTTCCATATCCGGATTTCTTAAAAACCCTCTTAAATTAAAATTCCCTGACGCACTGCCTCTTATGGATGAGATTATATCTTTACCTAAAGGACTAAAAGCTTCTAGAGCATATTCTTCTAGATAAACATCTAAATCTATTAATGGTCTTGAACTAGAAAAATCTAAAGCTCCAGTCGCCGCAATACTTTTTACTTTCTCATTATTAATCGATAAATCTACATTATACTTCTCATAAGAATTATTTCCCTTTATATTGATTGCCAGTTCTCCCTGTTTAAAGTTATTTACCTCAAAATCCTTGATAACCAATAAGGCCTCAGGACTATATACATTTTCTTTTTGAACAAAATCTACGTTTCCAGAAACTTTTCCTTTCAAAGCTAAACTATCTATTTCGGGTAAAAAACTGTGTAGTCTTACTTTTGTAAATTCGGCTAGTAAAACCTTTTCTGAATCACCTTTCAAGTTTCCCGTAAACTCTATTTTTTGCTCTCCTGAAACTAATTTAAATTTACTGAAATTAAATTCTTTATTTTTTAAATCGAAGGTGATTTTGTCTGGGTTTTCTTTATCTGGGTTAATTTTCCATGGATTACTCTTAAAAACAAAAGTTGATTTTTCGAACCCAATTACAGATTTTGCTTTTGGATTAATTGTATAAAAAAAATCTAAATTAAAATTTTCGTTTTTTGTTTTTCCTCCATTAAATACAGATTTAAAAAACAATGTATCATTCTGGGTTAAATTTAATAAGTTTAGCTTAGAAACATTATAATATTTGGTATTGACTTCTGAGGCTGTTAAATGTGAGTTATATAGCGGATTTTGATTGTCTGTCCTTAATAAAACATCCTTTAATTCATTGCCATATAAATCTATTCTTGGTGACAAGAACGTAAGCTTTAACTGATTTTTATTCGATTTAATTTTTCCTTTAATTTTAGTTTTATCATCGATGAAAATCTCTGGAAAAAACACATTTACAATTTGATTATAAACTGTAAAGTTAAAATCTAAAAACTGATTTGGAGCTACTTCAAAAGGTTGATAATTCGCATAAATACTCCCCAAAGCATTTTGTGCAACTTTAGATAATTCCGAAAATGTAAACTTACCTGTTAAATATCCATTTGCAATATCTTTAGAATCAACATCAATTCTTTTTATACTGTCTTTTAAAGAAGAAGTAACTTTAAATTCTTCAAAGCTAAATTCCTTTTTTTGATTCGTATAGTAAACGTTTTTAAAAGTGGCATTTCCTATAATATCATCAAAGGTATTTCCTTCTATATCAAGTTCAATTTTACCTTTTAATTCAGCAATACTATCTCGAACAAAAAGATTAGTCTCTCGTAAGTTTAAATAAGCAATATCAGATCTAAAATCGAACTTATGAATAGCAGAAGACAAATCTGCTAATCCATTAAAGTTCATTTTAAAATTATCATCGTTAATAAAGAAGTCACCATCAAATTTATTATTCTGATACTGGCCATTTACAACAATATTGCGATAGCTATAATTTTTAAACTGAAATTCGGAAACTTCACCAATAAACGAAGTTATAATATTATTTATCTTAAACCCACTTCCATTTACATCCCCTTTTAAAGAAATAACACCAAACAAAGGGTCATTGAAAAAGTAACCAAGATCAAAATTATTTAATTCTATTTCACCGTCATATTTTGCATAATCGATATCTCCAATATTCGTGATTTGTAAATTAGCAATCGTAGAACCTATTTCTGAATTCACATTAACAGTTGCCTCCATTTTATCTGGGGTAACTTTTACCTTTCCTTTTAAAGTAAATTTCCCAAATTTATCAAATTCTGTAGGTAAATTTTTACCTAACACATTCGGTAAAATATTTTTTAATTCTTTATAAGTTGCCGTTAAATTAGTTAAATTTCCATCAAAAACAAAGCCTCTTTCACTTGCGATAGAATTTACAAACCTTAAATTTCCTTGAACTTTTATTCCACTTCTAGAGGATATATTAAGCTTATTTAAGTTTAAATTATTTAGCTGACCATTAACATCTCCTTGAAAATCTAAAATATCATTTCCGCTTAATTCCTTATAAAACTTCTTAATGTCTTGTACTGCAATTTTACTGTTACCAAAACTAGCTTTAATCTTTACTTTATCATTGAAATTTTTTAAATCTTTTCTTTTGTAATTAAAATAAATATTTCCTTTTATATCCGTTTTTTTTGTTTGTAGTCTCGTATTTTTAAAACGCATCGCAGTTTTAGAATAAGAGAAGTTAGTCGTTAAATTTGTCACTTCTAATCCGAATAAATCAGTAAAATATAAACCTCGCAGATTTATGGAAACCTTAGGCCCAAGAATCGCTAAATTTTGTAAATTTCCTCCAACATTTTTAACAAAATAATTTATTGAATCTTTTTTATTAGCATTAATTATTTTAAAATTTAATGCATTCACATACACATTAGATGCTGCTAAAACAAAAGGGTTACTCAAAGAATCTTTTGGTATGCCATCGTCAAAAGAAGCAATAAATATTGACATATTATCGTCCACTTCACCTTTGTAGGTTTTCATATGATAATCTGCGCCATCTATAGAAACACTCTCTAGATTTACTTCATTTTCTATAATTCTTTTCGCATTTAAAAGTGAGGTACTTAATTTTTGTACAAAAATTAAAGTGTCTTTATGATGGTCTCTAATTTGCACACCTTTTAATTGCACATTGCCTAAAAAGGACAAATCTATTTTTTCAATATTTAGATTTATACCAAAATCTTCGTTGATTCTATTGGTTGCGTAATTCCCTATTTTAGTTTGCACTGCAGGTATGGAAAGCAAAATACTAATCAACAACAAAAAGAGCCCTAAGTACCCTAACCATTTTAGTATTTTTTTTCCTGCTTTTTTGATGATTTTTTATTTAAAGTAGTTGCAAAATCTTTTTTATTATGATCAAAAATATTGCCAACTATTACAAAGAACGTTCAAATTTAACAAATATTTAAATTTCTATTCTTAAAAAATGGAGCGTGGATGAAATTATACTTAATTTCGCAGTAGTCTAAGACTATTTTAATGGAAAAACCTGTGTATATTTTAGGAATAGAATCTTCTTGTGACGACACAAGTGCTTCGGTAATTTTTAATGGAAAAGTATTAAGCAATGTGGTTGCTAACCAAGAAGTGCACTCACAATATGGAGGAGTAGTTCCAGAATTAGCTTCTAGAGCACATCAACAAAATATTGTCCCAGTTGTGCAACAAGCTTTAGAACAAGCTAAAATTACTAAAGAACAATTATCTGCAATTGCATTTACTAAGGGCCCAGGCTTAATGGGGTCTTTGCTCGTTGGTACATCCTTTGCAAAATCTTTAGCTTTGGGTTTAAAAGTTCCTCTAATAGATGTAAATCACATGCAAGCACATATCTTGGCACATTTTATAAAAGATGAACAAAGTAAAATTCCTGTTTTTCCTTTTATATGTTTAACAATAAGCGGTGGTCATACTCAAATTGTAAAAGTGTCCGATTATTTTAAAATGGAAGTTTTAGGCGAAACTATCGATGATGCTGTTGGTGAAGCTTTTGATAAATCTGCAAAAATTTTAGGACTTCAATACCCTGGAGGTCCTTTAATCGATAAATATGCAAAACTAGGAAATCCAAAAGCGTATCAATTCACAAAACCAAAAGTAGGTGATTTAGATTTTAGTTTTAGTGGTTTAAAAACAGGAATTCTTTATTTTATACAAAAACAACAAAGGATAAATCCTAAATTTATTGAAGAAAATTTGAACGATATTTGTGCATCTATTCAATATACAATTGTTGAAATACTGATGGATAAATTAAAAAATGCGGTAAAACATACGGGTATAAAACAGATTGCAATTGCCGGTGGAGTTTCTGCAAATTCAGAAATTAGAAGCAGATTGCAGTTAGCAGAAAAATATTTTGGATGGACAACCTATATCCCCAAATTTGAATTTACTACAGATAATGCTGCCATGATTGCTATTACTGGTTACTTAAAATATTTAAATAATAGTTATGCGGATGTTTCTGTAACCGCAAAAGCACGTTTAAAAGTTACAGAATAATCTATGAAAAACTTTAAAAACAGGCTCTTATATTGCATATATTACTTTCTTTTTTGGATTGTTTATTTTGTTTTTGCCCGCTTATTTTTTCTTCTTTATTATTTTGAAAAATCACAAGGTCTTGGTTTATCAACAGCTATAGAAACCTTCTTTTATGGTATACAACTAGACGCTTCTTTTGCGGCGTACCTGTCTTTTATTCCTTTTTTACTCATGATTTCGTCAATAATTATTGATCCTAAAATTATAGTGAAAATTATAAAATGGCACACCATTTCTGTGATATTTTTTATCAGTTTAATGCTATTAATTGATGCTGGATTATACCAAGCTTGGGGCGTTCGTATAGATACATCACTTCTACCCTATTTAAATACACCTCAATTAATGATTTCTTCAGCATCAACTTTTCAGTTAGTTTCTGGTATACTTTCCTGGATTTTGATCTCTTATATTTTTATCAAATTATTTAAAAAAATACATCAAAAAAATAATGAAAAACTCACTAATGGAAGTTGGTTAGAAATGCCATTTTTTTTATTAATTACAGCAGCTTTAATAATTCCTGTAAGAGGCGGATTTCAAACCATTCCCGTAAACCAAAGTAATGTATATTTTTCTAATAAAATGTTTGCAAATCATGCTTCAGTAAATTTTATTTGGAACTTTTTCAATACACTTACACACAGATCAGACGGAACAAATTCATACAAATATTTTGATGATGAAACTGCAATTAACATTATCAACAAAACTAAAAACCAACTTTTAACATCAAACACAGATTCAATTTTAAATACCTCTAAACCTAACGTCATTTTAATACTTTGGGAGAGTTTGCCTGCAAAAATTGTTGGCTCTTTAGGCGGTGAACCCAACGTAACTCCTAATTTAAATAAACTTTCTAAAGAAGGACTCTTATTCACTAATTTTTACGCAAATGGGGATAGAACAGATAAAGGAATCCCTGCTATATTAAGTGGTTATTATCCGCCACCAGTAAAGAGAATTATGCGTATGCCAAATAAAACTAGAAGCTTGCCAATGTTACCAAAAAAGATGATTGATTTAGGATATGAAACTTCTTTTTATTACGGAGGAGATTTGAATTTTGGTAATATGAATACCTATTTAAGAAATGCAGGAATTACTAATTTTGTTGACGGAAATGAATTTGATAAAAAAGATTGGAACTCGAAATGGGGAGCTTATGATGACGTTTTTATGAAACGTTTTGCTAAAGATTTATCAATCAAACAAACAAAACCCTTTTTTAAAATAGCCCTTACTTTAACAAGTCATGAACCCTATGAGCTTAAAGGTGAGTATAAATTTGGCAAAGATACTGAAGACAATAAATTTAGAAGCACTCATTATTATACAGATAAAGTAATTGGTAACTTTATAACGTTCGCAAAAAAACAAGCGTGGTATAACAATACTTTAATTGTTATTATGTCTGATCATGGACATAGTTCTCCAAAACATGAAGGCCCTTATTTTTCTCCTAAAAAATTTAGAATTCCGATGTTATGGTTAGGAGGTGCACTCCATAAAAAAAACACAGAAATACATACAGTCGCTAGTCAAGTTGATTTTTCTTACACACTCCTAGACTTATTAAAAGCAGACAACAAAGACTTCATTTTTAGCAAACATATCTTTAATACTTCTAATCAACAATTTGCACATTATACTTTTAATAAAGGCTTTGGTACACTGACAAAAAATGATGTTTTTATTTACGATTATGTAAGTAAAAAATCAATTTTTGAATCTGGAGAGAATTCAAAAAAATTAGACTCTTTAGGAAAATCCATTACCCAAAAATCGTTTGACGATTTTTTAAAAAGAAAATAATATTTGTGGATTTTATGTTTTTAAGTAACTCTTTATTAAACCTGTTTCTTGGGTCGTACTAGGTACTTTAAAGTCGAAGTATTTATGCAAAGGAATATCAAATCCTTTGTAATTTAAATAATTATTTAAGGCTGTATTTAATCCTTGGCTGTATAAGTGATGTTCTGCTCCTGTTGGATCTTCATGATACAAATCATTCTCAGCAAAACCTTCAAATTTTGGTCCTGTAATCTTAATTTGAAAGTCATCAGGGTTTTTACCAACGGGGCTATGACTCGTGCAAGCAAATTGATGCCAAAAAGCAGATTGAATACAATTGTATTGAAACAATTGACGCACAACCTCTAAAGAATCAATTGTTTCTTGATCTGTTTCCGTAGGAAACCCAAACATTAAATACGCGTGAACCATAATATTTTCATCAGAAAAAGCTTTAGTAACTCTTGCCACTTGTGCTATATCTACACCCTTTTTCATTTTAGCTAATAACCTATCTGAAGCAACCTCTAAACCACCAGTAACCGCAATACATCCTGATTTAGACAATAAAGAACAAAGCTCGGCTGTAAACGTTTTTTCAAACCTAATATTGGTCCACCAGGTAATATAGATCTTTCGTTCAATCAATGTATTCGCCAAAGCTCTCAACATTTTAGGGGGAGCAGCTTCGTCCACAAAGTGAAAACCAGTAATACCCGTTTCTGATATTATTTTTTCAATTTTATTCACCAAATCATCTGCCGTAGTATTTTCATAATTGCCAATGTAATCTAAGGTAACATCACAAAAGGAACATTGTTTCCAATAACAACCGTGAGAAATAGTGAGTTTATTCCATTTACCGTCAGACCACATTCTGTGCATAGGATTCATCACATCTAAAAATGATAAATATTTATTTGTTGGAAGTCCTAAATAACTGGGAGCTGGTAAGTTTTTATGATGAAATATTGTATTCGGCATTCTATTGACATATACAACCTCATTATTTTTACAGATATAGGTTCTTTCTAATGAATCCTCTTCTATTTTACCATCTAAAAATTCAGTTACCTTTAACAAAGGTCCCTCCCCATCATCTAAAGAAATAAAATCAACAAAATTAAAAATTCTTGGATCAGACAGACGTCTTAATTCCGTATTGCAATAACCACCTCCCATAGCTATTTTAAGGGTTGGATATTGTTTTTTTATAAACTGCGCACATCGCAAAGCCGAAAATAAATTACCAGGAAAAGGAACTGTAAAACAGACTAAATTATATGTATCTTGTTGTAATTTTTCATCTAACAAATACAACATTTCATCTTCTATTAAAGTCGTTTCGTATTGTAAATAGGTATCAATAGTATCAAAACTTGATGCCGTTCTCGCGAGTTGTTCGGCATACCGTGTAAAAGAAAAAAATTCGTCAACATTCGCATTTATAAAATCACCCAACTCTTCTACGAATAAAGTCGCGATATGCTTCGCTTTGTCTAAAATTCCTAATTTCCCAAACTCGGTAGTTAAATCTTTATCTAATTTAATACGCCTATGCCCATGGGGTAGATAATCTTTATGTACTATTTGATAAGCTGCCGTTACTTCTTGCACCCGCAAATAATTCATTACAGAATCTACCTTATTAATATACTCTTCTTTTTGATTATACACCAAAGACAATTCTTTATTGCCAAGCATATCCGCTTGTTTAAAAATAGCATCTATAAATTCTTTGGTAAATACCGCAGAAAACAATTCTATACTTAAATCCATTTGCGTTGCTTTTACATGCTTAGATTCTAAAAAACCTTTGATGTATGCAGTTGCTGGATAAGCGGTATTAAATTGTGTGAAAGGTGGTGTTATTAAAAGCGTATTGATAGACATAAATAATAAATAAAGCGCAAAGATACTCTTAAGGCAGTAACTTTTAATCTGATTTTCTAAAACTCTTTAAAATTGTTATCGCTTTTCATTTAATTTATAAAAATCTAACTATAATACTATTGCTGTTAAAAACACGTCTTATAAAGACTTGTTTTTTTTCCTGAACCTACTATCCGTATAACGGAAGAAATTATATGGATTTTATTTTAATCGTGAACTTTTAACCCCCCCTTAAAAAGAAATAGACAGTATTTTTTTAAAAGCCTAATTGCTATCAACTTTTATAGAACAACCAATTGCCCTTGTTTCTGTTTTTATTGGTTTATTTCCAATTAATAATGCATCAACAACATTTTCTACATACTTTTCTGAAACTGCATCAGGGTTTCTAGAACTGTTATCAATTGCACCAATATATTCCACTTTCATTGTTGTCTTTTCTACAATGTAAACATGAGGTGTTTTTAAGGCACCAAATTTTGGATATACTTTTTGACCAGCATCAAACAAATACGGAAACGTAAAACCTTTTTCTGCTGCTCTAACTTTCATATCTTCAAAACCATCTCCTTTTGAAGCTTTTGGATCATTAGGATTAATCGCAATAATTGGATATCCTTTTAATTTATATTTTACATCCAATGCTAAAATTCTATCTTCATAGGCCACCGAATAAGGACACATATTACAAGTGAAAATGATAATAAATCCTTTTGCTTCTTTATAATCTGCTAAAGACACCATTGTATCATCTATATTTTTTAACGTAAAATCTTCAATGACATCACCTACTTTATAGCCTTTATCGACTTTGAACGTAAAAGCGGTAATCATAAAACCAACAATGGCTGCTAATAATAATATTTTAATTGTTTTCAAAATTTATAAATTTAAAAAAGTATTAAGTTCCGTCTCCAGTTTGTTATAATCAAAAGATTGCTCATAAAACTTGCGTTTATTTTTATTATAAATCAATGTTGCCGGAATAGCACCACTCCAATTTTTATGAATCGCTTTAATCCAAAGATCTTCATTCACATCATCCAATAAAACAACTTCAGATTTTAATTTTCTTTTATTGATAAAAGGTATTAATTTCTTTTCAACTTGTTTCGGGAAATCTAAACTAACCAACAAAATTTCTATATTTTTATCTGAATAATTTTTATTAATCTTTTCAAAATAAGGCAATTCTTTTACGCAAGGTGCACACCAAGTTGCCCAAAAATTTATAATATAGGTTTTATCATCATTCTTTTCTAATAATGGCTTTAGCTCATTATATGTATAAGTTTTGACGGATGAAATTTGAGTGGCCTCTTTTTTACAAGAAATAAATCCTGCAAAAAGAAAAAATATAAAAATCGATGTTTTTGTCATTTTATAAAAATACTTATTTTTAGATTCTTACTAGGATAATTGACTGATTGTTAACAAAAAGACCTCAAAAAACAAGTTTATGAGGCTTTGTAATACAATTAAAAAGATAGTTAATCAAAAATATTATTTAACACTTTTGCCAAACGAATTCCACCTTTTTGCAATTGTGTTCTTACGGTCCCAAAATGATTGTAAGAATATTTGTAGCGCAAATTTTCACCTACCTTCACGGAATTATATACTTCTTTTGTAACTAAATGCACTTCATTTACCCAGTCAATAAGTGTCCCTTTCTCTATTGCTTCTATTTGTTTTTTTGTTAAATTATCGGCATTATCGGCCAATTCGATATAACTCATTTCCCAATCATCAAGCATATTTGTATCCCAAACTCTATGTAAATTTGTTCCTCTTCCAAACCACTCCACTTGTATGCTATTTCCGCCTTTATCTTCTTTTCTTCCAATGTGCATTGGTTGATGTAAATCACCCATAAAATGAACTAGCATTTTTAAATGAAAATTCTTTTCATCATCCGAACTATTTTTATTCTTTAACACTTCAATACAAGCATCTATGCCTGTTTTTAAATCTCCTTTCGGATTTTTCTCAGCTTCTTCGTAAGACTGCTCTAGACCCATATTTATATAATGCCAAGAATAGTATTTATTATATTTTTTATCAGATTTTATCTCGTCTGCATAGGTCGAAACAAAAGCTAAACTTTGTCCTTTTAAGATTTTATCTATACTTTTTTTAGCTCTTTTTGTAAGATGCTTTTCTGCTATTTTAGCCGTTGCTCTATGTCCATTTTTTCCCCAGAAAACAGCATCGTCAGAAGAAGATTTTATAAAAAAAAGAAAAGGAATTAATAGTAATAATTTAATTTTCATTTGAATGTGTTGAATTTAATTTTCAGCTAAAGTATAAAAATAATTACCGAATAATTTATTAAACTACAAAAAATAACCATACCTTTATGATATCAAATTAATATCAATATAATTTTTATGTTATGAAAGAAGAAAAAATAATTAAACCTGCAAATGGTTATTTAATGTTATTAGTCGTTTTAATATTATTTTTTGGCGGAATAGGTTTAACAATAATGCAAGAAAATTCTATATATTTAATACCTGCAATATTAGGTTTTATAGGTTTTTTCGGGTTTATTTTAGTGAACCCAAACACATCGAAGGTTATTTTACTTTTTGGTAAATATGTAGGTACAATCAAAGAAAATGGCTTGTATTGGGCAAATCCTTTTTTTACAAAAAAGAAAATCTCTTTAAGAGCAAGTAATTTTGATAGTGAGCGTTTAAAAGTAAATGACAAGCTTGGAAACCCAATTATGATTTCTACAATTTTAGTTTGGAGAGTAACAAATACCTACAAAGCTGCTTTTGATGTTGATAATTTCGAAAACTTTGTACGCGTGCAAACGGATGCTGCTGTTAGAAAGTTAGCGAGCATGTATCCTTATGATAATTTTGCAGATGAAGGTTCTGATGAAGATATTACATTACGATCTAGTGTAAATGAAGTTTCTGAAGCTTTAGAAAAAGAAATAGAGGAACGTTTAGCTATCGCAGGAATTGAAGTTTTAGAAGCAAGAATTGGTTATCTAGCCTATGCGCAAGAAATTGCGAGTGCCATGTTAAAAAGACAACAAGCAACAGCTATTGTAGCCGCAAGGCACAAGATTGTGCAAGGTGCTGTTGAAATGGTTGAAATGGCTTTGCATGAGTTAAGTGAAAAGAAGATAGTTGAGTTAGACGATGAGCGAAAAGCAGCAATGGTAAGTAATTTATTGGTTATTTTATGCGGTGATAAAGAAGCTTCACCAGTTGTAAACACAGGTACTTTAAGTCATTAATTTATATTAGCTGACATCAAAAAAACAATTAAACTTATAATATTAAAGAATGAAAGAATATAAAATTGTTACACCTAAATTAGGTTTTAGAAATAGAATCCAAAATTTAGAAGACGAGTTAAATCAATATGCGAGAGAAGGTTGGGAAGTTGTTAACATCAATCAAACTTGGACAAGTATCGTTTTCCAAAGAGATAAAAATAGATAATGAAAGTTTTTAAAAAAGAACAATCACTTGGTCAGAAATAAATATTGCAACCGTTAGAACCTATGATCCAATGAGAGAATTTGGCGGTTGAGGTCTTAAAGGTGACTCTCTTTGTAATAAATCTAAAGGAAAAGCCATCAATATCTCTGGTGATGCAGGCATTCAAGTAACACCAAAAAACGGTGAAAAATTATTGATAGGAACTCAGAGAGAATTAGAAGCCAAAAGAGTTTTGGGTACTTATCAAAATAGAATTGTATAATACGACGAAAATATATTTATTTATAATTGTAGTTATTTCATTACTATAAAGTTATGACAAAGAAAAAAGCTTTTGCATTGCGAATGAACCAAGACATGATGAAGGCTATCGAAAAATGGGCCGCGGATGAATTTCGCTCTACAAACGGACAAATTGAATGGATGCTAATGCAAGTACTAAAAGAGGCTAAAAGAGAACCTAAAGAAATGGAAGAATAATTTTTAAATACTTAGTTTATTAGCATAAAAAAAGAGGCTCTAACCTTAACTTAGAGTTAAAACCTCGAGATTTTTTCTTAAGACAACTCTTACTCTTTTAGAAAATACTGTGGAATCAATTCTTTTAATTTTTTCAAGGTTTCAGCTACTGTTAATGCACTCATACCTCCAGAAGCATTTGCATGTCCTCCGCCATTAAAATGTTCTTTTGCCAAAATATTTACAGGGTTTTCTGCTCCTTTAGAACGGAAAGAAATTTTCATAATTCCATCACGTTCTGTAAAAACAATCGCAGCTTTCATTCCTTTTATAGATAAAACCAAATTCGCCAAACTATCTGTATCTCCTTTTTTATACTTGTACTTCGCCAGTTCTTCTTTCGATAAAGAGATAATAGCAACATTGTGCTCATATAAAATCTCTAACTTTTCGCTCATTGCATATCCCTGTAAACGCAAACGGCTTTCCGTATTATTATCACTTAATTTTTCATGAATTAAATGATGTTGCACTCCTGCAGCTAAAATTTTAGCTAAAACTTCGTGCGTACGTGGTTTTACAGAGTTGAATCTAAAACTACCCGTATCTGTTAAAATACCTAAGTAAAGCGGTGTACCTATTTTTTCATCTAACAACTCTATATGACCTGATTGCTCTATTAAATCTACAATTAACTGAGACGTAGAAGACGCTGTTGTTTCAGAAACCGTTATTATAGGAAATTCTTCAGGATTCAAATGATGATCTATCATAATTTTCTTACAAGTTACTTCTTCTAACAAAGCTTGCATTTCTGGCCCTACACGATTTGTAGCATTATAATCTAAACAGAAAATTAAATCTGCCTTTTGCATTTCCGCTGTTACTTCTTCAATATTTTCTTCCATCAAAAGAATAGACGAAGTATCTAACCAATATAAAAAATCTGGAGCTTTATCCGGATGACAAACAACTGCTTTTTTACCTAATTTTTCTATAAAATGAAACAAGCCTAAAGAAGAACCTATTGAATCTCCGTCTGCAGATTTGTGTGCTGTAATAACAATATGAGAAGCAGCTTGAATCTCTGCTTCTATTTGTTTGTAAATATTCATAAATTGTATTTTTTGTGCAAGTGCAATTTGTATTGCAATAGTATACTTTTTTAAAAGAATGCAAAGTTATGTTTATTATTGAAGTGAAAATGGAAGTTTTTAAAGTTTAATGAAATGAAATTATTTGAAGTTTTTTTTGAAGGTAAACCTGAATACAATGCTATAAAATAAGTTGCGGTTGATTATCCGTAATTTCAAAATGTTTTAGTTTCGGTTATAAGTTTGTTAGATTTCTCTAATCATTTTATTTAGCCTTTTTTAGACATTGTTGAAAAATCGTTTACTTTTTCACTATTCAATTTGGGTCTATTTTTCTTCTAACATCTCCAAATAGACGTCCTCAACATGCTCTCGAGCCCAAGCTGTTCTTCTTAAAAAACCGAGACTTGACTTCATAGTAGGGTTGTTATTGAAACAGCGAATATTTACACGCTCCCCAAGATACTCCCAACCATAATGCGCTACCAGTCGTTCTAAAACCTGAACTAGATTCACTCCGTGAAACGGGTTGTTTAGTTGTTCTTCAGTGGCTTGTTTCCTCTTTCGTTTTGCTGGTTTCCCTTCATTCAGTTCTTCATTTATCTGGGGATTGGACACTGTATCTAAAAGTTGATCTGATTGATTCTTTTTATCAGTCGACTCGTTATGATGATTAGTTTTTATATGCATTGTTGGCAAATCGTTTGTTAATTAATTCTAAAGTATTAAATGACTTAATCAATAAAAATATAAACCAACAATTATTAAAAATCAAATAAAGTTGAGATTGTATTTTCTTCATTTTAATGTTTTATGTTCAAGTTAGCTAAGTACGCGTTTTATTCTTTTAGCAGTAAACTAACTGCGTCAGTCAATCCAATTTTTAAACTCTTTTACACGTTCTCTACTTACAATAATTTCGGTTTCGTTGTAGGAACGTAAAACAAGTTTTAAACGCGAATTAGAGAACGCAATAATGTCTTTTATCGCATTTATATGCACTATAAAAGTTCTATTTGCTCTAAAAAAATATTCAGGATTTAATTGTTCTTGCCAGTATTCTAAAGAATTATCTAAAAGATGATTTCTGTTTTCTTTTGTATAAATATACGTCGATTTATGCTCGCTATAAAAAGATTCTACCTCATTAATAGGAATAATTTTTATGTGCTGCCCAACTTTAATTGTCAGTCTTTTTTTAAATTTCCGATCAACAGGATTTACTAATAATTTACGAATTTCATCCAAGTTTACTTGAACATAAGTTTGTTTAGGTTGATTGTTCGTGAACTTATCTACAGCTACTTTTAACTCATCTTTGTCTAAAGGTTTTAGTAAATAATCGATACTATTTAGTTTGAAAGCTTTTAACGCATATTCATCATAAGCAGTGGTAAAAATAATTGCACTCTTCACTTCTATTTCTTCAAAAATCTCGAAAGACAAACCATCTGAAAGCTGAATATCTAAAAATATTAAATCAGGAGGTTCATTATTTTGCAACCAATTTAAAGATTCTTCTACGGAGTGCAACATTTGTTGAACTTCTAAATCTAATGCTTTTAACATCCTGTTTAGCCTTCTTGCTGCTGGCTTTTCATCTTCAATAATTAATATGTTCATTCTTTTTCTTCTTTGTTGATAGCAATTAAAATATTGAAATTTTGTTACTAAATTCTACTCCTTCATAAATTCATCTATCTTTCTTTGTTCCCAATCTTCTCCAAATAAATTAAGATATCCAAAAGTTTTTAAACCATGAAATATTAAAAATATTCCCCAAACCAACCAAATAGGAATATGAGTAAAACCATCACTATCAAATTGATTGCTTACGATAAAATCTCTAAAAATTTTAAAAGAAAAATCCCAAACAAAAGTAAGAAACAAATTCACCAATGTATAGGTAACCAAATGCTTGTAAAATTTTTTAATTTCTTCTACTCTTAGTTTTGCTCTAATTAAATTTTTCTCACTTAGGTTTTCCATCGCTTTAAATATTTTTATTACGTTGCTCTTCTTTATCCATTAATTCTTTAATTTTTTTTTCTTCCCAATCTTTTCCGAAACCGAAAGCTTTAAAACCAAAAACTCCTAACCAGTGAAAAAACATTCCTATTCCCCAGAAAATCCAAGTAGAATAAACCCCGAAGTTAGAAAAACTATCTTCAAAACCATAACCACTTTCTGATAACCCAAATATAATAATACCGCTAATAAAAATGTTTGTCAAAACGTAAACGATTAAGTGAATATAAAAACCTTTTATTGCTTTTACTCTCTTTTTAGCTCTGATAAAACTGTCTTCTTGTATAAATTGGTTATCCATAGTTTTTATCTTTTTTAATTTGTTCTTCTGTTAATTCTTTGATTTTCTTTTCTTCCCAATCTTTTCCAAAACCTATCTTTCTAAATCCAGAAACAGTCATCCAATGAAAGAGAACTCCTGTTGCCCATCCAATTGTAGAAAACCAAAACCAATGAAATCGGGGCTCAAATTTTAGGTTCATAAAAATAATGAAAGGAATTACGAAACAGTAAACGGATAAATAACTGTAAAACGCTTTAATATCCTTCACTCTTTTTTGAGCACTTTGGTAACGTTCTTTATTATTAAATTCTGTTTCTATTATGATCTTCTATTATCTTGTTCTTTCATGTATTTCTTAATCTGCTTCTCTTCCCAATTTTTATTAAATAAGTTTGGAAAACCAAATACTTTTGCTGCATGAAATATTAAAAAGACGCCCCACCAAAAGAAAAAATTATAATTATCGATATCTGTAAATGCTTCTAAAAAGGAATCTCCGTGTGAAATGTCGCTATATATTCTTCTCCCTATAAATAAAAAATTAATGAGTAGATAAGTACCTAAATGTTTGTAGAATTTTTTAATTTCATTGACACTCTTTTGAGCTCTTACGTATTTTTCTGATTGCGTGTTCTGTTCCATTATTTTAATCCTTTTTATTCATAAATTCATCCACTTTGTTCTTTTCCCATTTGTCTATAAAGTTAACCTTATCCTTAAAAACAAAAAGTCCATGAATAGCCACACCAATAAACCACAATAATGCATTTATCCAAATATTTACTTTTACCCATTCTAAAGTATTTCCATTATCAATATAGCTTTCAAAAAAACCCATTATAGAATTGGAAAATAGTAAAATAGGTGCCATTATAATTACAAATATTTGTAAATGATTGTAAAAATCTCTAATTTTTTTTACTCTTTTTTCTGCTTGTTTGTATGTGCTCTTTTTAATATTAGATTCCATATAAATTATCTATTATTATTCTTTTATTCTAAGCTCTTCCCAGTTTTTTCACATAAAAAAAGAAAAACCAAAAACTTTTAGCGTGTGAAAGACCAAACCAATTCCCCACATAATCCAAACTCCATAGATACCAAAATCAGAAAACATATTAAGAAAGGATTTATTTTCAGAAATTCCGTCTACAATTTAAGTAACGCTTAAAAATAGATTTATAGCAATATATACTGCTAAATGCCAATAATACCCTTTTAATTCTTGTACTCTTTTTTTAGCTCGAATATACTTTTGTTCTTCTAAATAATTATCAGATTTCATCATTAAAATTTAGTATCATCCATATATTTTTTTAATTGTTTTTTCTCCCACTTTTCACCGAAGAATACAGTAGAACCAAAAACTCCTAACCAATGAAAAAACAATCCTATTCCCCAGAAAAACCATGTAGAATGAACTCCAAAATGAGAAAAAGCATCTTCAAAAATATAACCACTTTTCATTAATCCAAATATAATAATTCCACTTATAAAAATGTTTACTAAAATGTAAACGATTAGGTGAATATAAAATCCTTTAATTGCTTTCACTCTCTTTTTAGCCCTTATAAAACGATCTTCTTTTCTAAACTTACTATCCATAACTATTATATTTCTTTAGGTTCTTCTTCCATTATTTTTTTTGTCTTTCTGTCTTCCCAGTTTTTACCGAAACCTAATAAATTAAATCCAAAAACAGATAACCAATGAACAAGAACACCTGTTCCCCAACCTAGTAAAGAAAACCAAAACCAATGAAAATGTGGTTCAAATTTTAAATTTGCAAAAATGATAATTGGTATCACAAAACAATAAACAGTTAGATGCGTATAAAATCCCTTTATTCTTCCTACTCGCTTTTTTGCTTGAATGTATTCTTGCGCTGTTATAAATTCTCTTTCCATATTATTTCTAGTTTTTATCTTCTTTCATTATTTCTTTAATCATTCTGTCTTCCCAGTTTTTACCTAAAAAAATGTTATAATTATTTACTTCCAAGAAATGAAAAGCCAATCCCATACCCCATCCAAATATTGGAAACCAAAACCAGTAAAAACCAGGTGAAAATCTTAAATTTATAAAAATTAAAAACGGAATTACAATACAATAAGAGACCAAGTTTTGATAGAATTCTTTTAATTTTTGCACCCTTGCTACTGCTCTTAAATATTTACTATTTTCTAAATCGTCTGTATATATCATATTATTCATTTTATATAAGAGAGGTAAACTCACCTTAAATGTTTTGTTATTGTTTTCTATTTTAACACCTTTATCTGAAATTAAACCATACCTATCAGCAATATTTTGCAAACCAATTTTAGTGCTTTTCCCGATTGCTTCTTTCGGATTAATATTGTTTTCTATGATTAAATAATTACCTTCTTCATAAATATTTACGGTTAATGGTTTCGAAGATGAAACGACGTTGTGCTTTACTGCATTTTCTAACAGAAGCTGCAAAGAAAGTGGTACAATCTTTAATATATCATTACTAATTGACTCTGGAATATTAAATTTCACAGCATCTTCAAAACGCATTTCTAACAACTGCATATAGGTTTTTGCAAATTTCAATTCTTCTGTAATCGGAACTAAATCTTTATTTCTTTGTTCTAAAACATATCTATAAACTTTAGATAATTTTGTTGTAAATCTTTCTGCTTGAGCAGGATTCTCACCAATTAAACTCGTTAATACATTTAAGCTGTTAAATAGAAAATGTGGATCTAATTGATTTTTTAAAGACTCAAACTTTGCTGTTTCTGTTTTCGCTACAATTTCTTGTTTTGTAGACTCTTGTGTCATAGCTGCTTTCCAGTTTTTCATAAAACCTTTTGCATGAAAAAAAACTGCGACACCTAACGAGAAAACTATTGCAAATAAATGCGCCCAAGCTAAATCTACATCGAAAAAATTTTTAAAATCTTGGCCAAAAATTAAGATATACTGCACATAATGAATTATTAAAACCGCAAAAACAGTATAAGTAACGGTAGCAAAAATACCTGCCCAAACTCTTTTATTCGTTTCTGTAACCCAATCCCACTTCGTATTTAAATATTCATTAATAACGCCGTTTCCTAAACCTAAAATAAAAGAATACATGCTAGAAATTAAAAAAACTAAGCTGATTCCTTTAAAACTAAATTGCTGATTTATAACTACGAAAAAAGCACCCAACACTAAAGTCATTTTTAAACAAACAATAAAATCATCTTTTAATTTTATATATATGTTAGTGCTTAATGTTTTCATTTTTGAAGTTGATAATGTTAATTAAATTTACTAAAATTTAATCTCTAAAGATAATTTTTTATCTGTTATTGTAAATTTAGCATCCTCATATTTAGGAGGTCCAAAATTCATTATATTATTAGTGGCTCCATAATCTTCTATAGGCATGGCATTCGATTGAAAGTCCATTTTATTTTTATAATGATAACAGATAACTGCATATTTTCCAGCTTTAATGCTTTCAAAAATAACAGTGCTTTTTCAGTCTACAATTTTTAATTCTTTACCTTTTATTGGTTTCATTTTAAAATTTATTTTGTCATATAAAGCAAAACCTACTTTACCAGAATCTGAAGTTACATTAACGACAGTTGCAGTAATCGTTGTCTTATTTTCAGCAATTATAGAATTCGTAATGAATAACATTATTCCCATTAAAATTGATACTAAAAAATTCATACTATTTTTTTATTTTTATTGATAGCACAAAGATGCAATCTCATTAAGCTATTTAAAATTAAAGAATACCGAGTTGTACTTTTTTTAGTATGAACTGTATTTATGATACAAAAGAAGATAGCACACAATAAAAAGTGAATCCCTTTTTTATTAAGAATTATTAAAAAAGGATTATTTGACGCTTATTTTAATTAATTTACAACTCAAAATACAATTTTGTTTAAATATGATAAAACTGATAAAAAAACAGGGGTATTTTAAAGATACCTTTAAAAAAACATATACTTTAGCAACATGATTACTTCAACAAGAAATAAATTATGTACTTCAATAGCCCCCAGTTTGCGTTTTCGCAGCAACCGTCGCTAATCTTTTAAATTAGTTACGAAACAACCTATTATAGTATTTAACCATTTATTTTTTCATCGTGAATCTTTCTTATAAAACGTACTTACAACCTCTAGTTATTTTAAAAAATAGCAATAAAAATGTACGACGCAGTTTCCCCTTCCGCCCTTTGGGGTAATATATATTTATGGAATATAGGTGAGTCCGATTCTACATTGAAATAAAAAAACAAATAACAACTTTTATAAAATAAAAACACAATGCAATGGAGATTGTAATTGCTAATAAATCACACATAGTTTACGCTGAAATCATCTGTAATACTATTGCAGAAGCTGCAAAAGTTAGAGGTACAGGTATTGCAAAACGAAAGCCAGAATACGTTGCTACAAAAATGGAAAATGGTAATGCCGTAATAGCTTTAGATGATGGAAAATTTGCTGGATTTTGTTATATCGAAAAATGGGGACATGGAAAATTTGTAGCCAATTCAGGATTAATTGTACATCCAAATTATAGAAATATTGGACTGGCGAAACAAATTAAACAAGTTATTTTCAAGCACTCGAGAACGAAGTTTCCAGATGCAAAAGTATTTAGTATTACAACAGGTTTACCTGTTATGAAA
>CAXMOR010000041.1:0-21877 GCA_964195455.1 uncultured Acidimicrobiia bacterium
AATTCAGGATTAATTGTACATCCAAATTATAGAAATATTGGACTGGCGAAACAAATTAAACAAGTTATTTTCAAGCACTCGAGAACGAAGTTTCCAGATGCAAAAGTATTTAGTATTACAACAGGTTTACCTGTTATGAAATTAAATAGTGATTTAGGATATAAACCCGTTACTTTCTCTGAACTAACAGATGACCAAACCTTTTGGGATGGCTGTAAAACTTGTAGAAACTTTGATGTTTTGACAAGAACAGATCGAAAAATGTGTTTGTGTACTGGTATGTTGTTTGATCCAAAAAATCAGAACAAAGAAGAACCTAAAGAGATTAGAGAAAACGTATTTAAAAGATTAAAAAATATTAAAGAGAACTTATTTCTAAAAAAAGATAAAAAATGAAAAAATTAGTAATCGCATACAGTGGAGGTTTAGATACCTCATATTGCGCCGTAAGTTTATCAAAAGAATATGAGGTTCATGCTGTGAGTGTGAACACTGGCGGATTTACAGAAAAAGAAATCAGACATATAGAAAGTAATGCTTATAAAATGGGAGTTACTGCGTATAAAAATATTGATGCAGTCGCTACTTTTTACAACAAAGTGGTAAAGTATTTAATATTTGGAAATGTCTTAAAAAATAACACATACCCACTTTCGGTAAGTGCAGAAAGAATTATACAAGCAATAGAAATCGTTGAATATGCAAAAAGTATTGGAGCTGAATATATTGCGCATGGAAGCACCGGTGCAGGAAATGATCAAGTACGTTTTGATATGATTTTTCAAACATTGGCTCCTGGAATCAACATTATTACACCCATTAGAGATCAAAAACTAACAAGACAAGAAGAAATAGATTATTTAAAATCTGAAGGAATTGATATGTCTTGGGAAAAATCTAAATATTCTGTTAATAAAGGGCTTTGGGGCACAAGTGTTGGAGGCGTTGAAACTTTAAATTCTGAAAAACCATTACCAAGTGAAGCATATCCTTCTCAATTACAAAAAGAAGGAGCAGAAAAAGTTGTTTTGACTTTTAAAAATGGAGAGTTTATTGCTTTTAATGGTGAAGAAAATAAACCAGAAATAAATATTGAAAAGCTAAACAACATCGCTTCTGTCTATGCAATTGGTAGAGACATCCATGTCGGTGATACTATTGTTGGTATTAAAGGAAGAGTTGGTTTTGAAGCTGCTGCTGCTTTAATTACAATAAAAGCACATCACTTATTGGAAAAACACACATTAACAAAATGGCAATTACAGCACAAAGAATATTTATCTAGTTTCTATGGAATGCATTTACATGAAGGTCAATATCTAGACCCTGTAATGAGAGATACTGAAGCTTTTTTACAAAGTTCTCAAAAAATGGTTTCTGGCAATGTTGTGGTCACTTTAAAACCGTATCATTTTTCTTTAGACGGAATTATTTCTGCACACGATTTAATGTCTGCTAAATTTGGTAGTTATGGTGAAGAAAATAAAGCTTGGACAGCAGATGATGCAAAAGGCTTCATTAAGATTTTAGGAAATCAGAATAAAATATATCAACACGTAAATTCTTAAGCATGTTAGAAGTAGGTATTATAGGTGGTGCGGGCTATACCGCTGGAGAATTAATAAGATTGTTATTAAATCATCCCGAAACAAATATCAATTTTGTGTTCAGTACATCTAATGCTGGCAACAAATTGTATAAAGTGCATCAAGATTTAATTGGTTCGACTGAAAAACGTTTTAGTGATAAAATTAACACCGAAATTGATGTATTGTTTTTATGTTTAGGTCATGGAAATTCAACTGCTTTCTTAGAAATGAATAGTTTTTCTAATCACACAAAAATTATTGATTTAAGTAATGATTTTAGACTATTTGATGCTAAAAATTTCCAAGGAAAAGAATTTGTATATGGTTTACCAGAATTGCAAAGAGAATCCATAAAAGAAGCAAAATATATTGCAAATCCTGGTTGTTTTGCAACTGCTTTACAACTAGCAATTTTACCTTTAGCTGAAAATGGATTGTTACAAAATGATGTTCATATTAATGCCGTTACAGGTGCTACTGGCGCAGGAACTTCTTTGTCTGCAACCACACATTTTACGTGGAGAGATAATAACTTTACGCATTATAAAGCTTTTGACCATCAGCATTTAGGAGAAATACACCAAACTGTAAACCAGTTGCAACCTAATTTTGATTCTGAAATAAACTTTATGCCTAATAGAGGAAATTTTTCAAGAGGAATTTTTGCCACCACCTACACAAAATTTGAGGGTAGCATAGAAGAAGCAAAACAAATGTATCAAGCATATTATAAAGACGCAGCGTTTACATTTGTTTCTGATACCGACATACATTTAAAGCAAGTTGTAAATACGAACAAATGTGTAATTCATTTACTAAAACACGGAAATAAATTACTGATTACAAGTGTTATAGACAATTTATTAAAGGGAGCCTCGGGGCAAGCTATTCAAAATATGAATTTAATGCACGGATTTGAAGAATCGTTAGGTTTAAATTTAAAGGCAAATTATTTTTAGTCGAAATAAAGCTGCATTATCCGTTTGAACCGTTCGATTACCCAACCCGTAATCTTACCTTTTTTTAAGGAACGAAAAAAGATATAATGCAAAGCGTAATCTATAGGTAACGCAAAAAAAACAAGAAAGTATGAAAGTAGCAATTATTGGAGCAGGAAGTTTAGGACAATCTATCGCAAAAGGATTGTTGAAAAATAAAGTTGTAAGCTCTTTATATCTTACAAAAAGAAATCTAGATTCTATAAAAGAGTTTAATAGATACAAGGCAGTAACCTTAACTACTGATAACGAAGAAGCTATTAAAAATTCTGATATTATACTATTTGCAGTACAACCAAGACATTTAAAAGATATTCTAGAAAATTTAAAATACAAGCTTCAAAAAGAGCAGGTACTCATTTCTGTAATTACAGGTTTTTCGTTAGGTAAAATTGAAAATATAATTGGCAGAAAACATTATCTAATTCGAGCCATGCCAAATACAGCAGCATCTGTAGGACAATCTATGACATGTCTTTCTTCAAATGTAAAAGGGAAAGAAAAAGTGGAATTAGCAAAAACTATTTTTAATAGTTTAGGACGTTCTATGGAAATACCTGAAGACCAATTGCAAGCGGCAACCGTTATTTGTGCAAGCGGTATTGCGTTTTGGATGCGTTTGATCCGCGCAACAACCCAAGGAGCTATCCAATTAGGTTTTGAAGCGCATGAAGCACACGAATTAGCAATGCAAACTTGCTTTGGAGCTGCAACCCTATTAAAAGAATCTGGCAATCATCCAGAAGCAGAAATAGATAGAGTAACCACTCCGGGAGGCTGCACAATTGAAGGTTTAAACGAAATGGAACATCAAGGATTAAGCTCTTCTCTGATAAAAGGAATTAACGCTTCTTTTGAAAAAATAAACCAAATTAAAACAAAATAAAATGCCATTATTTAATGTTTATCCTTTATACGATGTTACCCCTGTTTCGGCAAATGGAGTATATGTATATGATGAAAATAATACGGAATATTTAGATTTATATGGAGGTCATGCAGTCATTTCTATTGGCCATGGTCATCCAAAATATGTGGAGGCAATTACAAAACAAGTTGCTAAATTAGGTTTTTATTCAAATGCCATTCAAAATCCATTACAAAAGCAATTAGCTGCTAAACTAGAAGTACTTTCTGGCTGCAAAGAGTACCAGTTGTTTTTATGCAATTCTGGTGCAGAAGCAAATGAAAATGCTCTAAAACTAGCCTCTTTTAAAACAGGTAAATCCAGAGTAATTGCTTTTAAAAACGGGTTTCATGGTCGTACTTCTGCCGCCGTTGCCGCCACCGATAATACAGCTATTATAGCACCAATTAACGCACAGCAAAAAGTAACAATTTTAGAGTTAAATGATATTGTAGGTGTAAAAAGAGAACTTGAAAAAGGGGATGTTTGTGCTGTTATTGTAGAATTTATTCAAGGAGTCGGTGGTTTAGATCAAGCAACTGCGCAATTTTTTGAAAAAGTCGATGCACTTTGTAAAGCGAACAACACCTTTTTTATTGCTGACGAAGTGCAGTCTGGATATGGACGCTCAGGAAAGTTTTTTGCCTTTCAACATTATAATGTTACTCCAGATATTATATCTATTGCCAAAGGAATGGGAAATGGTTTTCCTATTGGAGGTATTTTTATTCACCCTACTATTGAAGCAAAGTTCGGAATGTTAGGCACTACTTTTGGTGGAAATCACTTAGCTTGTGTTGCAGGTTTATCGGTCTTAAACGTAATTGAAGAAGATCGTTTAATGGACAATGTTAATGAAATATCTGAATACTTTATTAAAATTGCTAAAACAATTCCGCAGATAAAAATTATTAAAGGAAGAGGATTAATGCTAGGTTTAGAATTCGACTATGAAGTCGGAGACTTAAGAAAGAAATTAATCTACGATTATCAAATATTTACGGGTGGAGCAGCAAATAAAAAACTATTAAGAATTTTACCTCCGTTAAACGTAAAGAAAGAACACATCAATCAGTTTTTTAAAGCTTTGGTGCACGCTTTAAATACATAGAAAAGAAAAATATAATAGATGAATACCTTATTATCCATAGCAACTAGAAATAATGTTTTACTAACAATGGCCGAACTTCTTCAGCATGAAAGAGCAGCTATTATTAGCATAAACAAAGAAGATTCAGACGCTTATAAAGGTGCTGATATTTCTATGTTCGATCGTTTAAAAGTTGATACAGCAAAAGTGAATGAAATGATCGCTGCGGCTAAACATTTGGCTTCTCAAGAAGACCCTGTTGGTGTAGAACGTTTTAACTTTAAACATGATAACGGAATGCAGGTTTATAATAAAACCGCTTCTTTTGGTACCGTATTAATCATTTATGAAAGTAGACCCGATGTCACGGTTGAAGCTGCTGGAATTGCCTTTAAATCAGGTAATAAAATACTATTAAAAGGAGGTAAAGAATCTTTAAAGTCGAACCTGAAAATTGTTGATTTGTGGCATCAAGCTTTACAGCAACACAATGCTTCTACTGATTGGGTTACTTACTTACAATTTAATAGAACTGAAACCCAAACTTTTTTGGAAAAACCGTCCCAAAAAGTCGACTTAATTGTTCCTAGAGGAGGAGAAAATTTAATTGCGTTTGTAAAAAAGCACGCTACATGTCCGGTTATTATTAGTGGTCGCGGCAATAACTTTGTGTATGTGCATAAAGAAGCAGATATCGCTATTGCAATTGCTGTTATTTTAAACGGAAAATCAAAAATCTCTGCTTGCAACGCGGTAGATAAAGTTTTAATTGATAAAAATCTTCCGAATAAATCAGCTTTCATTCACCGATTATTATCTAGCTTAAAAGAGTTTAATATTCAGGTTTTCGGAGATGCAATCATTTCAAAATTTGGTACTGTAGAAGAAGTTTCATCCAACGATATTTGGTATAAAGAGTTTTTAGATTACAAAATTGTAATTGGAGAAATTGCCTCGAATAAAAACGCGATTGCTATGATTAATAAATATTCTGGTGGTCATTCTTCAGCAATTATTACCAAGAATGAAGCAGAAGCTAAATTATTTATGGAAAATGTAGATACCGCTGCAGTATACCATAATGCCTCTACCCGTTTTACAGATGGAGGTCAATTAGGGTTGGGCGGAGAATTGGCAATAAGCACCGATAAATTACATCAACGTGGCCCGATAGGATTACAACATTTGGTCACCAATAAATGGTATGTTCATGGAAACGGACAAATAAGATAATATGCAAAAAAAGAAACGCATTTTACTAAAAGTAGGTTCTAATACACTTACCAAAGAAACGGATAATATTTCTAGAGGAAAAATTGAAGATATTGCAAACCAGATTGCAAAACTCAAGGATACCTGCGAATTTATAATTGTAAGTTCTGGAGCAATTGCCGTTGCAAAACAATTTGTAAAATTAGAAAGTAAACATGAAGACGTATTTGTAAAACAAGCGCTTGCTTCTATTGGACAGCCACATTTAATTAGAATTTATCAAGAGATTTTTAGAGAATATGGGTTATTAAGTTCTCAATGCTTACTCTCCTATTCCGATTTTGAAAAGAAGGAAAGTAAAACTAATATCGTAAATACCATTAATGTTTTAGTACAAAATAATTACATTCCTATTATCAATGAAAATGATACCGTTGCTACTGATGAAATTCAGTTTGGTGATAATGATAAATTAGCAGCTTTAACTGCCACTTTATTAAATGTTGATCTATTGATCATAGCCACGAATACATTTGGTATTTACACGAAAGAATCTATCCAAAATAATGCTCCAAAAACAATTGAAGAAGTTCTGAATTTTGAAGCTTTAAAAAAGGAGGTTGTTAATTCTAAATCTTCTCACGGAAGTGGTGGAATGGCTTCTAAAATTGAAGCTGTAGAAATAAGTAAAAAAGCAAATATAGAAACATGGATAGTAAACGGATTAAAAGATAATTTTATCACTAATGCCTTTGAAAGTAAAGTTCTGTTCACAAAAATAAAATAGTAAAAAATGAAAAATTACACCTCTATAAGCGACATTGATAATATTACTACTTGGATTGAAGAAGCGAAAGAGATTAAAGCCTATCCACTAGCAAATATTGAATTAGGAAAAAACAAAACAATAGGATTGCTTTTTTTTAATTCAAGTTTACGCACACGATTAAGCACACAAAAGGCTGCATTGAATTTAGGATTGAATCCTATTGTGATGAATGTTTCTGGTGATGCTTGGGGCATTGAATTTGGAGATGGAACAATTATGAATGGGAACACAGCAGAACATATTAAAGAAGCTGCGGCCGTCGTTTCTCAATATTGTGATGTGATTGCTGTAAGAGCTTTTCCTACTTTAACTGACAAAGAAAAAGACGAATCTGAACATGTTATAAAATCATTTGTAAAATTTGCTTCAGTCCCCATTGTAAGTATGGAAAGTGCTACTGGTCATCCTTTACAAGGTTTAACGGATGCAATTACCATTTCTGAAAACTCCACAAAAAAGAAACCTAAAGTAGTGTTAAGTTGGGCACCACATGTAAAAGCTTTACCCCATGCTGTTGCAAATAGTTTTGCACAAGCAATGCAAAAAATGGATGTAGAGTTTGTAATTACAAATCCGGAAGGCTATAATTTAAGTCCAGAAATCACAAAAGACACCCCTATTTATCACAATCAAGCAGCGGCATTTAAAGATGCAGATTTTGTGTATACTAAAAACTGGAGTTCTTATGAAGCGTATGGAAAAATACTAAAGACCGATACTGACTGGATGGTTACCAAAGATAAAATTGGTACTGCTAAATTTATGCATTGTTTACCTGTAAGAAGAAATGTAGTTGTAGAAGATGCCGTCTTAGATAGTCATAATTCTTTGGTTATTGAACAAGCTAACAACAGAACCTATGCTGCGCAATTGGTTTTGAAAAAAATATTAGAAAATGACTAAAGAAAAACTATCCATCATAAAAATAGGAGGAAATATTATTGAAAATGCCCCTTCTTTAAGCTCATTTCTAAAATTATTTTCTAAAGTAGAAGGAAAGAAAATTTTAGTACATGGTGGCGGTAAACGCGCAACTGCAATGGCTTCTAAGTTAGGTATTGTCTCTAAAATGGTTGATGGTAGACGAATTACCGATGCAGAAACTTTAGAGGTAATAACGATGGTTTATGGCGGCTTAGTCAATAAAAATATCGTTGCTCAATTACAAGCACTGCGCATAGATGCTATAGGTTTAACGGGTGCAGATATCAACAGTATACAATCGGATAAACGTCCTGTAAAAGAGATCGATTTTGGATTTGTTGGTGATGTTAAAGAAGTCGCTTCAAATTCTATTGACAAGCTTATACAGGCTAATTTTACGCCTGTTTTTTCTGCGATTACACATGATGGAAACGGACAGTTATTAAACACAAATGCGGATACCATTGCAAGTCAAGTTGCCATAGGCATGAGTAAAATCTATGAAACCTCTATTTATTACTGCTTTGAACTAAACGGTGTATTAAGAGATATAAAGGATAAAAATTCAGTGGTTAAACATATTAATGCTAAAACCTATCAAACCTTATTAAACACTGGCATTATTGCTAACGGAATGTTACCGAAGTTAGAAAACTGTTTTGATGCTTTAAAAAACGGAGTAAGCAAAGTAAATATGGGAAATACATCTATGTTAACAAAAGAAAATGATAATTTTACATCTATTACCTTATAAAAAATGAGTGTTAAAAATTTAACTAAAAACGCAATTTCTCTTCTAAAAAAATTGATTGAAACACAATCATTCTCCATGGAAGAAGAAAATACCGCAAAACTTATTGAAGGTTGGTTCCTAGACAATGAAATTCCGTTTAAAAGAACCAAAAATAATATTTGGGCAACCAATAAATATTTTGATAAAAGCAAACCAACGATGTTACTAAACTCTCATCATGACACGGTGAAACCAAATTCTGCCTATACAAATGATCCTTTTAAAGCATTTGTTAAAGAAGGCAAATTATACGGTTTAGGAAGTAATGATGCAGGTGGATGTTTAGTTTCTTTAATGGCTACATTCACACATTTTTATGCACGAAAAAACTTAAGCTATAATTTGGTCATTGTGGCTTCTGCCGAGGAAGAAAATAGTGGTAAAAATGGTTTAAATAGTATGCTACCGATTATACCTCATATTGATGTTGCGATTGTTGGCGAACCCACCTTAATGAACTTGGCTGTTGCAGAAAAAGGTCTGGTTGTTTTTGATGCAGTTGTCGCGGGAACACCAAGTCACGCAGCGCATCCAAATAATAACAATGCAATCTATAATACCATTGAAGTTTTACAATGGTTTAAAGATTTTAAATTCGAAAAAACTTCGGAAGCTCTTGGGGATGTGAAAATGACGGTAACTCAAATTGCTGCTGGCTCTCAGCACAATGTGGTACCTGCTCATGTAGATTTGGTGGTAGATGTTCGTGTAAATGATGCCTATTCAAATCGAGAAATTGCAGCCATTTTGCAAGAAAAATCGCCTTGCACAAAAATAACTCCAAGAAGTTTACGCTTAAATTCCTCTGCTATTTCGATAACGCACGATTTGGTAAAAGCAGGAATTGCAATGGGAAGAGAAACATATGGTTCACCAACACTCTCAGATCAAGCAGCTTTAAGTTGCCAATCTTTGAAATTAGGGCCTGGCGATAGCACACGTTCTCATTCTGCGGATGAATTTATTTATGTTGCTGAAATTGAAGAAGGAATACAAATTTATATTGAATTATTGCATAAGGTAATTGTTTAATCAAACACAAATAAAATAGATACTGGCTTGTACAGGATTAAAAAACATAAAAATTATGAAACTTTGGGATAAAGGATTTTCAATAGACAAACAAATAGAAAAATTTACGGTAGGTAATGATCGAGAAATTGATATGCATATTGCAAAATACGATGTGCAAGCTTCTTTAGCGCATGCAATAATGCTTGAATCTATAGGGATTATTACCACTGATGAATTAAAAGACCTAAAAAAAGGTTTGCAAGAATTAGCCAAATCTATTGAAAACGGAACCTTTCGTATCGAAGCTTCCTTTGAAGATGTACACTCTAAAATTGAATGGGAATTAACCAATAAATTGGGCGAGGTTGGTAAGAAAATTCATACGGCTCGTTCTAGGAACGACCAGGTTTTAGTCGCTTTACAATTGTATTATAAGGAGAACTTAGCCGTTATCAATGATAAAACCAAAACTCTTTTTGATACCCTTTTAAAACTTGCTAAAACGCACAAAGATAGCTTACTACCCGGTTATACGCATTTACAAGTGGCGATGCCGTCTTCCTTTGGCTTGTGGTTTTCTGCATACGCAGAATTGCTTATAGACGACGTGTATATCCTAAATGCAACTGCTAAAGTTGTAGACCAGAATCCTTTAGGTTCTGCTGCTGGTTATGGAAGTTCTTTCCCTATCGACCGAGAATTAACGACCAAAGAACTAGA
Source organism: uncultured Acidimicrobiia bacterium (assembly GCA_964195455.1). Classification (GTDB taxonomy): domain Bacteria; phylum Bacteroidota; class Bacteroidia; order Flavobacteriales; family Flavobacteriaceae; genus Polaribacter. The sequence continues at coordinate 10,077 of CAXMOR010000041.1, forward strand.
CTTTGCTACTTTAAAATACAATGTTGTTGCAGCACAGTTAAGTCGAGGAAAAAGTGAGCGTTCTATTGCTTCAGCTTTGGGCGGCTTGTGCAATACAATGTCTCGTTTTGCAATGGATGTTTGTTTATATATGAGTCAGAATTTTAATTTTATTTCTTTTCCGGATGAATTAACAACTGGTAGCAGCATTATGCCACACAAGAAAAACCCTGATGTTTTTGAATTGATTCGTGGAAAATGTAATAAAATTCAAGCTTTACATACTGAAATGGTGCTCATTACCAATAATTTACCAACAGGTTATCACAGAGACTTTCAATTATTAAAAGAAAATATAATCAATGCTTTTGAAGATGTAAAAGATATTTTGGACATCTTTAATTATTCTATTCAACAAGTAATTGTAAAAGATATCGATTTAAATGATGAAAAATATCAATACTTATTTACAGTTGATAGCATCAATAACCTAGTTGTTGAAGGCATGCCTTTTAGAGAGGCTTATCAGGAAATTGGTGGTCAAGTGCAAGCTGGAACATACAAACCAGATTTAGGAAAGCAACATTCACATGTTGGTAGTATTCATAATTTATCTTTAGATAAAATTAGAGCGAAGTATCCGAAATAATAATAATAATAATTAGAGAATCCATTTAAAAAACGGCTTTAATAATATTATTTCGAATTCTATATTATGTTTTTAATGCTTAAAAGCGAATAACCGAGCCTATAAAAATAATTTGCCTGCAAATTTAATTCCTGTTAATTCTGCCATATCTTTTTTCCATGTAGTAATATCTCTTTGCTCAAATTGTTCCAAATGATTATGGCCACATTCTCTTGTCATAAATTTCATTAGTTCTGTTGAAGCAGAAAAGAAATTATATAACTGTTGTGCAGATTTATCTATATTCAATAATTTTCTCAATTCAGGTTTTTGAGTTGCAACTCCGGTTGGACAATTGTTTGTATTACACATTCTATCGGCTAAGCAGCTGATAGATTGCAGTGCAGAGTTGGACAATGCGATACCATCCGTACCTAAAGCTATTGCCTTAATAAAATCGTCAGAAACACGAATGCCACTGGTAATAATTAAAGTTACATCTTTTCTATTTACTAAGAGCTTCAGGAGTAATCCCTAAATAAGATGCAATCAAATACTGAGGAACTCTATTGAGTATTTTAGAATGTGTTTCTAAAAACATGTTATACCTTTCTTGAGCCGATGCATTCATGAGCATTATTACTCTTTTTTTCAAAACAGCAATTCGTCTAGCCAATAAATGCGCATTTTCTCGAAGTTGATTTATGCTAAGTTAGCAAGCTTAAAACACTTGCGATCAAAAACAATGACTTCCGATTCTTCTATACAATCAATATACAGTTCTGTCGGTTAATTAAATTCTTGTGATTCAATATCTGCTATAATCCAACCTTCTGAAGCAAACATGAAAATATGTTCTTTTCCTTTTTCGTCAATAGTATAACTTTTTAACAATCCTTTTTTTACATAATAAGCTAAAGAAGTATTTTCATCTGTCTTTTGAATGATTTCTCTTTTTTTTTTAAATGTTTTGTTTTAGCATTTATGTCAAGCGTCAATATGTCGTTAAATTTTTCCATTGTGTTATAATGTACATCAACCTTTTTGTGCTTGGTTAGTTGTGTTTTTTAAGCACTTAATTTATCAAATAAAAACCGAATAAAAAGTCTATGAGGACTTTCATAATAATCTTTTACCACTAATTAATTCTATAGGGTGTTGGCAACTGTAATTTTTCAATTTTGATGTTTTAATTATTCCTCAGCTACATATTTTTTCGTAGTTGACACATATATATGAAGTCAAATCTTACTTTGTTTTAGTTCTTCTATTTTTTATCAGAATAATTCTAAGTTATTACGCAAAATAAATCGAAAATTAGTGTTTTAAGAATTTAAAAAAAATTATTTTCACCCCTAAAATTTTAATTGTTGCTAACCAATTATTAATTAAATTCTATGTTAAAAGAAAAAAAAAATTATTACCGTATCATTTTTATGTTTCTAATAATTTCATGTTCACCCGAAAATGAAAACGATATTATCCAAACAAAACCCATAACCCCTGCCCAATATAATTCTGATGTTGTTGTTCGCTGGTTTAATCTAATTAAAGTATTGACGACAGAGACAGCAGGTTATACACCTCCTGTAGCAGCAAGGGCATTTGGCTACACTGGTGTTGCTTTATACGAGTCTGTCCAAGTTGGTACAACTAATAAATTGTCTTTATCAGGTAAATTAAATGGGTTAAATTTAGAAACTACCATTGAGGAAGGTTTAGAGTACCATTGGCCAACAGTTGCAAATACTACAATTGCGAGTGCGACCAAATTCTTTTACTCTAATGCCTCAGTTGATAATTATTCTAGAATTCTTGAGTTAGAATCGAAGTTTAACGATCAGTATTCAAATTATATTGCTGATGATGTAATTAATCGATCGATTACTTTTGCGAATGATTTAACTGAACAAATTATACTATGGTCTATAACAGATGGTGCTCATTCTGCTCAGTTTAATAATTTTCCGACCGAATACGAGCCTTTACCGGGTGTTGAATTTTGGAAACCTACCGCACCAAATCAACTGGCTTTGCAACCTTACTGGGGAAATAATAGACCATTTATATCATTGAATGTTCAAAACTCTATTCCTGTTGACCCACCAATTTATAGCACTGATGTTAATTCTACTTATTATGTAAGAGCTTTTGAAGTTTATGAAGTTGTAAATAATATATCACCTGAACAAACTATAATCGCTGAATTTTGGTCAGATGATCCACAAACTTCTGCTACACCTCCTGGCCATTCAATATCAATTTTAAACCAGTTAATTGATGATAATGAACTTGATTTATTAGCTTCTTCAGAAGCCTTTGCAAAATTAGCTATTGGCATTAATGATTCTTTTATTTCTTGTTGGAAGGTAAAATATTCAACTAATTACCCAAGACCAGTTACAGTAATCAATAATCAAATTGACGCTTCTTGGCAAACAATTTTAGAAACTCCACCATTCCCAGAATATACTTCAGGCCATTCTGTACAATCAGGGGCATTAGCAGTAATTTTAACTTCATTATTCGGAGATAATTATACATTTATTGATCGCACTCACGAAAATAGAACAGATATTAACGGAACACCGAGAGAATATTCATCTTTTTTTGACATGGCAGAAGAAGCTGCTGTTTCAAGATTATACGGAGGTATACATTTTAAAGAGGCAATTGATCTAGGATTAGAACAAGGATATCAGATAGGTGAACATGTAATTAATATTTTTAATAATGAAATGATTGATGATCATTTAAAAACACAAAATTAAATCTCCAATCCGATACAATTTTCATAGGCAAAAGATAAATATCTCAGACAAAACCTTTATCTAGTTTCAGGTCTTTTATCAGGTATAAGAATACTTTCGTTGAATAGTAAGTGTTTTTTATTTTTTTCAAGAGGAAAGAACTAACGCTTCTTTTCATACTATCTATATTATCTTTATCTCACTTGTTAAATTCATTAATTTCTTTTGTTGATTCGTAAAAGTTTAAACCATTTTAAATTTGATTCAAAGTCTGAAACTTAACACTTATAATGAAATTCAAAATTGAAAATGCACTAACACTTTTAATTGAAGAACAGCTGTAAGCAAAAGAATTAATTGAAGCAGATAAAAATATAATTATCATTATGTACTACTTAACTTTTGTTAGTTCTTTTTATAGCTGCCAAGGTGTTTCTTGTTTCCAGTTAGTTTTATAGATTGAACTTTATTTGTTTTGTTTAATACATCTAATTCTTTATGATTAAATTTTTGTTCAGTTGTAGCATTTTTAAAATCAATACTAAATTCAGGTTTTAGTATAATGATTAGCCGTTTTTTATTAATATTTTCAGTCCCTTGAGAATATGTAATATTTGTTATGAAAATAAATATTATTAAAAGTAATGCTGTTTTCATGTTATTAGTTTTACTTGCTCATAGCGTGTTTGTATAAAATTTTTGCGTGTTTTAAGTACCTACTTTAGCAAATAAAAAACGAATAGAAAATCTGCGAGGGCTTTCATAATAATCTTTTACCACAAATTCATTTTATATGGTATTAGCACACTGTTTTTATTTTTCAAAAAAAAACCAACTTTATTCGGAACATACGTTCTGTTATTGTTATGTCTGTAAACGTAATAAACGTTCCAGTATATAAAAATTAAAGAAATGAGTATATTAAATGGAAAAGTTGCCTTAGTTACTCGATGAAATAGCGGTATTGGTTGTGCCTATGCTTAAGAATTAAAAAGTCCAGGCGCATCAGTTGTGATTACAGGAAGAAATTCAGATAGAACTCAATCAGCATCTAAATAACTAGTTGTATAAGGAATAGATTCAGATGTCAAAAGTATTTCTGCAATAGAAGACTTGGTATGAAAAGTAAAAACAGCATTTGGTGAAGAAGATATATTATTCGTAAATGCTGGTGTTTTTCAACCTGCCCCAATCAGACAAATAAGCGAAGAAATGTTTGACCACCAAATGAATATTAATTTTAATGGTGCATTTTTTACAACTGAAAAAATTCTATCAATATTGAATGATGGTGCATCAATTATAAATTTATCATCTATAAATACATATACAGGAATATCTAATACAGCTATTTATGCTGCATCAAAAGCTGCTTTAAATTCTTTTACACGAACTGCAGCAAAAGAATTAGCTCCCAGAAAAATTCGTATTAATTAGGTAAATCAAGGTCCTGCTTCAATACCAATACTTGGTAAAACAGGAATAGAGGAAGAGCAATTAAATGGTTTTGCCGAAGTTATGCAAAATCGTATTCCTTTAAAGAGATTCGGGCAACCTGAAGATATCGCTAAACTTGTTACTTTTTTAGCATCTGATGACGCTTCGTTAATTGCAGGTAGCGAGCACAATATAGATGGAGGCATAATTATTAATCCTCTTTTAGGTTCATTTTTTTATTGATATTTGAAATGATAGTGCCAATAAATTATATTTTTGGAAGGGTAAAACGCTTCCACATTTTTACTATGCCAAGAGTAAAATTATTTAATGATCAAGAAGTCTTGACCAAAGCAATGAATTTGTTTTGGAAACAAGGCTATTCTGCTACTTCTATAAAGAATTTGACCAGTCATTTAGGTATGGATAGAGCAAGTCTTTACGATACTTTTGGTAGCTAAAAAAGTCCTTTGCATGCTATAGAAAATCAAATATTGAAGGATTAATTCAGTTTTTTGAAAGTCGTTCTAATATTAAAAATGGATTTTCAGAATTGTTCGATATTGCTATTCAAGAAGCGATATTTGATCAGGAAGCTAAAGGTTGTTTTGTTGTAAATACTACAACTGAACTTATTCCAAATAATGAAAGTTTGATACAAGTTATAGCGGATAACAAGCGAGATTTTGAAAACCTTTTTTATGAATACTTAAAAAAAGGAAAAGATAAAGAGCAATTAAAAACCAATCAAGATTTGTGGTCTCTGGCGGCTTTACTTTTTGTGCTCTGCAATGGAATAAAGGTCGTATCAAAGATAAATCTGGAAAAACAAAAATTAAAAAGTTCTATCGATTTAGCCTTAACTTTAGTGTGTTGAACAAATGTGTGCTAACGTGTTTGTATCAGATTAGTTGCTATGGTTAATAAATAAAAACTCACGTAGAAAGTTCGCCAAGATTTGCTTAAGTAGGCTATAACTAACAATGAATTATATAAGGTGTTGCCAAACCTTTTTTATTCAATTCCAAATTTTATAGTTATCGCACTCTTGATTTTAATTTTTTCAAATTCAATATCAATCGGCTTATATTCATCTGCGTTATATGAACTATAACCTCTAATTTGAATTCCAGCAGCTTTTCCTCGAAGTAAATTCGTAATATTTGAATTTAAATCTGAAATATAAAGTGCTTTTCCAATTTTCTGATTCAGCGGTTTCAGCATCGATTCAGCTTGCATTTTTGCTTTAAAAACTGCCTTTTGTTTCATTTCAATTTTTAATTCTTCGATTCGAGAGTATTCTGTTTTATTTAGATGAACATTAGAAACCTCTATCGATTCAAGCCCAACGATTACTTTTCCTGCCGTTTCTGCGTCATAAACTAATAATGTGTATGCTTTATTTTTTAACACGTCTGTTCTCTTTAAAAAGTATTTTTTAAAATTACTTGTTACATCAGATAGAGTGAGTTGTTTTTTTGTGTCAATTCCGAGTCCGATTAGTTTCTTATTCATTCGGTGTTCCAACTCCTCAACAGAGGTTCTGCCTCTTGTGTCTTTTTCTGTAATTAATATTGTTAAATAAATTCGGTCAGGAATAACCAAAGTGTCAACTATTGCCATTGTTTCTAAATACGGTTGGTCAATAAAATTTTTTTCTTGAGAATACCCTTGTAAAGATAAAAGTGCGATCATTAATAATAGTCCAAATTTTTTCATTTTGTTTTTTTTTAATAAGTTCTTCATTGAATTGTTTTAACGAAACTATAATTTCAACTTTTTCATTAAAAGTCAAAATAAGTGAACGTTATTTTTTAGATAGTAAACCGGTCAATTCACACTATTTCTAAAATGCATGGCAACGTGTTTGTATATGGTTTGTTGCTTATTTTAAGCATCTAATTTAACAAATACAAAGCCAACTAAAAATCCGCGAAAACCTTCGCAAATAAGCTGTAAATTAGCAATAAATTTTATACGGTTGGGCATCGTACTATTTTTTGTTTTCGGAGGTTTCGTTTTACTAAATTTCTAAAGGTCTTTTCCTGTTAGATTGTTCTGTTTAGGAGGTTTTTTTTCACCCTTATTAAAGTTTTTTTTAGCTATTTTTTAAAGATTGTTTGTTATGAAAATTATAAGTAAAATTATTCCAATCATAAAACTAAAAAATGAAGTCCAATTTAATATCGATGTCAAATCATCAAATCTATCACTTGTAGTTTCTTTCTCATTCAATTCGTAATCAGTTGAAAGCATCGCAGTTTTATGAGACACTAAAATTGTTAGAAGTGAAAACACAAAAGAGCTCCAAGAAAAAATCAAAATCATAGTATCGGTTTGTTCTGTGATTTTTGTAATATCCTTAACAAAGCCTATGGTCAAAATTAGAGCTCCACTATTTAGATAAACTATTAATTTGTCAAATTCCTCTTGAGCATAATCTCTCATTTCAAGAAGATTTTTTTTTCGGCTCTTTTTTTCTTTTTTACTCATTGCAATGGTTTTCTGTATGTGTGGCCAACGGCTGCGTGTAAGAATAGTATTCGATTTTGGAAGTAGTTTTTTTTAAAAATTAAAATTAAGTTTTTTGCGAGCTACAATGCTCCTATTTACTACTATTTCCGCTATTTTTTCTTATACGTTGTTAGCAATTTTTTTTTATTCCTTCGTCAAAAACGCTGTTACTAGTAAGTTTTTATCAGATTCCATTTGGTTAGTCCAACCATCTATCCACCATCTGCCCTTTTCATAATGAAGTTGAATACTAACCAATCCTCTATTATTGTTAGTGGTTTCAGGTTCGTATCTTACTTCATATGCGCTCCAGACTTGAACGATATTTCCAAATTGACTAACTTTTCTTTTTAGTTCTTTTTCATAGAAATCTTTTCTCTCAGACAGCCTTAATTCGATTTGTAATGATTCCAATGTAACAAATTCAGCTTTCCCATTTTCATCTAATAAGATTATATGAGCATTTTTAGAATGAATATATGTATCTCTTTCAAATTCCCAAGGATCGCTACTTGAACCAGAAGCAACATCATAATATGCCTTTATTATTGCATCTACCGATTTGACGTCTTCTGAGTATTTTTCATCGGTAGTTTGTCCGAAAACTAAAGAACAAATCATTAATGCAATAGCGAATAGTATATTTTTCATAGTAATTTTATTTTTTGCCAGCGTTGTTGTATCTGGTTTGTTGCGTGTTTAAAGCAACTAATTTAGTTAATAATTACCGACCAAGAAAGTCCGCGAGGACTTTCGCAAGTAGGCTAGAACTAGCAATAAATTATACACGGTGTTGTGCTTAGTGCTTTATCCTTTCAATTTTGCAATTGCGTTTAATAATTTCTCGATTGCTGGAATCGATAACCCTTCAGTTTCTTTTGTTTCTAAAAAGTCGTTAGTTTTATTATTTCTAAAATATTTCTCCACTAATTTCTCTTTAATAACTTGTTTTTTGTCGTCTGATAATCCTTCAATAAACGGATTTATTGACGCTAATTCAAGTTCTGAATTTCTATTTATTGTTTCCAGTTTTCGGTGCTTTGAAGATTCACGCGCTGCATAAGTTGCAGGATACGACAATGCCGCTGCTGCAATAATTCTTATTAATGATTTAGTCCAATCAAAACCTTTTGCACTTAAATCAATAATAGTCCAAACTAACAATATTGAGAATACTGTCATAAAGACAATTGCCATAAAACGCCAAAAATTCGCACTCTTTTTATGGCTATCAGCAATGTTTTGATAATTTCCAGTAACTCCAACATTACCAATTAAATTCACTAGCGTTTTCGCTTCCCTCAGTTTAGTGTTAAGTTGTTTAACAGTCTCTGTTGTATCAATATCAATACTTTCCTTTAATTCGTCAATTTCTTCACGAAAAGTTTCTTTAGCTTTGTCTATTTCTGAACGATAAGTTTTCTTGTCGTTTTCAAAGTTTTGATTATGTTCTGATTTTATGTTATTGAAGTTGGTCTGAAATGTAGAGTTCAAATTTTGTATTTCAGTTTCTTTTCCCTCAATTAGTTTAAGTAACTTTTGAATTTGAGTTTCTTTAGTTGTTAAGTCAGTTTTAAATTTTTCAATTTCAGTTCTTAGTTCGTCCTTGTCTTTCTCTAAAGATTTGTATTTGCTTTTAGCTGTTTTTTCAAAGTCAGCGATTTTACGAGAGAAATTAAAGTCAGCTTTGGCTACTGGAATCGGAAAGTTTTTAATTCTATTAATTGCTGCATTAAAATTGTTGGTTGCATTATTTAAATGTCCAATATTATTATTTCCAATGTAACTATTTACTTGTGTTATGCCCGCATTTAGTTCGTTACTTAAAGCATCCAATTCCGTTTGTTGCACCAAATCTGGAATTGTCAACTTTACTCTTTGATTAACATAAGAGAAAACTGTTTGAAAAAAAGAAAGCTTTTCAAGGTCTATTTTATTTTTAACATCATCATTTTCTAAAATTTCTTCCAAGGAATTTAACCTGTCAAATATGTTATGATTATCAAAATTTTCTGATGTCATTTTATTGGTTTTGGTTGGTTTTTCGCATTACGCACAACTCCTTATATGGAGAATAAACCTCCTGTTTACAGGTTTATATTTTCGAATAATAGGAACTTTTATGCCTTTTATTCGCGAGACGTTTATAGCTTTTTAACTACCGTTGCAGAGATGGTAACTATATTTTGGCTCACAGCTTTTTTTTTATAAATTTAAAAAAAATTAAGAAGCCAGTCAATCCCTATAAATGGTGAAATTTTTTCCTCCCTGTTTTTGGTAAAAGCTTGGTGATAATAACAAAAAAGGAAAAAAGTGAGACCTACTCCAACGTTCTATTTGTTGAAATTAATTTGAAATAAATTTAAATAGAATAAGAAGAATATACTTGCGGAAAACCGCAGATATAAATGTGGTTTACCGCAAAATAGCGGCGGTTCAGAAAAGATTACGACACCTCTCGATAAGAAAAAAGATAACAATTTAAAGGCCTTTACCTCCAGCTGCTATAGCAAGGTATAGAATATAATGCAGTGCACCATACCGTATTTTAAACACTTATATACATCGGTAGTGAAGTGCTATTTTTTTTTTAAGTTTAAAACGAAATGTTGGTGCTTTATACTAATGGCTAAAAAAACTTAAAATATCTTTTTAAAATTCGGCTTTGATAAAATTATTAGGCGGCATTTTCATTTCAATTTGTAAATCTTTATAAAGCGGCGTTTCTTCATCTAAAAATTTTAATATTTTTTTAGCCGAAGTGCGTTCAAATAAATGAGCAAAAATAGAGAGTCCGCAAGAACTTTCGAAAGTAGGCAAAAAGCCAGCAATAAATTTTATACGATGTTGTGCCTCGTTTTTTATTTTTCAAATATAATTTTGTTTCTTACAATTATACCTTTTGCTTCTAAATTTCTTTTCAACTCCAACCATATTTTCTCTTTCAAAGTGCCCGAAGATAAAGTTTATTTTTAAAGTTATTTTTTACAATTCTCAAACAATTTGGTTGTTCTCCTTGTGACTCAAAAACTACCTCTTTAATATCTGATAGTTGGTAGATATTTTCTTTCCAAATAAAATTATGGTTTTTATGAGATTATAAATAGGAAACAAGATTAAAAAAAAAGCCACAACTAATTAAAGTTATGGCCTTATACTATATGAATTGCTTATTTGTTACTTTGCAATATTTACTGCTCTATTTTCTCGAATCACAGTAACTCGTAATTGTCTAGGGTACGTTATATCAATTTATTCAATTAGTATCTTTTTAGCAGATTTCCCTTTATTCGTCTCTACTTCTATATAGTAAATACCACTAGCTATATTAGTAGTATTAATTTTTAGGTTTTCTGTAGAAAAAATAAGCTGTCCTAAAGTATTATAAATAGTTGCTCTTTTTAATTCTAATCCTTCGTTTAAACTAATGTTTAAATAGTCTTTTACAGGGTTTGGGTAAAGACTGTAATTATTTACTTTTATAGTTTCTATACTTAAAGAAGTATTACAATCTAAACTATAACTCGCTCCAGCATCTATATTCGTCCAGGTTGTAGTGCTATAAGCAACGTCATCTACTTCTATACAGAATAAATCTGGGTTAGATGTTGCGTTGAAATAAGTGAAATTTGTATTATTTCCATTCTTTACATTTAAACTTGTTAAACTATTTGAAGAACACCATAAATAAATTAAAGCGGTATTGCCACTTACATCTAAAGTTGTTAAACTATTTATCTCACAATCTAATGCATTTAAAGCGGTATTGCTACTCACATCTAAACTTGTTAAACTATTTGAATAACATATTAAAGAGGTTAAAGCTGTATTGCTACTTACATCTAGACTTGTTAAATCATTATCAGCACACCATAATTCAGTTAAAGAGGTATTACTACTCACATCTAAACTTGTTAAATCATTATTACGACAATATAAAGAGGTTAAAGCGTTATTGCTACTCACATCTAAACTTGATAAACTATTAGAATTACAATATAATTCAGTTAAAGCGTTATTGCTACTTACATCTAAACTTGTTAAACTATTTGTCTCACAATTTAATTCATTTAAAGCGGTATTGCTACTCACATCTAAACTTGTTAAACTATTGTCATAACAATCTAAAGTAGTTAAAGCGGTATTGCTACTCACATCTATACTTGTTAAACTATTTCCAGAACATATTAAAGTAGTTAAAGCGGTATTGCTGCTCACATCTAAACTTGTTAAATCATTAATACGACAATATAAACCAGTTAAAGCCGTATTGCTACTTACATCTAAACTTGTTAAACTATTTACAGAACATCTTAAATCAGTTAAAGCGGCATTGCTACTCAAATCTAAACTTGTTAAACTATTTCCAGAACATATTAAAGTAGTTAAAGCGGTAAAATCTTCTATACCTGTTAAACTTGATATCCCTTTAGTATTAACATCTAAAGTTGTAAGGCTACTTATATTTGCTGTTATTACAAGACCATCTATTG
>CAXMOR010000042.1:0-25744 GCA_964195455.1 uncultured Acidimicrobiia bacterium
TCAGCAATTTGTTTTCCTGTTTTAGTATTCATTCTATTTTTTAGCAATAATAATTTTTGGTAAAAATGATTTATGGTAGGCGAATCGGAAGATTTATATTCTTCTTTCGACATATTAAGATTTGGTTTAATATTAGGATTAAAAAGGGATCTGTTTTTAAATCCGCCATAATTAAAACAACGCGCAATACCTATCGCTCCAATAGCATCTAATCTATCAGCATCTTGAATAACATCTAATTCTGGAGATCTAAATTTTTGTATTTCATTTCCTCCTTTAAATGAAATGTTTTCAATAATCTTTATGACATGTTCTATAACAGCACTATCTACATCATGTTTAAATAAAAACTCGCGTGCTATTTTAGGACCAACTTTTTCGTTACCATCATGAAATTTGCTGTCAGCAATATCATGAAGTAACGCACCGAGAGCAACAATAAAGCTATCAACATTTTCACTTTTAGAAATTAATTGTGCATTGTTAAATACTCTTAAAATGTGGAACCAATCGTGACCACCTTCGGCACTTTGTAACTGTTTTTGTACAAACGTTTTTGTAGCTTCAATAATTTTTAAATCAGTCATAGATAACAGCTTCAGTTATTTGTTTTTTTATAATTTCTACTAAGTTATTTGGATCATGATTTCTCACTTTTAAAGGTTGATGGACTGTAAATAAAATATGAGCTCCTAATCCCATTGGAAATTTACCGTAGCGTAAGGTTTTCCAAGAGTTATTAATGGTAATTGGAACAACCAAAGCCGAAGGAATTTCTTCGAATAAAGTGAGTAAGCCTTTTGCTTGAAACTTCTTTGGGATGCCATTTCTGCTTCGCGTGCCTTCAGGAAAAATAACTGCTGCACGATTATTGTTTTCTATATAATTCGCAAATTTTCTAATCTTAGTTATCGATTCAATAGGCTTTTTTCTATCTATTAGAACTGAGCCTCCATGTTTTAAATTGTATGACACACTAGGAATGTCTTTACCTAATTCAATTTTACTTATAAATTTTGGATGGTGCTTTCGCATAAACCAAAAAATAGGTGGAATATCTAGCAGGCTTTGATGATTAGAAACAATAATTATTGGCTGATTTGTAGAAATAGTATAAGGGTTATTAAACGAAAATCGTGTACCTAAAATATTAGAACAGCGTAGTAAAAAAAAATTTAAAACAGAAACACTTTTTTTGTGAGCGTTATATCCAAACACATTTAAGCAAACCCATTGTATTGGATGAAACACAAGTAATGTTAATCCAAAACACACAAAATAGATTATTGAAATTGGATATGCTAAAAGTTTAATCATAGTTCAAAAATAAGCATAAAAAAACCACGATAAAATCGTGGTTTAAATATTTTAAATTTCTAGTGTCAAACTAACAATGCTCATTATAAGCATCCATTAAGTTCTCAGCGATTAATTCAGCTGGACGACCTTCAATATGATGACGTTCTAACATATGTACCAATTCACCATCTTTAAATAGAGCAATACAAGGCGAACTTGGAGGAAACGGAATCATATAATCTCTTGCCTTATCTGTAGCTTCTCTGTCAACACCTGCAAAAACAGTTGTTAAATTACTTGGTTTTTTATCACCTTGTAATGACATAATAGTTCCAGGTCTTGCTGTACCGGCGGCACATCCACAAACAGAATTTACCATTACTAAAGTTGTTCCTTCTTTAGACAATGCGTTTTCAACGTCTTCACTTGTATATAATGCTTCAAAACCGGCGTTAATTAACTCATCGCGCATTGGTTTTACTAATTCTTCTGGATACATAATTCTAATAATTTTAAGCCACAAATATAAGAATAATTCAATCAAAATTCAAGAGCTAATTCAAAGCTTATTTTAATAGATATATCAATAAAATTGATATGATAATCTTTTAACATAAATAACGTTGTTTCCTTATATTTGACACAAAATAAAAATAATGTATGGGAAGTTTCACTAAATGGTTAGGAGCTGGTTTAGGATTTAGTTTAGGAGGCCCAATTGGAGCTGCAATAGGTTTTGCAATCGGCAGTTTCGTGGATGGTTTTTCGGAAGACGATTTAACGGAAGAGCAAAAGGAATATCAGCGCAAAATTGATACAGGAAGTATTCACTCAGATACACAATCTGGAGATTTTGAAATGAGTCTTTTAGTTTTAGCATCAATTGTTATAAAGTCTGACGGAAAAGTAGATCAACGTGAATTAGATTTCGTTCGTATTCAATTTGTGAATATGTATGGGAAACACAGAGCTAACAATGCCTTTAAGATTTTTAGTGGAATTATAAAAAAGGAAGTATCTGCGCGTCAAGTATGTATTCAGATACGACAAAATATGCCTCACGCCTCTCGTTTACAATTACTGCACTTTTTGTTTGGTGTGGCTAAAGCGGATGAATTTGTGGTAGAAGCAGAGGTAGAAGAGATTAGAAAAATAGCAGGTTATTTATATATTAATCAAAGAGATTTCGAATCTATTAAGGCAATGTTTTTTGATGCTTCAGAAAATGCATACAAGATTTTAGAAATAGAGAGATCTGTTTCTAATGCTGAAGTAAAAAGTGGGTATAGAAAAATGGTAAAAAAATACCACCCAGATAAATTACAAGGCTTGGGAGAAGAGCATTTAAAAGGAGCAAATGAAAAGTTTCAAAGCATACAATCTGCTTATGAAAAAATTAAAAATGAAAGAGGAATGTAATCATTCCTTTTTTTTGCGTCTAAAAGCCTCCGTTTTCAAGAAAATCCTTAATTTCGCAATCTTATTAGAAATGACAGAAAATGAAAGCTAAATTTCCTGAATATAAAGGACTTGACTTACCAAAAGTTGCAGAAGAAATTCTTAATTATTGGCAAGAAAACAACATCTTCGAAAAGAGTGTAACTTCTAGAGAAAACGCAAAACCTTTTGTGTTTTTTGAAGGGCCGCCATCTGCAAACGGTTTACCGGGTGTACACCATGTTTTAGCAAGAGCTATTAAAGATATTTTTCCACGTTACAAAACGATGAAAGGATACCAAGTAAAGCGAAAAGCTGGCTGGGATACTCATGGTTTACCAATAGAATTAGGTGTGGAAAAGGAATTAGGAATTACTAAAGAAGATATTGGTAAGAAAATTTCTGTTGAAGATTATAATGCAGCTTGTAGAAAAGCAGTTATGCGTTATACCGATATTTGGAACGATTTAACTCAGAAAATGGGGTATTGGGTAGATATGGAAGATCCATATATTACTTATGAACCTAAGTACATGGAATCTGTTTGGTGGTTATTAAAACAGATTTATAATAAAGAGTTAATCTACAAAGGGTATACAATTCAACCATATTCTCCAAAAGCGGGAACGGGTTTAAGTTCTCATGAATTAAATCAACCAGGAACTTACCAAGATGTAACAGATACAACTGTTGTTGCACAATTTAAAGCTGTAGAAAATACGCTTCCAGACTTTTTACAAAACGAAGGAACCATTTATTTTATAGCCTGGACAACAACTCCTTGGACTTTGCCAAGTAATACAGCATTAACTGTTGGTCCAAAAATTGAATATGTTTTAGTAGATACTTTTAATCAATATACATTTGAATCTACAAAAGTAATTTTAGCTAAAAAACTAGTTGGTAAACAATTTGGAGGAAAAAATAATGTTCAAGTTGAAACTTCAGAAGAATTAAATGCTTATAAATCAGGGGATAAAAAAATTCCTTTTTACGTTATAAAAGAATTTATTGGTAAAGATTTAGTTGGTATTAAATACGAACAAATTTTAGATTATTGTCTCCCGAATGACAATCCTCAAGATGCTTTTAGAGTGATATCTGGAGATTTTGTTACCACAGAAGATGGAACCGGAATTGTACATACAGCGCCAACTTTTGGAGCAGATGATGCTATCGTTGCAAAACAAGCAATACCCGAAATTCCACCAATGTTGGTGAAAGATGAAAATGATAATTTAGTTCCGTTAGTAAATTTACAAGGAAAATTTAGACCAGAAATGGGCGAGTTTGCAGGTAAATATGTGAAGAACGAATATTACAAGGATGGTGAAGCTCCAGAGAAATCTATAGATGTTGAGTTAGCAATTAAATTAAAAATAGAAAATAAAGCCTTTAAGGTTGAAAAATACAAGCACAGTTATCCTAATTGTTGGAGAACAGATAAACCAATTTTATATTACCCATTAGATTCTTGGTTTATAAAAGTAACTGATGTAAAAGATAGAATGCACGAGTTAAACAAAACCATTAATTGGAAGCCAGAATCTACGGGAACTGGACGTTTTGGAAATTGGTTGGCAAATGCAAACGATTGGAATTTATCGCGTTCAAGGTATTGGGGAATTCCTTTGCCAATCTGGAGAACAGAAGATGGTAAGGAAGAAATTTGTGTTGGTTCTGTCAAAGAATTGAAGCAAGAAATGGCAAAAGCTGTTGCAGCTGGCGTTTTAGCAAAAGATATTTTTGAAGATTTTGAAGTTGGAAATAATTCAGAAGAAAACTATGCGAAAATAGATTTACATAAAAATATTGTAGATGAGATTGTGTTAGTTTCTACTTCTGGTCAGCCAATGAAACGCGAAAGCGATTTAATCGATGTATGGTTCGATTCTGGTTCTATGCCTTATGCACAATGGCATTATCCGTTTGAAAACAAAGCGAAAATTGATGAAAACGAATCTTTTCCCGCAGATTTTATTGCAGAAGGAGTAGATCAAACTCGTGGTTGGTTTTATACGTTACATGCAATTGCGACCATGGTTTTCGATTCTGTAGCTTATAAAAACGTTGTTTCTAATGGTTTAGTTTTGGACAAAAAAGGACATAAAATGTCTAAACGTTTAGGAAATGCAACAGATCCGTTTACAACGCTATCAACTTATGGTGCAGATGCAACTCGTTGGTATATGATTGCAAATGCAAATCCATGGGATAATTTAAAGTTCGATTTAGACGGAATTGAAGAGGTAAAACGCAAGTTTTTCGGAACTTTATACAACACCTATTCTTTCTTCACGTTATACACAAATATTGATAGTTTTTCTTATAAAGAAGCAGATATTCCTTTAGAAAAAAGACCAGAAATAGACAGATGGATTTTATCTGAGTTACACACTTTAATCAAGAAAGTGGATACATTTTATGCAGAATATGAACCAACAAGAGCCGCAAGGGCAATATCAGATTTTACACAAGAATACCTAAGTAACTGGTATGTTCGTTTAAGTAGAAGACGATTCTGGAAAGGAGATTACCAAACAGATAAGATTTCTGCGTATCAAACGTTGTACACTTGTATGAATACAATCGCAAAATTAGGTGCGCCTATTGCTCCGTTTTTTATGGATAGATTGTATCAAGATTTGAATTCCGTAACGCAAAAAGAAACATCAGAAAGTATACATTTATCTGATTTTCCAAAATATGAGGCAAGCTTTGTTGATAAAAGTTTAGAGCGTAAAATGGAGAATGCACAAATAATATCTTCTTTAGTCTTATCATTAAGAGCAAAAGAAAAGATAAAAGTGCGTCAACCATTGCAAAAAATCATGATTCCTGTTGATAGTCTTCAACAAAAGGAAGAAATTTTAGCTGTTGCTAATTTAATCAAACACGAAGTAAATATTAAAGAAATTCAAATTCTAGAGGATGCTTCAGATATTTTAATCAAACAAATTAAACCCAATTTTAAAACATTAGGGCCAAAGTTTGGTAAGGATATGCGTTTTATAGCTGCAGAAGTTCAAAAGTTTAATCAAGAAGATATTAACAAAATTGAAAAAGATAAAAACATCCTTCTTGAAATTAATGAAAAAAATATTACTTTAGAACTCTCAGATGTAGAAATATCGTCTAAAGACATAGAAGGTTGGTTAGTTGCGAATGAAGGAACGTTAACAGTTGCTTTAGATGTTACTTTAACAGAAGATTTACGTAAAGAAGGCGTTGCCAGAGAATTGGTAAACAGAATTCAGAATGCACGTAAAGACACAGGTTTAGAAGTAACAGATAAAATTAAATTAACGGTTTTAAATTTCGAAAACCTACAAAAATCTATCATAGAGAATAAAGAGTACATTATGAGTGAAACATTAACCAAAGAACTGGTTTTTGTGGACGAGTTAAATAATGGTACAGAAATTGAGTTCGATACCATAAAAAGTAAAATATTAATTGAAAAATTTTAAGGCTATGTCAGATATAAAAGTTAAATATTTAGAAGAAGACTTGCAAGAGTTTAAAGTAATAATCGATAAAAAGATAGCGAGAGCAAAAGAAGATTTAGCATTGTTAAAAGCAGCGTATAAAAATGATGCAGATAATGGTACAGATGATACGTCTCCATCATTTAAATCTTTTGATGAAGGCTCAGAAGTAATGAACAAAGAAGCAAATGTGCAGTTAGCAATTAGGCAAGAAAAGTTTATTAGAGATTTAAATAATGCCTTATTAAGAATCGAAAATGGTACTTATGGTGTTTGTCGAGTTACCGGTAAGTTAATTCAAAAAGAACGTTTAAGATTAGTGCCACATGCTACTTTAAGTATAGAGGCAAAGCGTAAACAATAATAGTTTTATTTACTATAATACTTTAAAAGCTTCTTTATAGAAGCTTTTTTTGTTCAATGAAAAATAGTTTCATCATTTTACTTTTATTACTCTAATCTGCGATTTTATCGCAAAAGAAAGTTGTGAAAAATAATTGATACTCAATTTAAAGAAATAGAAATTTCAATAATTGGTTTAGATTATTAAGATAATTTAGCCATTTTTATAGAAAAAGGAATTGTAAAACCAAATCAGGATAAAGCGAATATGTTAATACAGCTATATTAAGGAAGTATTTATGGAGTTCTTAAGAACTTAAATATAAATATAACTTTTAAGCTTGGTAAAACAAAAATTGATGAGCTCTTTTGTGAAAAAACCTATTAAAATAAATCGGAAATAATTTTCTGTAACAACAATAAAAGCTAATATTTTCTTAACAACTAAATAAACACAATAATATTGTTATTTTTGTGAACATAAATTCAAAAAAAAATGTCGAAAAAGAACCTGGCAATTCTTACTATATTATTTGCAATAATTTTAGATCAAGCACTGAAAATTTATATTAAAACAAGCTTTATCTTAGGAGAAGAAGTTTTGATTTTTGATTGGTTTAAAATTCATTTTGTAGAAAACAATGGAATGGCAATGGGTTTTGAATTTGGCGGGAAAAACGGAAAACTTTTTTTAACACTATTTCGATTAGTGGCGGTTTCTGCAATTATATATTGGTTAATGGGCAATGTAAAACGCAAGGTTCATAATGCAGTTATTGTTGGTATTTCACTTATTTTTTCTGGAGCAGTGGGTAATATTATAGATTCTGTTTTTTATGGAGTTATTTTTGACGATTCTAACCATAAAGTAGCCACTCTTTTTGCTGATGAACCTTACGGAAACCTTTTCTACGGAAAAGTAGTAGATATGTTTTATTTTCCCTTTATTGAAAACGCTACGTTACCACAATGGATTCCTTTTGTTGGCGGAGACAACTTTACCTTTTTTCAATATATTTTTAATCCTGCAGATGCATTTATTTCCATTGGGGTAGCCCTACTCTTTATTTATAGTAAGAAGGCGTTTCCAAAAGAAGAAGTAAAAACAACTGAATAACCTTTTCGATGAGAATTCTTATCGTGCCTTTATTTATTGAATTGAAAATATTAATGATTTTTAGTATGTCTAATTTTTTCATTTAAAAGGTTTCGATGATTGATTTCATTCTTTAAGGTTTTGTTACGGAAAGCAATAATTCAAATCAAAAGACCATTTTTTTGGTCTCATCCTACTACTCCTGTATTAAAATGTGTATTTTCGTTTCATGCCAGCATCTTTAGAACTTCAATTAAAAACCTTACCAGATTCTCCTGGGGTATATCAATATTATGATAAAAATGAAGTGGTTATTTACGTTGGAAAAGCCAAAAATTTAAAGAAAAGAGTTACTTCCTACTTTACCAAACATCATGAAAATGCTAAAACACGCATTTTAGTAAAACAAATTGTAGACATTAAGCATATTGTTGTTAATACAGAAACAGATGCACTTTTATTAGAAAATAATCTCATAAAAAAATACAAGCCTAAGTATAATATTTTATTAAAAGATGATAAAACATATCCTTGGATTTGTATTAAGAAAGAACGTTTTCCAAGAGTTTTTATGACTCGCAGGTTTATCAAAGATGGCTCTGAGTATTTTGGGCCTTATACCAGCATAAAAACGGTGAGGGTCTTACTCGATTTAATTAAAGAGTTGTATTCTATAAGAACGTGTGTTTACGACTTAAGTCAGCAAAAAATTAACGAAGGCAAATACAAAGTTTGTTTAGAATATCATTTAAAAAATTGTAAGGGTGCTTGTGAAGCTTTAGAAACCGAAGCAAATTATAACGACTCTATCAAAGAAATTAGAAATATCGTCAAAGGAAATTTTAAAGAAAGTTTAGAGAAGTTTCAGGAAATGATGATAAGTTTTGCTGGGAAAATGGAGTTTGAAGAAGCTCAAAAAATAAAGGATAAACTCAATTTATTAAGTAATTATCAATCAAAAAGTACCATTATAAACCCATCCATAAATAATGTAGATGTGTTTTCTATTATTTCTGATGAAACGCATGGATATGCAAATTTTTTAAAGATTTCTAACGGATCGATCATTCAATCGAATACCACAGAAATTAAGAAAAAACTAGATGAATCTGATAAGGAAATGTTAGAGTTATTTATTGTTGAAATAAGACAACGTTTCAATTCTCAGGCATCAGAGATTTATGTTCCTTTTAAGGTTGATTTGGGTGAAAGTGTAAAAGTTACCGTTCCGAAATTAGGTGATAAAAGGCGGATTGTAGAATTGTCTGAAAGAAATGCGAAATATTCTAGAATGGAGCAATTTAAGCAGATGAAAATTGTTGATCCAGACAGACATGTGAAAAGAATAATGGCGCAAATGAAAAAAGATTTACGCCTTCCTGAAGAGCCAAAGCATATAGAATGTTTTGATAATTCTAATATTCAAGGTACAAATCCTGTAGCAGCTTGTGTCGTGTTTAGAGATGGCAAACCTAGCAAAAAGGAATACAGACATTATAATATAAAAACAGTAGAAGGACCAGATGATTTTGCATCTATGGAAGAAGTTGTGTATAGAAGATACAAGCGCTTGTTAGCTGAGGGGGCATCTTTACCGCAACTAATTATTGTTGATGGTGGAAAAGGACAGTTATCTTCAGGGTTAAAAAGTCTGGATATTTTAGGTTTGAGAGGTAAAATCGCTATTATAGGAATTGCAAAACGATTGGAAGAAATTTATTATCCTGATGACCCTATTCCTTTATATTTAGATAAAAAATCTGAAACTTTAAAAATCACACAATATCTAAGAAACGAAGCACACAGATTTGGTATTACCTTTCATAGAAATAAACGAAGTAAAAGCGCTATAAAATCTGAGTTAGAACAAATTCCTGATGTTGGTAAGCAAACTATTACAGTTTTATTGCGTAAATTTAAGTCAACAAAGCGTGTTAAAGAAGCTTCTAAAGAAGATTTGATAGAAGTTATTGGAAACACTAGAGCCACCAAAGTATATCAATATTTTCATCCTTAACAAAAATGAAAAATTTTTTAGTCATCCTTTTTTTATTTATTTCAGTAGTGTGTTACACTCAAGAAAAACAATTAAAAGTTGGTTTGGTTTTAAGCGGAGGAGGTGCGAAAGGCTTTGCACATATAGGCGTTTTAAAAGAAATTGACAAAGCAGGCATTCATATAGATTATATTGGAGGTACCAGTATGGGTGCAATTATTGGGGGCTTATATGCAGCCGGATATTCTGGTGAACAAATAGAGCAATTAGTTTTAGAGACAGATTTTATCTCAATGTTAAGAGATAAATTGCCAAGAAATTCAAATACCTTTTTCGAAAAAGAGTTTGGTGAGAAAACAGCAATTATACTTCCAGTTATAAAAGGGACTATTGGTTTGCCTAAGGCGCTTTCTAAAGGTCAGAGCATCTTAAATTTTTTATTAGAATTACTAGAGCCTGTAGAGGGTATTAATGATTTTAGTAAACTTCCAACCCCTTTTTTTTGTATTGCAACAGATGCTGAAACTGGGGCACTTGTTCTGTTAGAAAGAGGGTCACTATCATTAGCGTTAAGAGCAAGTGGCTCTTTTCCTACGTTATTAAACCCTGTTGTTTTAGACGATAAATTATTGGTCGATGGTGGAATTGCCAATAACTTTCCGGTTAGCTTAATGAAATCTAAAGGAATTGATATTATTATTGGGGTCGATGTTGAAGGAAAATTGTATCAAAAAGAAGAACTAAACTCTGTTATTTCTATTATGAGCCAGATTAGTAGTTATAAAATGTACGATGTAACCAAAAGGGAAAAACAAAAGTTAGATGTTTATATTCACCCAAAAGTATCTGATTATAATGTCGTAGATTTTGATAAAAGAGATGAAATTTTAAAGCATGGAGTAGAAGAAGCAGCCAAATTTATTCCCGTCTTTAAAGAGATTGCCTTAAAACAAAAGCATAAAAAAAATAGAAAAAAGAGAAAAAAGATACAACGTATTAATAAGAAGCACCTTGTTTCTGAAATTGATATTCATGGGTTTAAAAATTATACAAGAGCTTTTGTCTTGGGGAAATTAAAAATTAGAGTAGGAGATAGTATTTCTAGAAAGGAAATTACGAAAAAAATTCATTTGCTATCCGGAACAAAAAATTATGATAGAATAGAATATAATTTTATTAAAAAGGAAGATGATTTTTATAAGCTAAACTTTTTTTTAATAGAGTCTAACCAGAATGCAAACCTAAAGTTAGGTATCCATTATGATGCTTTGTATAAATCAGGAATTTTAGCTAATTACAGTCAAAAACATTTATTATTAAGTAATGATTTACTCTCCTTAGATCTCATCCTGGGAGATAATTTAAGATATAATTTAAATTATTTTGTAGATAATGGTTTTTATATAAGTTATGGTATAAGGTCGAGGTATAATCATTTTAGAACCAATTCAAAATTTAATACTATCGTTTCTGCGATTCCTAATGTCAGTAATATTAACTTAGAATATAAAGACATAACAAATCAGTTTTTTGTGCAAACTGCTTTCGATAGAAAGTTTGTCTTAGGCTTGGGTTTAGAGCATAAGCATGTGAAAGCTATTACAGAAACATATACCGCTAACAATGAAGCTACTGTTTTTGATAATAGTAATTATTTGAATGCATTTGCTTATTTAAAGTTAGATACTTTTGATGATAGGATTTTTCCTACAAAAGGACTTTATGCGGATTTAAATGTAAAATGGTACGGAGTATCATCAGATTATAGTAAAGATTTTAATCCCTTTTTGCAAGGAAAAGGAACTTTAGGTTTTGCTGCAAGTTTGGGAGATAAACTAACATTTCAAATGACAAATGAAGCGGGGTTTTCATTAAACAAGACAACATCAAATGTCTTTGATTTTTATTTGGGAGGTTACAACAAAAATTACATAAACACTTTCGTACCTTTTTATGGTTATGATTTTGCAGAATTGGCTAATACATCTTTTTTGAAATCAGAATTTAACTTCAAGTATGCTGTTTCAGATAATAATTACGCAATATTTATTGCTAATTATGCACGTTTAAACGACAATGTTTTTAAAAATATAAACAATTTCAAGGGTATTAAATCTGGTTACGCTTTAGGTTATAGCTACAATAGTTTAATTGGTCCTGTAGAAATTAAATATAGTTGGTCTCCAGACACAAATCAAAATTACTTGTTGTTTAATTTGGGATTTTGGTTTTAATGTAAAAAAACCATGAATTTATATTCATGGTTTTTTTATAAAGAGATAGAATGTTTTTTATTTTACTTGTTTAGTACTTAGATAAAACTCTTCATAAGTTTGCAATAAACTCATTAATGCAGAAATTAAATCTTTAGTTTCTAATAAAACACTAAAATACAAAGTAGTATTCTTCGGACTTGTTTCATCTGTTCTAATTCTTGCTACTTGTTTTTCTATAGACAATGAAACACTTTTTAACAATTGATTCTTTTCAACTAATAGCGCATTAAGGTCATCTAAATGTCTATTTTCAAAAATATTAGCTTCTTTTGTAAGCAAAGTAGATAATTCAAGATTAATATCCTTTAAATCTTTTACTTGTGTCTTCTTTAAGTTTTTATGATTGTTATTTACGTGCTTATAACTTGCTCGAGAAATATAACTAATAGATTGTGCGATGTCTTGTAAATAGCCTAAAACCATTATATAAAATCTACTTCCTTGAACAGAAGTGTCATCTAGAGACTTAATAAAATAGAAAACGCCATCTTTTAAATCATCTATTTCTTCATTTAATTTTTCTACGTGTTTATCCGTTTTACGTAATTTATTTAAATCATGATTAGCTAAATCATTTACAACATTAGTATATAATTTATTTACACGATTTATAACTTCAGAAATATGATCTGCACTTTCTTCAATGACACCGTTAATGGTAATTGATTCAGCTCTTTCTATATATACCTGTTTTTTCACTTCTTTCTTTTTCTTTCTGTGAATTAATGTGTTTCTTCCTATTAAAAGAGCAACAATTGCTAATAAAATTGGAATCATAACCATGTGCCAACTAATTAGGTAGGCAACAACTGCAGCAGCTAAAAATGCGGTAAGTGCTGTTAAAAACCAACCACCAATAACATTGATTACTCCAGCTACTCTATACACTGCACTTTCCCTTCCCCAAGCTCTATCAGCTAAAGAGGTACCCATAGCAACCATAAAAGTTACGTATGTTGTAGATAGAGGTAGTTTCATAGATGTGGCAATAGAGATTAAGATTCCTGCTACAATTAGGTTTACAGAGGCTCTTACTAGATCAAAGGCAGGTAATTCATAGGTTTTGTCTTTTGGCAATTCGATCACTGGTTTTTGAAATTTAGCATCTACAAAAGCCAACGTTTTTTTTGGAATTATATAACTAATTCCTGTATTAATACCCATTGCAATTCTTACAACCACTCTAGATAGAGGGTTTGGTTGAAATTTTTCGTGACCTTCTCCTTGACGAGATAAATCAATTCCGGTTTTTATTACATTTTGTGCTTTACTAGAAGTCCATAAAGTAACAACCATTATAGCCCCAGCTAACAGCAATAAATAAACATTTGAGGGTACTTTTTTTGCTAAAATTCCCATAGAAAATGCGTCTGCAGAAACTCCTGAAATACTCCAAGCTTCATAAGAGTTCCATGCTGCGATTGGCACACCGACAAAATTCACCAAATCATTCCCCGAAAAAGCCATTGCTAAGGAGAAAGTACCTATTCCGATAATTAATTTTAAAACATTTACTTTTAAAAACTGTATTAATAATTGAGAAATAACAGACCAAGCAACAAAACTTCCGGCAATAATTGCAATTGCATTCCCTTCAATTAAACCCTTTACATTGCTGTAAAAAGGAGTTCCTTTCATTCCTTTGATAATAATGAAGTAGGTAATTGCGGTAATTGCAAACCCACCAAAAAGAGCATTAATATAAGTAGCTCTTTTTTCAAAATTGAAAGAGTAAATTAGTCTAGAAACAAATTGGACGACTGCCCCGACAGAAAATGCAACGACTACAGAGAGTAGAATTCCATTAATGATCTGAATTGCTTTTTTATGATTAATATAGTTCCAAATATCTGAGAATGATTGAGAATCGTTTGCAGATATTTTGATTAGTGAAATACAAACTGCAGCTCCCAATAGTTCAAATACAATAGAAACTGTAGTTGATGTTGGCATTCCGAGTGAATTAAAAATATCTAACAAAAGAATATCAGTAATCATGACGGCCATAAAAATGAACATAATGTCTTGAAACATAAACATGCTAGGATTAAAAATCCCTTTACGGGCAACTTCCATCATTCCACTAGATGTAATTGCGCCAAAGAATACCCCTAGACTTGCAATAATCATTATGTTTCTTACAGAAATTGCTTTAGAGCCAATCGCTGAGTTTAAAAAATTTACAGCATCGTTACTAACTCCTACAACTAAGTCAACAATAGCTAAGACAGCTAAAGCGACAAGCATTAAAATATATGGATCTCCCATTTTTTTGTTTAAATTTAGTTTTGCAAATCTACAACCACAAAAAGTTGCGAATGTTACGGTTATGTTATATTAACGTGTCTTAAAAATGAATATCTACTTGTAATCTATATAATAATTGATTTGTTTTAAAACCAATATCAGTATAACTTAAATCTGTTTGAACTTTTAACTTATGTCCTGCAATATATTTAGATAATCCTAAAGTATATTGATTTTCTGCGCTTTTTCCTGTAATATTTTTATCTAATGAAATATTGGTGTAACGTCCAGAAACCTCTATCGTTTTAGAAAGTAAATATCCTGTTTGTATATTTAAACCATGACCAATTTGTACTTCATCACCTGTTAAAGAACCATCAGAATTTTTTGCTAAAGGATCTTGCGCGTCTCTATTTGCATATTCTGCCATAAAAGAAAAACCTTTATGCTTGTACATCGCATCAATAAAAAGAGTAGAAATATTTGTTGAATAATAACCCGTATCATTTAACATATAAGAACCCTGATTACTTCTTGTTTTGGATGCATTATTGTTATAATCGTAAGCAAAACCAAGCGCTAATTTGGGGTCTTGTTCAAACTTTAAATCACTTCCTTTATAATCACCTTTACTTGCGAAATTTCCAAAAGGTAATAATTCGATTCTAGTGGTGTACTGATGTCCACCAATATTTCCAGTAGTAATATTTCTTCCTTCACCTTGCGCCATCGAAAATATTTCTTTTACCAAAAAAGTGTCTGTAAGATTAAAATGATGTCTTAATTGGAAGCCCATATCTCGATCAATCGTAAATCTACTATTTAATAAAGAACGATCTACTTGTTGCAGGTTTGCAGAAGAAATTACACGTTCTCTATTTCCTGGTAATTTGGTTTGTCCAAACCACAAAACAAAGTTTCCTGAAAAATTCCACTTTAAAACAGCATCTAAAATATATCGAGGGGCATTACTTGTGTATTTAGATGCGCCGGATTGATCTCTATTAGATAAACCTAATTCTACTTTATACTTTAATTTTGGAGAGTATGCAAAACCATCAAACTTTAAGCGAGATCTTCTAATCAAAAAAGAAGATGCAGGATTAGAAAGACCAGCACTGGCATCCCAAGAAGAAGTTGCAAGACTCTGAAATCTTAAACCAACTTTCATAGACCAAGTACTATCCTGTCCTATTAGGTTAAACAAGCCTTTTCCAAATTTAGGAGCATTGCTTTTTTGTGCATTCGTGTTAAAAAAAGCACAAATACAGATTGTTGTTACTACTTTATATAGCAATGAAAATTTCATACTTATTAGTTTTTGTCATTGCAAAGAACTAATAAGTATGTTAAGTTAATGTTAAAGGAACATTAAAAAAATATAAAAACTGCCTTGGCCAAAGGCAGTAAGTCATATAAAATAGTTGACAAAAACTAATAGATTTATGATGACATTTAATCCTATAAGATTAGGACAAATATGCAAAGGCTATTTAAATTTTACGTTTAATCTAAATTAAAAAAAGGTTAACAAATTTATGTATTTAACCTTTAGTTAATGTTTCTGTAATACAATCATAATTTACAACTAACATTTAGTTTACAAACCTAGCAGACTTTTGCACTTGTAAATTAAACATTAAAATGAAGAAATTTCTATTTATTACTTTTTTAGCTTTCAGCCAATTTATTGCTGCACAAGACAAAGGAACATTAAAAGGATTGTTAACGGATAAAGAAACAAACAATGAGTCTTTACCTTTTGCAAATGTTCAAATTAAAGGAACATCTTTGGGTACAACTACAGATTTTGACGGTAATTATAGTTTAAAAGTATCTGCGGGAAACCATATTGTGGTTTTTAGTTTTTTAGGGTATAAATCAATAGAAAAGTCATTTTCTATAAAAGCAGGAGAAACAATTACAATCAATCAATTATTATCTGCAGAAGAAGGGGTTTCTTTAGATGAAATTATTGTAAAATCATCTTCAACGAAAGAGTCTGCATCAGCACTTTTAATAGATCAAAAGAAAGCTGTAATTATAAAAGAAAGTATTGGAGCTCAAACATTAGCTAAAGTAGGTGTTTCTGATGCGGCAAATGCAACTACAAAAATATCTGGAGTTACGAAAAGTGAAAGTTCTGGAGATATTTATATTAGAGGTTTAGGCGATCGATATTTATCTACAACAATGAATGGGCTACCAATTCCTTCGGATGATGTAAATAATAAAAACATCAACCTTAATTTGTTTTCTACCAATATCATTAAAAATATAGGAATTAGTAAAACATACGCAACTTCTACTTATGCGGATCAAGGTTCTGGAAATGTAGATGTTGCTACGAAAGAATACTCTAGAAAAGGATATACTATTTCTTTAGCAGGTGGTACAAATACAAATGTGGCCAATCTTTCTAATGATTTTAGAACTACTCTTGTGAACAAGGATGTTACTTTAGGTTTTCATCAAAAGCAGTTTGCGCTTCAAGATGCAATTACTTATCAAGGTTGGGATACAGAAACCTTATCAGCACCAATAAACTTTAATGCTTCTTTTTCTGCAGCTAGGAAATTTAAAATCTTTGGAAAAGACCTATCTGTTTTTTTAACAGGCTCTCACTCTAAATCTTTTGAGTACAGAAATGGTGTTTTTAGAGCGTATCGCTCTAATGTTTTGGATAAATCTTTTCCAGCTATTTCAAGACAAATTAATATAGATAGAGGTGTCAATCCAAATGAAAATGATGTAGAAGAATACATCTCAAGAACAAATACTACAGGTTATGTAAATGTAGGTTTAAAATTAAACGATAACAATAAAATTAAATACAACACACTTTTTGTAAATACCGGAATTGACAATTTATACGAGCAAGGTAGAAAAGGTCACGGGTATGTATTTGATCAAGATCCACAAGAGGATGGAGCATTTATAAGAGATCAAAACTTTAAACAAACGACTCTTTTTATCAACCAATTAATGGGAGAGCATAAATGGAATGAAAACAATCAGTTAAATTGGGCTGGAGGGTATAATTTTGTATTGGCAGAAGAGCCAAATAGAATTAGAAATGAAGTAAATATTTTAGATATTACCGTTTCACCAACAATTCAATATGCGCATGTTGGAGATTTTCAACAGAGAAAATCTAGCCAAAAAATTGAAGATATAGAGTACAATGCATTCATAGAAAACAGATGGGCCTTAGGTTTAGAAGATGAAGATGAGAACAAACCGTATTCTTTAAACTATGGTTTAAATTATAGACATAAAGAAAGGTCTTTTAATTCTTTATTTGTAGGTGTAAAAGCAAAAGATTTTACGGCACCTTCTATAGATGAATTATCATCAACATTTACTACTACAGGTTTTAATAATGGCTTAAAATTAACCACACAACCTGCAGATAGATATCAAGCGGAATTAGATATTTTGGCAGGTTTTGTAAATTTTGATTTTCAATTAGATACTAAATTATCTGGTAATTTAGGAGTGCGTTTTGAGCAAGACGAGATCAATGTAACCTGGGATGTTGGAAATTACGTTGGAAGAATTGGAACTTTAAATAGAGTATACGAAAGTCTATATCCAAGTGTAAATTTAAAATACGAGTTAGCAGAAAATAAGTATTTGCGTTTTGCTTCTAGTATTACACAAACGTTGCCAGAGTTTAAAGAATTAGCACCTTTTGACTATGTTTCACCAACAGGACGTGTTATCGGAGGAAATCCTGATTTAGATAAATCAGAAATCTATAACTTCGATGTAAAGTACGAAATGTTTCCACAAAGAGGTCAGTTATTTTCTGCAACTGCATTCTATAAACAAATTAATAACCCAATCAATTTAGCGTTAACCAGAGGGTCATCTGGATACTTCAGTTATTTTAATACGGGAGAAAAAGCAACTATTTATGGTTTTGAATTAGAAGCGAGAACAAATCTATTAAAAAATGATGATGATGAAGGTATTTTAAATATGACGGCTAACGTAACAAAAATGTGGTTAAATCAAGATTTGTTAGAAGACTTTCAATACAAAGATATTACGTCATCTAGTTTACAAGGAGCAGCAGGTTTTATCGCAAATGGATCCTTAAGTTATGGGGATAAAAAAGAAAAGGAGTTTGTAGCAACTTTAACAGGTAACTATTCTTCGGATAAAATATTTGCATTGGGTTCTCCAGAAGATTTAGTGAACAGTGATAAATTTTACAACGATGAAATTATAGAAAAAGGGTTTGTAACATTAGACTTAGTAGTAAGTAAAAAATTGTCTAAAAACTTACTAGTAAAATTGGTGGGACGTAATTTATTGAATCCAGCTATTAAACAAACACAACTTGTTAGAAGTTTAATAAACGGAGAGGAAACGAATCAGACGGTTTTGTCTTATAAAAAAGGAAGTCAGTTAACGGTTAGTTTTAAGTATAGCTTTTAGTCAATTAACAATTAGGTAACAAAACACCAAAAAAAAACACGAAACCTAACATACTATTAATGTTTACGTAAAGAAAATTAAGGAATAAGTCGATTTCTTTGTATAAAATTAATAACCTTACTAAAATAAAAATGAAAAAATCAGTATTTAAAATTTTAAGCATCGTAGCTTTTTCTTTAGCTACTTTAGCATTGACAAATTGTGGAAGTGATGAGCCAGATATCATTATTACATTGCCAGGATCTGAAGTTATAGAGGATTTACAGGCTGGAATTATGAACGGAAATTTAGAGGAAAATTTCACTTTAAATGCTAGCACAATTTATAATTTAAATGGTTCGTTTATTGTTGAATCTGGAGCAATCTTAACCATTCCTGCAGGAACAAGAATACAAGCTTCAAATGGAGGTACAAGTGTTTATATAGCCATTTTAAAAGGCGGTAAAATAGAAGTGCAAGGGACTTCTTCGAACCCAGTGGTTATGACTTCTGCTTCAGGGAATGCTGGGGATTGGGGAGGTTTAACAATTTGTGGAGATGCAACAACAACAGCTGGTGCAGACGCAGAAGCAGAAGTTGGTGGTTTTATCTATGGAGGAACAAACGATGAAGACAGTTCGGGTTCTATTAATTATTTAGTGATAAAAGGAACTGGAGCACAGATTAACGCGGATTCTCAATACAATGGAGTTTCTTTATATGCAGTAGGTTCGGGAACTTTTATTAGCAATATTGCTGTATTAAATGGTTCTGATGACGGTGTAGAGTTTTTTGGAGGAACTGTTTCTGCAAGTAATTTATTTTTAGAAAATAATGAAGATGATTCTATAGACTGGACAGAAGGTTGGAGTGGAACTATTGACAATGCATATATTACGCATACAATTTCTGGTTTTTCAACTGTTTTCGAAGGGGATAAAGATAACGGGAATCCTAAATTTAATAATATCACAGCAGTTTCAACTGTAGGTGGAACCGCTTTACAATTTAAAAAAGAATCTGGAGCTACGATAACAGGTTTATCTTTAACTGGTTATGATGTATCAATAGATATGAAAGATGGAGGAGCTTTAACAAATGTTTTAATCGATGGTGTTGCAGCAAATCCTTTATTATCTTATACAAGTACTGCAGTTGTTACGGCAGTAGATTTTGATTGGGTTGATTCTAATGTTTCAATAACAACTTTACCTTTACAAGGTACGATTGCAAGTAAAGTAACTTTAGATGCTTCTATAAAATATTTGTTAAATTCATCTTATATCGTTCAAGCTGGAGGCGAATTAGTAATTCCTGCCGGAACAAAAATAGAAGCTACAGCAGGTGGCACTGCGATTTATATTGCTATTTTAAAAGGGGGTAAAATAGATGTTCAAGGTACAGAAAGCGACCCAGTTGTAATCTCTTCTACTACGGGGAGTGCTGGAGATTGGGGAGGTTTAACAATTTGTGGAGATGCAACAACAACAGCCGGTATAGATGCAGAAGCAGAGGTTGGTGGTTTTATTTATGGAGGAACAAATGATGCAGATAGTTCTGGTTCTATTAAATATTTAGTAATTAAAGGAACAGGAGCTCAAATTAATGCAGATTCTCAATACAACGGAATTTCTTTTTATGGAGTTGGTTCGGGAACGACGATAGAAAATATTTCGGTAATCGATGGAGCAGACGATGGCGTTGAGTTTTTTGGAGGAACCGTTTCTGCAAGTAATTTATATTTAGAAAATAACGAAGATGATTCGGTAGATTGGACAGAAGGTTGGAATGGTACGTTAACAAATGCATACATTTCTCATACAATTACAGGTTTCTCCACAGCTTTTGAAGGAGATAAAGATAACGGGAATCCTCAATTTGTTAACTTAACTGCAATTTCTTCAGTGGGTGGAACAGGTTTACAGTTTAAGAAACTTTCTGGTGGAACAATTACAAATATCTGGTTAGAAGGTTATGACAAAAACATCGATATGAAGGATGGTGGTCCATTAGAAAATGTAATTATTGATGGAGTTGCTGCATCTACAACGGCAGATTATACAACAGGAACGAAAGTTGATGTTAGTGGTTGGTCTTGGAAAAGTGCAGGTTTATAGTAAATAGATTTTAAATATAAAAAAACGCAGGCTCTAAGGAGCCTGCGTTTTTTGTTTTCTATAAATAAATGGTTAACTTTTATTAGTTGCACAGCAAGCCATTTTACAGTCTTCTTTACATGCTGTTTTATTAGTTTTCATTTCACAACTTTCTTTACAGGCGTCTGAACAAACGTGCTCTTTTTTAGAAATATCAAGGTTGTTTGAAGTTTCAGAAGCTTTATATAAGTCTCCTCCTGCAATTCCATCAACAAAAGCAATTAGGTCTTTTTTAGAAGTCTTGTTTGCATCAAATTCAATATTTGCAATACTGTCTGTAAAAATAACTTTAGCATTTAAAACACCTTCTTTTTTAGATAATTTAGATTGAATCGTTTTTGCACAACCAATTTCGCAAGTCATACCAGAGACTGCTAGAGATACGTTTTCGTTTTTTATTTTTTCGACTTCTTTTTTGCATCCTATTAAAACAAAGCAAGCAATTGCTATTGACACTATTATTTTTTGAACTTTCATTGTATTTAGGTATAAAGTTATCATACAAATTTATTGATATTTATACTTGTATTTAAATAATTGTTAGACTTTAGCATAAAATTAACCAGGCTTATGAATAATCAACAACTAAAATGGTCTTATTTAATTTTACTTTCTTTAGTCTGGGGAAGTTCTTTTATCTTAATGAAAAAAGCTTTGTTAGGTGTAACTCCCATTCAGTTAGGTGCCTTAAGAATGATTTTTACTGCTATTTTTTTACTCTTAGTTGCATTTCCATCGTTAAAAAAAATCCAAAAGAAACATTATAAATATATTGTGTACACATCTTTGGCAGGAACTTTTATTCCTGGGTTTTTGTTTGCATTTGCAATTACAACAATAGACAGTTCTATTGTGGCTATTTTAAACTCTTTAACTCCTTTTAATACCTTAATTTTTGGAGCAAGCTTGTTTGGTTTTGCTTTTAAAAGAAGACAATTTTATGGAATTTTAATTGGGTTGATAGGAACTTTAATTCTAATATTAAATGGTGCTGCTTTAAATCCGAATCAGAATTATTGGTACGCTTTTTTAATCATTATCGGTTCTGTTGGTTATGCATTAAATGCTAATATGATAAAGAAGTATTTGAATGATTTAGATGCATTGGCAATTACAACTGGTAATTTTTTATTATTACTTGTCCCTGCAATTATCGTTTTAGTTTTTACAGATTTCTTTGTTACGTTTGACTTTAACGATGAGGTTTTAATGAAATCTTTGGGGTATTTAGTAGTTTTATCAATTGTAGGAACCGGAATTGCAAAAACTATGTATAATAAATTAGTGCAAGTTTCAGATCCTGTTTTTTCTTCTTCTGTAACATATTTAATCCCTCTGGTGGCAATATTTTGGGGAATTTTAGATGATGAGAAATTAAGTGCACTTCAAGTTTTTGCAGGAATTGTTATTTTATTAGGCGTGTATTTGGTTAATAAAAAAAAAGAGCCAAAACCGTAAGTTTTGACTCTTTTAAAATTGGTTTTTTATAGAATATTATTCAAAATCAGCATCAGAGACACCTTCATTTATTTTAATTTCTTTTATAACGAAGTTTAAATCCATAGGACCCATTTTAGTGCCCATTGCATGCGGAAACATGATTCCATTTATTTCTTTATAGTCACTAAAAGTTGTAGGTACTTTTACTTCTTTACCATCAGGTGTTTTTACCGTTTTTACTTCTTTTGATTTTAAGCCAGATCCCATATCATAGAAGACTTCAGTTTCATTGAATGTAATGACAAAATAGTTTTTACCATCAATTGGCTCAATTCTGTCTAGTTTGCCTTTCTTGTATGCAAGGTCAGCAAAAGGAACGATACTTAATTTAGCTTCTTCAATTTGTGCTGGTTGCATGTCTATTTTTTGACCTCTTGCTTCTTGGTATCCTTTATCTCCATTAAATACAGATTTAGACATCGTATTACCCATTACAGAAATCACTTGGGAAGTTTTGTTGGGTACAGCAGCTTTCATCGTCATTACCAAAGGGGTTCCTTGTATTGTTGCGTTAGAAACTGTTATTACAGTTTTTACAGCCATAATTTTGTCTTTACCTCCAATAGCATTCATGTATTTATCAACCACATTAGCAGCTGTCATTCCATCGGGTATTGGTAATGTCATTTCAGGTTTCTCTGAAGGGTTACCAAACTTATCGAAATAGTTAATTTTATAGTCAGCGTTTTTTTCTAAATTTTTAAGTACATCAATTCCTTTTCCCGTAATTATAATTCTTGCCTTATCACCTCTGAAGTATTTAATCGCTGCATTTTGAACGTCGTCCACAGTCACAGCATTAATTTTTTCTAAGTAAGTTTCATAATAATTCTCTGGTAAATTGTACAATTCTCTGTTTAATGCATATCTAGCTGCTGTTGCTGGTTTTTGAACATCCATCACAAAATTACCAACGTACAGTTCTTTAGCATCTTTTAAATCTTGTTCAGATACTTTTTGATAACGAATCTTGTTAATTTCTTTCTGTATTTCTACAACAGAACTATCAGTAACCATATTACGAACACTCGCATTGGCTTTAAAAGTACCGATATATCTACTTTGGCTTACTCTTGAATAAGAACCATAGGTATATGCTTTGTCTTCACGTAAGTTTTGAAACAATCTAGCAGTTCCTCCGCCCCCAAGAATTTGGTTTGCTAACAAAGCAGCATAGTAGTCCTTATCACCTAATGTAAGATTTATAGTGTTCATTACAGCAATTTCAGATTGCACAGCATTAGACATATTTATGAAGTTAATCTCTGTAGTTTCTATATTCTTAACCTCAGGCATTGTGTAAGTAGGGAGATCACCCGTTTTCCAATCACTAAAAAGGGTTTTTACCTTTTTTTTAATTTTCTTTGGGTTAATATCTCCAATGATAATTAAATACGCATTGTTTGGCTTGTAATAACTATTGTATCTTTTTTTTACATCTTTAAGCGTAATGTTGTTAACAGTTTCTTTTGTGATAAACTCTCCATAAGGATGATTTTTACCATATGTTAAAGCATCTTCTACTCTTCTTGCAGCAGAAGTCACGCTTTTTTCATCACTCTTAATACCGTCTAAAGTAATCTTTTGCTCTTTGTCAAATTCTTCTTGAGTAAATTGTGAATTTTTTACACCATCTGCCATCAATTCTAGAATTTCAGGGAAATACTTTTTTAAAGAAGCTCCATAAGCGCCTCCACTTGAAAAACCGAGATAGGCTCCTAAATAATCTACTCTTTCATTAAATTCATCTTTAGAAATATTGGCAGTACCTCTTCCTAATAAACTTCCCATCATAGAGGAAACCCCTGCTTTATCTCCTTCAAAAGAAGGAGGGTTGTCTATGGTTAAATTAACAGAAGCTCTTGGAAGCTTGTGATTTTCAACCATAATTACAGTTAATCCGTTTTTTAAAGTAAATCTTTTAGATTCTCCAAGTTTAACTTTTGGAGCCGGTCCTGGTTCAGGCATTTTACTTCGGTCAATTTGAGCACTGGCAGCAAAAGACATTGCTAAAATGGCTACGAACGATAAAATTTTTGTTTTCATAATCTTTTATGTCTTTTAATTATTGTTTTGCTGATTCAGGTAAATACTCTAAAATCAATCGTTGGTTAGGATTTAAATATTTTTTGGCTGCATCTCTAATTTCTTCTCTGGTGATAGATCTATAAATATCAATTTCAGTGTTGATGAGATTTGTATCACCATATAAAACGTTATATCTGGCGAGTGAGTTTGCAATTCCCTCAACACTAGAATTAGAGTCTACATAATTGTTTTCAAACTGATTTTGAAGTTTTTGATATGCTTTTTCAGAAATTAAATCTGTTTGCATTTTTAGCACTTCTTCATCTATTTCTGAGATAATATCCGCTAATTTAGTTTCACCCTGTGGTAATCCAAATAAGATATAGGTTCCGTAGTCTTCTTGACTTAAGTTGATAGCACCAACTTGCAGAGCCATTTTTTTAGTATCAACTAATTTTTTATAAAGGATAGAACTTTTGCCACTACTAAAATAACTAGAAATCATGTCTAATACTCTAGAGTCTCTTGTCTTCATTGAAGGAGTTCTATAGGCCGCCATAATTGCTGGTATTTGAATATTTGAATCATATCCTTTCGCTGAGATGGCTTCTGTAATAGGATCTTCTTTTGGAAAACTTCTTTCAATATCTTTTCCTCTTGGAATAGGTCCAAAATAATCTTCAATTAATTTCTTTGCAGATGCAATATCAATATCGCCAGCAACAACTAATGTTGCATTGTTAGGAACATAGAACTTTTTATTAAATGCTAAAAACTCCTCTAAGGTGGCATCATCTAAATGAGCCATTTTCCCAATAGTAGTTCCCTTATAAGGATGTTTTTTAAACATATTTTGTTTAACATATTCTAAAAAACGCCCATATGGCTGGTTGTCTACACGCAATCTTTTTTCTTCTTTTACTACCTCGTTTTGGGTATCAACACCTTCTTGTTTTATAATTGGATGTAATAATCTTTCAGACTCTAACCATAAACCTAGTTTTAGTTTATTTGACGGAAATACTTCATAGTAATAAGTTCTATCATCGGTTGTGTTGGCATTATTCTTTCCGCCATTGGACGAAACTAATTTAAACCATTCTCCTTTTTTAATATTTTTTGTTCCTTCAAACAGTAGATGTTCAAAGAAGTGAGCCATTCCGGTTCTGTCTGGCTGTTCGTCTTTAGCTCCAACATGATACATTACAGATGTTGTTACTACAGGAGCAGCATTATCTTGATGCAAAATAACATGCATGCCATTATTCAAATCATATTCTTCAAATTCCACTTTTTGTGCATTTGAAGAAAATGCTACTAAAAACACTGAAGCCAGTGTTAAAATACTTCTTTTCATTGATTAAATTTTAGGTTATGTAAATTTATTGTTTGACGACAACTATTGTCTTTTGTTACAGTTAAAAAAGAAAAGTTAAAAAACAATTTGACCAAAA
>CAXMOR010000043.1:0-36010 GCA_964195455.1 uncultured Acidimicrobiia bacterium
GCTTCACTGGCAATTGGTGAAGGTTCTGGTTCTTCTTCAGTTTTATATGCAGTAATTACGTCTCTTTTAGTCGCTATGATTATGTATTTTATTCAAGGAATTATGAATCCAAAAGAAGCTGTAAACTTAACTTTAAAAGGAATTAGTGAGTTAATGCCATTAGCTTTATTAATGTTATTGGCATTCGCTATTGGTGATGCTTGTAAAGAATTAGAAACCGGAATTTATGTTGCTAATGCAACTAAAGAATGGTTGTCGCCAGAATTATTGCCAGCTGTGGTTTTTATAATTAGTTCTTTTATTGCTTTTTCGACAGGAACTTCTTGGGGAACATTCGCGATTATGTTGGCAATTTCAATTCCGATGGCAAATATTCATGGAGCAGATGCAACTATTGTGGTTGCAGCTACTTTAGGAGGAGGTATTTTTGGAGATCACTGTTCACCAATTTCTGATACTTCTATAATCTCATCAATGGCGTCTGCAAGTGACCATATAGACCATGTTAAAACACAATTACCTTATGCTTTAATCGGTGGAGCAATTACTGTAATTATGTATTTGATTATTGGTTTTTTTGGGTGATAAATATTCTTACTTTACATAAGAATTACAAACTAATATCAAATCGCTAAAACCCCACGTTTTTTTAACTCAGGAATCATGCGTAAAGCACCTTCTTTAACAGTGTTTTCTTCAAAAATGAAGGTTTTTTCATACAAGGTATTTCCTTCGAAAAAAGTAACTTGAAAACGATTGTTGAGTTTGAATAACTCTGGTTGAATAAACTCAATCTTAGCAAAAGAATTAGCAGGTAAAACATCTAATTTTTTACGTATTAAAGATGTTGTTTTTGTTTCAGAAAAACCTTGAGAAACAATCACCATCATCTCTAAATCAATGTTTTTGTTATTGATGATATACACATTCCAATCATCTGTTTTATAAATATCATTAAATTCATAAACAACAGCCATTTCTACATCTGTAACTATAGGTATTTGTATGTCTTTTTTCATGAATTAAGATTACAAAAGCGTATAAAATTCTTCTTTAGAAATCATATCTCCATCACAGTCATCAATAGTTAATGTTCCTTCACATAAACTACCAAATTTATCTTCAAGACAGCTTTCATTATATTTTGTGACTTTTCCGTTTTTATAAACAGTAATTTGTTTTAAAACTTCATCAGCATCATTTGTTTCAAAATACCAGGTTGAGGTTCCCCAATCTGAATGTTCATCATCCCTATTTTCGTCCCAAAATTGTTTGAAATAGTTCATTATATTATAGATTTAAATTGCTCTAAAAAGCGTTTATCATTTTCATAAAACATTCTAATATCAGGAATTTGGTATAACAACATTGCAATTCGTTCTATGCCCATTCCAAAAGCGTAACCAGAGTATTTTGTTGGATCGATATTCGCATTTTTCAACACATTAGGATCGACCATTCCACAACCCATAATTTCTAACCAACCTGTACCTTTGGTAATTCTATAATCTGTTTCTGTTTCTAATCCCCAATAAATATCTACTTCTGCACTTGGCTCTGTAAATGGAAAATAAGAGGGGCGTAAACGTATTTTAGACTTTCCAAACATCTCTTGTGTAAAGTATAAAAGCGTTTGTTTTAAATCAGCAAAAGAAACATCAGTGTCTATATACAAGCCTTCCACTTGATGAAAAATACAATGTGCTCTTGCGGAAATATCTTCGTTTCTAAAGACTCTACCTGGAGAAATTGTTCTAATAGGAGGTTTATTTTCTTCCATGTAGCGAACTTGTACAGAAGAAGTGTGTGTTCTTAATAAAGTATCTGGATTTTTATCAATAAAAAAAGTATCCTGCATATCTCTTGCAGGGTGATATTCTGGAAGATTTAAGGCGGTAAAGTTGTGCCAGTCATCTTCAATTTCTGGACCTTCAGAAACCGTAAAACCAATTCGATTAAAAACTTCAATGATTTGATTCTTTACCAATGAAATTGGATGTCGTGAACCAAGTTCAATAGGCTCAGAAGGACGCGTTAAATCGCCATAAATACCTTTTTGCTCCACAGCGTTTTCTAGCATATCATTTAATTCCGCTACTTTTTCTTCTGCGGACGTTTTTAAGCTATTTAATGCTTGCCCAAAATCTTTTCGTAATTCCGAATCCACATTTTTAAATTCAGAAAACAAGTCCTTAAGCAAACCTTTGCTTCCTAAGTATTTTATTCTAAAGGCTTCAACTTCTTCCTTAGTAGTTGCATTAAATGACTTTACATCACCAATAAGTTCTTTTACTTTATCTAACATTTAACTCAAAATTAGGGTGCAAATTTAATCTTTTTTAAATAGTTTTAGATTGTATTCTTTGAGAAAACAACAACCGTAAACGAAATCGATTGAAATAAGGGGGTTTACAAAAATTATTTTGATAATTTTAATTCTGTGACATTGAAAATTTCCTATCTTTGCGCAGTTAAATTTTTATTAATATCACAAAAAAGCATGGATAAAAATATCAAATCGAAAATTGATGGATTCATGGAATTGGTTACGAAGAGAAATAACCATGAGCCAGAATTTTTACAAGCCGTAAAAGAAGTTGCAGAAACTGTAATTCCTTATATCAGTAATCATGATATCTATCTCGGTAAGAACATTCTTTTAAGAATGGTAGAGCCAGAAAGATTAATCTCTTTCAGAGTTTCTTGGGTAGATG
Source organism: uncultured Acidimicrobiia bacterium (assembly GCA_964195455.1). Lineage (GTDB taxonomy): Bacteria > Bacteroidota > Bacteroidia > Flavobacteriales > Flavobacteriaceae > Polaribacter. The sequence continues at coordinate 2,715 of CAXMOR010000043.1, forward strand.
ATAGTGGAGAGATTCAAGTCAACAGAGGGTATAGAGTTCAAATGAATTCGGCAATAGGACCATATAAAGGAGGTTTGCGCTTTCATCCAACGGTAAACGCAAGTATTTTAAAGTTTTTAGCTTTTGAACAGGTGTTTAAAAACTCCTTAACAACTTTACCTATGGGTGGAGGAAAAGGAGGTTCTGATTTTGATCCAAAAGGAAAATCTGATAATGAAATTATGCGTTTTTGTCATTCTTTTATGACAGAACTATATAGACATATTGGTCATAATACCGATGTTCCTGCAGGAGATATTGGTGTTGGATCAAGAGAAATTGGCTATATGTTTGGAATGTATAAAAAGTTAAATAACACATTTACCGGTGTTCTTACTGGTAAAGGTGCTTCTTGGGGAGGATCTTTAATTAGACCAGAAGCAACAGGTTATGGTACGGTATATTTTGCACAAAACATGTTATTACGCAGAGACGATTCGTTTGATGGAAAAAAAGTAGTTATTTCTGGTTCTGGAAACGTAGCGCAATACGCAGCTGAAAAGTCGATAGAGTTAGGTGCAAAAGTAGTTACTCTTTCGGATTCTGCTGGATACATTCATGATGAAGAAGGTATAAATATAGAAAAATTAAAACACGTTATGTTTATTAAAAACGAAAAACGTGGAAGAATAAGTGAGTATTTAGAGAAATATCCTAACGCAAAATTTGTTGCAGGAAAAAGACCTTGGTCCGTTGCTTGTGATATTGCTTTACCTTGTGCTACTCAAAATGAGTTAAATGGAGAAGAAGCAAAAGAACTTGTTAAAAATGGATGTATGTGTGTTTCTGAAGGTGCAAATATGCCTTCAACTCCAGAAGCAATTCATGAGTTTCAAAAAGCAAAAATGTTATTTGCCCCAGGAAAAGCAAGTAATGCAGGTGGTGTAGCTACTTCTGGTTTAGAAATGAGTCAGAATTCATTACGTTTAAGCTGGTCTCGTAAAGAAGTAGATGACAAATTAAAAGTTATAATGGAAGATATTCATGATTCATGTGTACAATATGGGAAAAATGAAGATGGTTCTATAGACTATATCAAAGGAGCAAATATTGCTGGTTTTGTTAAAGTTGCAGATGCAATGTTAGCACAAGGAGTTGTATAAAAATACAGTAGTAAATTTAAATCCAAAAGGCGCATCAATTTATTTGATGCGTTTTTTTGTATAATTTATTTTTTAAAGTAATCTTTATCATCAGAATTTTTTTATTAATGATACTATTCTCTCTTTTTATTTTTGGTTTTTTTTTCTCTTTCATAGGCTCTATAACGCCAAGCATGTTAAACATGACTGCCTTAAAAATTAGCTTAGAAAAAGGTGAAAAAGCAACAAGTAAATATGCATTAGGTGTTTCACTTGTCGTTATTTTTCAGGTTTATATTGCTGTTCTTTTAACCAAATACATTTCACAAAATCCATCTATTTTAGAGACCTTAGAAAAAGCAGGAATTGTTATTTTTCTACTGTTATCGTACTATTTTTATAAAGAGTCTAAAAAAGGTAAAACTCAAATTGCAACAAGTAAAGTAAAAAAAGAGAATCCTCTGTTAACGGGTCTCACGCTTTCTGTTTTAAACATGTTTGCAATTCCTTTTTTTAGCGGAACGGTTATCACTTTAGAAGCTTTTAATCTTTTTAGCTTTAAGTTTATTCCTATTTTATTTTTTACCTTAGGGGCTGCAATAGGTACATTTTATATCCTTTTTTTATATGGTAGTTTTGCAACATTTATTCAGAAAAAGACGGGGAAGCTAACAAAGGATATTAATATAATGCTATCTATTTTAACGGCACTTGTTGCTGTGTTTACAGTAATTAAATTATTTTTTTAAAAAAAATGAAAATTCTAAAAAACCTAGAAATTCAAGGAAAACATAACAAACCAATTTTAATAGATGTTTTTTTTAAGGAAACCAAGCAACCAAAACCAATCATTATTTTTTGCCATGGTTACAAAGGGTTTAAAGATTGGGGAGCTTGGCACCTAATGGCAAAAGCTTTTGCTAAAGAAGGATTCTTTTTTATTAAATTTAATTTTTCCTATAATGGAGGAACTGCTGAACAACCCATAGATTTTCCAGATTTGGAAGCTTTTGGCAATAATAACTACACCAAAGAACTAGACGACCTAGAATCTGTAATTAATTGGATTTCTAATGATTCTGACTTTAAAAACAAAGTAGAAAAAGAAGCTATTTCTTTAATTGGTCACAGTAGAGGCGGAGGAATTGTGCTTTTAAAATCAAATGAAGATACTCGCGTAAAAAAGGTAATTACATTGGCTGGGGTTTGTGATTTTGAGAAGAGAACCACAACAATTGGCGATTTACAGCAGTGGAAAGATGAAGGTGTTAAATATGTTCTAAACGGAAGAACAAAGCAAGAGATGCCTCATTTCTATCAGTTCTACGAAAATTTCACACAAAATAAAGAAAGATTAGATATTAAAAAAGCGACTAAAAATATAAAAATACCTCATTTAATTATTCATGGAAATAAGGATACTTCTGTTTTGATTGACGAGGCAGAAAACTTAAAAAAATGGAATCCAAATAGTAAATTTAAAATTATTGAAAATGCAAACCATGTCTTTAATGTTTTTCATCCTTGGAAAGAAAATTCACTTTCTGAAGAATTGAAAAATACAACTCAGATTTGTATTGATTTTTTGAAATAAAAGCACCTTAAAATTCCGTATTTTCGAAAGATGGATTTAGAGCCTCCTTTTCGAAAAATTATTCATGTAGATATGGATGCATACTATGCATCTGTAGCACAATTGGATAACCCTGATTTAAGGGGTAAAGCAATCGCTGTTGGCGGAGGAGGAACCAGAGGCGTAATTTCTGCTGCTAGTTATGAAGCTAGAAAATATGGTGTAAAATCAGCTATGAGTGGGGTTTTAGCAAAACAAAAATGCCCAAATTTAATTTTTGTAGAAACAGATTTTGTGCGCTACAAGGAAATATCACTTAAAATTAGGGAAATTTTTTACGAATATACAGATTTGGTAGAGCCACTCTCTTTGGATGAGGCTTATTTAGATGTTACTGAAAATAAAAAAGGAAATCCGTCTGCGAATGCAATTGCTAGAGAAATTAGACAACGTATTTTTGAAGAAACAGGTTTACGAGCTTCTGCCGGAATTTCAATCAACAAATTCATCGCAAAAGTAGCTTCAGACATTAACAAGCCAAATGGACAGAAAACGGTTCATCCAGAAGAAGTTATTCTTTTTTTAGAGGAGCTATCTGTCAATAAATTTTACGGAGTTGGGAAAGTTACTGCCGCAAAAATGTATAATTTAGGACTTTTTGTTGGCAATGACTTAAAGAAAAAATCATTAGAAGAATTGGTCAAACTCTTTGGTAAATCAGGAGCTCATTACTTTAATATCGTTCGTGGTATTCATAATAGCCCAGTAAAACCCAACAGAATTCGTAAATCTATAGCAGCTGAAAGGACTTTTAATGAGAATATTTCTTCAGAAATATTTATGTTAGAAAGATTAGAGACTATTGCTGAGGAATTAGAAAGCCGAATGAAAAAGTCTGAGACAAAAGGAAAAACAATCACTTTAAAGATTAAGTATTCAGATTTTACACAACAAACAAGAAGTAAAACGAAAGCATCTTTTATGCAGACTAAAAAGGAATTTTTGCCAGTCGTAAAAGAATTATTATATCAAGAAAAATTAAAAAATTCTGTACGCTTATTAGGTATTTCTTTCGGAAATTTAAACACCATAAAAAAAGACCCAGTTTGGGTTCAATTGCAGTTTGAATTTTAAGATGCAATCTTATTATGATAAAGAACGAAGAAATAATTGGTTAATGAGCCTTACTTTAGATCTTACCATGACAAAAAAGTTTAAATGAAAACAAAAGAAGTAAGAACAAATTCTAAAAATGAAGATTTCATTAAATTAGTAAAAAAATTAGATGCATATCTAAAAATTACAGATGGAGATGAACACGGTTTTTACAATCAGTTTAATCATATTGATATTTTAAAAAATATTGTGCTAATGTATTCTGATGAAATTGCAATCGGTTGTGGAGCTATTAAAAAGTTTGACAACAATACTGCTGAAGTAAAAAGAATGTTTGTTTGCCCCGAGAATAGAGGTTTTGGAGTTGCACAAAAAATACTTCAAGAATTAGAAACGTGGGCAAAAGAATTAGGGTATCAAGAATGTATTTTAGAAACAGGAATAAGACAATTAGAGGCTGTGAGGTTTTATAAAAAGTGTAATTATAAAATCATTCCAAATTATGGACAATATAAAAACATGGAAAATAGCATTTGCTTTAAAAAACGATTATAAATGAATTACAGTTACTGGGAATTAAAAGAATGGTTTACAAATATTGACTTTACCATTGTTGGCAGTGGAATTGTGGGTTTAAGTTGCGCTCTAGAACTGAAGAAAAAGCAGCCTAAAGCAAAAATTTTAATATTAGAAAAAGGAATGTTACCACAAGGCGCTAGTACTAAAAATGCTGGGTTTGCTTGTTTTGGGAGTTTGTCTGAATTAATAGACGATTTAAACTCTCATACAAAAGAAGAGGTTTTTAACTTAGTAGATAAACGATGGAAAGGGTTGCAGTTATTGCGTAAAAACCTAGGGGATACCAATATCGATTTTCAGCAAAATAAAGGATTTGAATTGTGTGGAGACCAAACTTCTTTTTCAGCATGTATTTCTCAAAAAAATGAAATTAATGCGTTATTAAAACCAATTTTTAAGGCCGATGTTTTTTCAGTTTCTGAAAACACCTTTGGTTTTAAAAAAGTACACCAACAATATATAGTAAACAATTTTGAAGGTCAAATTGATACGGGAAAAATGGCTTTTGAATTGTTACATAAAGTTCAAAATTTAGGGGTTAAAATATTAAATAATATTAGTGTTAATGAGTTTATAGAAAATCAAAATAAAATACATATTAAAACAAGTAAAATAGACTTTTATACAAAAAAAATATTCATTGCAACGAATGGTTTTGCTTCGAAACTGTTGAATGAAAATGTGCAGCCTGCAAGGGCTCAAGTTCTAATAACAAAACCAATTAAAAACCTACATATAAAAGGAACTTTTCATCTAGAAAAAGGGTATTATTATTTTAGAAACATAAATGATAGAATTTTATTCGGAGGAGGAAGAAATCTTGATTTTAAAACGGAAGAAACAACTGTATTTGGTGAAACAGAAATTATTCAAAACCAATTAGAAAAAATTTTAAAAGAAACGATTTTACCAAACACAAATTTTGAAGTTGAATACAAATGGAGTGGAATTATGGGTGTTGGAAATCAGAAGAAAGCAATAGTTAAACAGCTTTCAGAGAATGTATTTTGTGGAGTTCGTTTAGGGGGTATGGGAATTGCAATTGGCAGTTTAGTAGGTAAGGAATTGGCAGATTTACTTAATTAGAAATATGAAAGAAAAGCTCATAAATTTTGATGTTATTATAATTGGAGGCGGTTTGGCTGGTTTGTGCAGCGCAATCCACTTATCTAAATTCAATAAAAAAGTTTTATTAATTGAGAAAAATGAATACCCAAAACACAAAGTTTGTGGGGAATATATTTCCAATGAAGTATTACCGTATTTAGAATTTCTTACTATTAATCCTTTTAATTTCGGTGCAGTAAAGATTAATAAGTTTCAACTTTCTACAACTAAAGGTAATTTAATTTCAGCAAAATTACCTTTGGGTGGTTTTGGAATTTCTCGCTATAAGCTTGATTTTGAGCTGTCTAAAAAAGCAATAAAAAAGGGAGTAACTATATTAAAAGATAGTGTTCTTAATGTTGATTATTTCAGTGATTCTTTTTTAATACAAACGAAAGAAAATAAAACATATACCTCTAAAATTACAATTGGAGCATTTGGTAAAAGAAGTCTTTTGGATGTAAAAATGAACCGTAATTTTATTCAAAAAAAATCACCTTATTTAGGGGTTAAGCTTCATGTAAAAGGAGATTTTCCAGAAGATTTAGTAGCACTTCACAATTTTAAAGGGGGGTATTGTGGTGTTTCTAAAGTAGAAAATAATGCGATTAATTTGTGTTACATCACTAATTTTTCATCGTTTAAAAAATATAAAAATATTGATGATTTTCAAAATAAAGTGGTTTTCAAAAACTCCTTTTTAAAAGAGATATTCAATACTTCTGAAGCTGTTTTTGAAAAACCATTAACGATTAGTCAAGTTTCTTTTAAAACAAAAAAACCAGTAGAAAACCATATTTTAATGTGTGGTGATTCTGCGGGAATGATTCATCCTTTATGTGGTAATGGAATGAGTATGGCAATTCAGTCTGCCCAAATGGCGTCTAAATTGATTCTAAATTACCTGAATGGAGAGTTGAATTCGAGAAATGAACTCGAAAAGCAATATATTAGACAGTGGAATAAAAAATTTAGTTTTCGTTTAAAAACCGGTCATTTCATTGCACTGTTGTTTAGAAAAGACAAAATTGCAGCTATTTTACTTCAGGTTTTAAAGAAATTACCTTTCTTATTACCAATAATAATCAAACAAACCCACGGAAAATTAATGAAAGTTTAATGGACTTTTTCATAAGCACAAAAAATAGAACAGACAAGGAAGAATTGATGGACGATTTTTCTATTGGCGGAGATTTGCTAAGAGATACTTTAAATAAATTAGAAAATATAAACCGTTGGTTAGGCGGAAACTTAGTAACCGTAAATTCACTAAAAGAAATTTTAAGGAATCATCCAAAAGAGGAGGAATTAAGCATTGTTGACATTGGCTGCGGCCATGGAGATATTTTACGAGACGTGGCTAAATTCGGAAGAAAAAACGGTTATCGCTTTAAGTTATTAGGAATTGACGCAAACCCAACAGCAATAAAATATGCAATAGAATTATCGACCGAATTTTATGAATTAGATTTTAAAACCGAAGATATTTTTTCTAAGAAGTTTCAAAACAGGAAATTTGATGTTGTTTTAGCGACATTATTTCTGCACCATTTTAAAGAAGAACAATTGGTGTCTTTTTTAGAAAATACATTAAAACAGACTAAAATAGGCATTGTAGTAAATGATTTACACAGGCATAAATTGGCGTATTATTTATTTATGCTGTTATCGGTTTTTATCAAAAACAAAATGATTATTGAAGACGGTTTGACTTCGGTTTTAAGAGGCTTTAAACGAAAAGATTTAGTGACGATTTCTGAAAAATTAAAGATAAATCCACAAATTTCATGGAAATGGGCTTTTCGGTATCAGTGGATATTAATAAAGTTAAAATTTTGATTTTGCGTTCTAAAGTTAATGAAAAGTATGGGTTTTAAGTGTGAATAATTAGTGAAAAGTTGTGATTTTATTCAAAAAAAATAATATGAAAGTAAAAATAACATCAGTTGCAAAACAACTACCAAAATATTATAGAGAAACAAAAGATATTATTCCGTTTGTGAAATTTTGGATGCAAAATCAGGATACAAGATTTCAGCGAAAAGTGATTAAACTTTTTGAGGGAGCTGGTGTCGATAAACGATATTCAATTATGGATCCTGAAGAAGTTTTTGTAGCGACTTCTTTCGAAGAAAAAAACAATATTTACGCACGGGAAGTTGTCAAGTTAGGAGAACAGTCGCTAAAAAAAGCATTAGAAAAAGCAAACTTAAAAGCGACCGATTTAGATTATATTATTACAGTAAGTTGCACGGGAATTATGATACCTTCTATGGATGCATATTTGATTAATTCCTTGAAAATGAAACAAGATATTGTGCGTTTACCAGTCACAGAAATGGGCTGTGCAGCAGGAGTTTCGGGTATTATTTATGCAAAGAATTTTTTAAAATCAAACCCAAATAAAAGAGCTGTTGTTATTGCGGTTGAAGCGCCAACAGCAACGTTTCAATTAGACGATTTTTCGATGACAAACATTGTAAGTGCCGCTATTTTTGGTGATGGTGCTTCTAGTGTAATTTTGTCATCGTATGAAGAAGATAAAGGTCCAGAAATTATAGACGAAGCTATGTATCATTTTTATGATGCTACAGAAATGATGGGTTTTAATTTGGTAAACACAGGTTTACAAATGATTTTAGACAAGGAGGTTCCACAGAAAATATCAGATCATTTTCCGGCTATTGTACATCCTTTTTTAGCTGAAAATAATTTAACAATTGAGGATGTAGATCATTTGATTTTTCATCCTGGAGGAAAAAAAATCGTGCAAACTGTAGAAGATTTATTTGGTGTTTTAGGTAAAAATATTGACGACACAAAAGAAGTACTTCGTTTGTATGGAAACATGTCTAGCGCAACAGTTTTGTATGTTTTAGAACGGTTTATGGATAGAAATCCAGCAAAAGGAGAACGAGGTTTGATGCTGAGTTTTGGTCCAGGTTTTTCTGCACAAAGAATTTTATTAGAATGGTAAGAGAATTTCAGGATAAAAATTATTGGGCACTAGTTTTAGGAGGATCTACTGGATTGGGTTTGGCAACTGCAAAAAAGTTGGCAAAACACGGTATGAATATTTGTGTTGTTCATAGAAATTCAAGAGCCCAAACTCAAAAGATAGAAAATGATTTTGATAAAATTAAAAATGAAAATATTGAGTTTATTTCTTATAATATTGATGCTTTAAATGTAAAAAAAAGGGATAAATTTCTTCATGATTTTCAAGAAAAACTAGGGAGTAAAGGCAAAGTAAAAACCTTAGTTCATTCGATAGCAAAAGGGAACTTAAAACCGATGTATTCTGAGGTAAATCAGGTTTTGAAAAATGATGATTTCCAAATTACCATTAATGCAATGGCGATTAGTTTGTATGATTGGTTTCAAGCAATATTTGATAAAAAACTATTTGCAGATGATGCAAGGGTTATCAGTTTTACAAGCGAAGGAAATTCAAAACCTTGGAAAAATTACGCAGCAGTTTCTGCGGCAAAAGTGACATTAGAAGCAATTTCTAGAAACATTGCTTTAGAGTTTGCGCAATTCGGAATTAGAGCAAATTGTATTCAAGCAGGTGTTACAAATACAGCTTCTTTAAAGATGATTCCTAATAGCGAAACGATAAAAGAGCATACCTTAAAAAGAAATCCATTCAGAAAATTAACAGCTCCAGAAGATGTTGCAAATGTGGTGTATTTATTAAGCAAAGACGAAGCTTCGTGGATTAATGGAACGATTATAAAAGTTGATGGAGGCGAAAGTTTAAACTAGAAATGGACCAAAAAAAGATTATACAATACTTACCATATTCCAAACCTTTTTTGTTTGTAGATGAAATTACGCATGTTTCAGAAAATGGGGTTTCAGGAAATTATACATTTCAGGAAAGTGAGCTTTTTTTTGAAGGTCATTTTAAAGACAACCCAATAACGCCTGGTGTAATTTTGACGGAAACAATGGCCCAAATTGGTGTAGTTTGTTTGGGGATATTTTTATTAAAAGAGGAAATTTCATTAGAAAAAAAACCACAAATAGCACTAACGTCGAATCAAATTGATTTCTTTTTACCGGTGTATCCGAATGAAAAAGTAAAGGTGGTTTCAGAAAAAGAGTATTTTAGATTTAACAAATTAAAGTGTTCGGTAAAAATGTATAATCAAAAGAACGAATTGGTTTGCAGAGGAACCATTTCAGGGATGATCGTTGCTAAAGAAATACTCAAGTAAATTCACAAAAAGATACTGAAATGAATTCAGCGCAAAAGAAAAACAGAGTCGTTATTACAGGTTTAGGTGTTGTCGCGCCAAATGGAGTTGGCATAGAGGCGTTTACAAAAGCCATAAAATATGGAACGTCAGGAATTTCGTTTCATCAAGAATTAAAAGACAAAGGTTTTTCTTGTTGCATTGGTGGAATCCCGGAAGTATCCGAAGAAAAAAAGTTAGAATATTTAACACCTTTGCAGTTAAGAGGTTTTAATAGTACCAGTATTTTATATGGCTGTATTGCAGGAATTGATGCCTGGAAAGATGCTGGCTTTTCAGTAGACGAAAACTCAATTTTAGATTATGATTCAGGGTTAATTTTTGGCACAGGAACCTCAGGAATTGAGAAATTTAGAGAATCTATTTATAAAATTGATGAACAAAAAGTAAGACGCCTAGGAAGTACATCTGTAGTACAAACCATGGCAAGTGGTATTTCTGCCTATTTAGGCGGAATTTTAGGTTTTGGAAATCAAGTAACTACAAATTCATCAGCTTGCACAACCGGAACAGAAGCTTTATTGTTGGGTTTTGAACGCATAAAAAGCGGAAAAGCAAAACGCATGTTAGTCGGCAGCTCTAGCGATAGTAGCTTATATACTTGGGGTGGTTTTGACGCCATGCGTGTGATGACGTATAAGCACAATGAAACTCCAGAGAAAGGTTCCAGGCCTATGAGCGAAACAGCATCTGGATTTGTACCTGGAAGTGGAGCAGGAGCTTTAGTTTTAGAATCTCTAGAAAGCGCTTTGGAAAGAAATGCGACTATTTACGCAGAAGTTTTAGGAGGAAATATCAATTCTGGAGGACAAAGAAATGGTGGCACGCTAACGGCTCCAAATTCAGAAGCTGTTCAGAAATGCATTATAGATGCATTGTTAGACTCAGAAATATCCTCAGCAGAAATTGATGTGATAAACGGTCATTTAACCGCCACTTCAAAAGACGCCTTAGAAATAGAAAACTGGAGCAATGCTTTACAGAGAAAAGGAGCAGATTTTCCTTATATAAACTCTTTAAAATCAATGGTTGGACATTGTTTGGCAGGTGCGGGTGCCATTGAATCTGTGGCATCAGTGTTGCAAATCAAAGAACAGTTTGTCTTTCCAAATATTAATTGTGAAGACATTCATCCTGAAATAGCGGAATTGATAAACATTCAAAAAATCCCTACAAGAATGATACAAAAAAACATTCATATTATTGCAAAAGCAAGTTTTGGCTTTGGCGATGTAAATGCTTGTGTTATCTTTAAAAAATATATTTTATAAAAAATGAAAAAGGAAGAATTAATCATAAAATTAAAAGCGATTGTAAAACCTTACATACAAGATGAAGAAGCTTTTAAAAACTTAACTGAAGAAACAGATTTTATTAATGATTTAAAAATAAATTCGGCAAATTTAGTGGATGTTATTTTGGATGTTGAAGATGAGTTTGATATAGAAATAGATAATGATTCTATGGAGAAAATGCTTTCTGTAAAAGCGGCTATAGAAATTATAGAACAAAAGTTATCAACGTAATGATTGGTAATGACATTGTTGATTTACAATTAGCGAAAACTCAGAGTAATTGGCAGCGTAAAGGCTTTTTAGAAAAACAGTTTACTGAAGAAGAGCAAAAAATGATCTTGATTTCTAAAAACCCATTTGCACAAGTTTGGTTGTTTTGGAGCATGAAGGAAGCTGCTTATAAAAGCTTTACCCAGGAGATTAAAAAACGTTTTTTTGCACCTCAAAAATTTAAATGTACCTTGATCAATGAAAACGAAGGTTTGGTTGTTTTTGAGGATAAAAAATTTTATACGAACACTTTTTTGAGTGTATTTTATCTCTATACAATAGCTAAAGAAACTCAAGAACAGATAGCAATTTTTTCGGCAATTGGAGCGCCTAAAACAATTGATATAGCTTTAAAGAAAAAACTTACGGAGGAAACAGGAATTTTATCCGAAGAAATAGAAAAAAGAAAAACATTCATTGGAGCACCCCTTTTTTACCATCAAAAACAATTATTAACCCAATCTTGTTCAATTTCTCATCATGGAAATTATGGAGCATTTGCATTTACATTAGAAAATGAATCTTAAAAAATAATTTACATGTTTGTTAAAGTAAAATATCTATTATTTGTAATTATTTTTAGTGCTTTCACGTGTTTGTCTCAAGAGGGAATTGAGAAGAAATCAGAATCAGAAATTACATTTATAATTAAGAACCTAGGATTTAATGTGGAAGGGCATTTTAAGGATTTTACGGTTTTAAGTAACTTTAATTCTGATAATTTAGAAGAGAGTTTTATGAATGTAGAAATCAGTGTTAAATCTATATTTACAGATATGGAATCTAGAGATGAACATTTATTAAAATCAGATTTTTTCGATGTTAATATCCATCCAAAAATTGTGTTTAAATCTTCAGTTATTGAGAAAAAATCGAAATTTAAATACCTGCTTAAAGGATTTTTATTAATGAAAGGTGTTAAAAAAAAGGTGGAAAGTCCTTTAGAAATAGAAGAAATAAAAAAGGGTCTGCGTTTTATCGCTAATTTCACGCTTAACAGAAAAGACTTTGGCATTGGCGGGAGCAGTTTAATACTATCTAAAAATGTAAATATTAAAATGATTTATGTTACAGATAAAAATTAAACAAGAACTTTTTAAACAGTGTAAAGCATTTGTAAATAAACGTGCACAAACTGTTGAAGAAATCATTTCATCTAACCAAAAGGCATTGCAATCTGAGACAAAGAGCTCTGCAGGAGATAAACACGAAACAGGAAGAGCAATGTTGCAATTAGAAATGGAAAAAGCCAGTCAACAGTTGGATGGTATTTCTCAAATGAATGAAATTTTATCTAAAATTGACTTCTTAGAGCCATCCAAAAAGGCGCATTTAGGAAGTCTCATTTTTACAGAAAAAACAACTTATTTTTTAAGTATTTCTGCAGGACAAATAATAGTTGATAGCCAAAAATATTTTGCTATTTCAGTTTCTTCACCAATAGGTAAATTATTATTAGGGAAAAGTGAAAATGAAGTGATTTCTTTTAAGGCAATAGAGCACAAGATTCTTGAAATCCTTTAGAAGAGATGTTTCTTAAATTATTTTAAATATAAATAAACGGCATCAATATACTACGCCTTTTTATCAATGAGGACATAAATTTCTTTACCAGTTTTTATCGTTGAAAAATAATTGAGAAATATTTTTTGACTTTCAAATTCAGCTTCAATTAACCAATATGAACCTTTAAAATAAGAGTTGATAACAATTGCTTTTTTATCAGATTTTTCTACTATTTTTATTTGATGTGGATATAATAAAATACGATTGCCATTGAGAGTGATTTCAGTAACGTCATCAAACAAAGTAGCAACATATTTTTCTTTTGGATTCTTATAAATATCTAAAGGATGACTACTTGTAAGTATTTTATTGTTTCTAATAATGATCAGTTTATCTGCAAAAGAAAGGGCATCATTTTTATCATGTGTAGCAACAATACAAGCAATATTTTTCGCTTTCAAATAGGCAAATAAGTTTCTTCTTAAAGAGTTTTTTTTAAAGTTATCTATTTGTCCAAAAGGCTCATCTAACAATAACAATTCAGGCTCTTTCGCCAAAGCCCTTGCAATTGCTACTCTTTGTTTTTGGCCTCCACTTAAATTTTTAACTTTTGTGTTTTCAAAAGCTTTCATTTCTATTACTTCTAGTAATTCTTGCGTGCGTCTTTCACTTTCTTCTGGATAAGAACGAGACAAGAATTTTTTGATGTTTTCTGAGACAGAAATGAATGGCATTAAATCAAAATCTTGTGCAACATATTTAAAAAAACCCATTCCTGGCACCAAATGAAATTCAGGACCTAAGACTTCGTCTTCTTTCCAAAATATTTTCCCATCTGTTAAATCTAATAAACCATAGATTGCTTTTAAAAGAGTAGATTTTCCGCAACCACTTTCACCCATCACACAAAGGTGCTGACCTTCATTTAGGGTAAAGTTAAAATTATTTAAAACAATTTTCTTTTTAGAGTATCCAAAAGAGATGTTGTTTACGACGAGCATACATGTTTATAAGTAACGATTATACCAACTATCTTCAATAGCAAGTTCCCAATAATTTTCTAAGTCTTCTTTGTTAGTTATCAAATTGTCAAAAATGATTGTTTTTGCAGTAACCGCTTTATTTTTAAGTAGTTTTTTGAAGTCTTTTAATTCTTTATACTGTACGTATTCACCTTGTTTAAAACAAGCATTCATTTTGTCTAAAAGGGCAACTTTATACGTCTCTTGAAGTTTTAAAATAAAAGAAACAGAAGTATCAATGTCTGCATTTGTTAGACTAGTTTCAGTATCATCTGCCACGAAAATGATGAATCTATTGTATAGTAATTGATAAGAAACTTTAAAATTTTCATCCTCTGGTTTCCAAGATTCTACAAACTGTTTTACCTTCTGTTCTATTTCTTCTATCTCTGTAGGATAAAACTTTCTACTAGAAGGATATATCCAAACTTTAGCATCATTTGAAATTGATGTATAATCTACAAACATATTACGAGTTTTAGTGCTGCAAAGATAGAGAAAGAAAAACCGCAAAGGTCATTTGAAATTTGCGATTTTTAAAAGTTTTACACCTTTTCTGTCAAGGTGTTTTTAAATAAATTCACAAGATCATCTTGCGCGCTTTTTCCTTTGTTTTTATTGTACCAAACCTGTAAATCTTTTTTGAAATTAGCATTTAAACTTCCCTGTTCAGTTTTATATGCTGCTGCCATATTTGTGGCTACAGTCGGTCTTGGTCCCCAAGTATTTATTACATTATTTTCTTTGTCTAAAATAATTAATTTAGGAATTGCGCGACCTCCATTTGTTAAAAACAAATCTATTAACGCTAAGTTTTCATCACGTAAAACCAGTCTTAAATCAATATGAGTATTTAAATCAGCCATTTTATGGATGACGGGTAAATTCTGAGCAGCATCTCCGCACCAACCTTCGGTAATTAACAACCAAGTTTGAGGTTCTTTTATTTTTTGAATTTCTTCGGCAACATCTTCAGTAATTTTAATAGTTTTATCTAAACGCTTCATCCTTCTATCATTTAACAAACTGTAGTTTGTTAAATCTTCAGATTGATTTGGTCCTGTAGATTTATTTTCTACTACTAATTTTTTTACTAAATCTTTGTATTCTTGATAAGAAATAGTATTTTTTAAACTGTTTTCAATGGTTTTCTTCATAACTTTTAAACTGAAATCCTTAAAATTAGACGGAAAAAACAGTGCAACTTACACGGTACTTTCTTTAACTAACTCTAAAAGATATTCTACCCATTAAATTACGTATTTTTACGACATTAATTTTTATAATTTGAAATATTTTTTATTTTTTTTAACGTGTATCGTACTTTTTTCTTGTAAGGAAAAGAAGCAGGAGAATTTTGAGAGTAAAGAGGTAAGACCTCTTTTAAGTGTGGTTAAAGAATATGGTGTTGCCGAAAAAGTGAATGCAACATTTTTAAAAGATGTTGAAGATTGGGAAGAATTAAACTCAGTTGATAATTTTTTATTAAGGTTTAAAAAAGTCTCTCCAAATGAAGTTTTAAGCAATGCTCTTGAATTAGAAGGTTTGGTGAAATCTTTAAAGGATAGCGTAAAACCAGCATTATTTGATATTCCTTCTTTTATTGCAAGAATTAATATTTTACATAATGAAACGTTAAGACTGGCAGATATGACCTTTATTCCTGCGATTAAAGCGAAAGAAGTGAACCTACAAACAGAAAAAATTATTAGTGCTTTTTCTGGCGTAAATTCTAAAGTGAATACAATTTTATTAAAAAAACGTTTTGAAGATGCAATTGAGGTTGAAGGAAGTTTTATTGGATTAGACTCTACAAAAATAGATAGTACTTCTAAAAAAGCAATAAAATTTAAATTCAAAAAGGGCTTAAAAAAGCCATTCCTAAAAAAACGAAAATGAAAAACAGACTAGCATTATTCTTTGTTGTTTTATTTTTTTTTTCCTGCAAAAACAACTCCAAAAACATCTCTAATACTAAGGCTAATTTAATAAAAAAAGAAACAAATAAAGTATTAAATAATTGGCATAAAGCAGCTTCAGATGCTAATTTTGAAGGTTATTTTGGATTAATGGATAGTGTTTCTGTGTTTATTGGAACTGATGCTTCAGAAAACTGGAATAAGAATAAATTTCAAGCTTTTAGTAAACCTTTTTTTGATAAAGGCAAAGCTTGGGATTTTAAAACTATAGAGCGTAATATGTATGTAAATTCTTCTGGAGAATTTGTTTGGTTTGATGAACTTTTAAATACCTGGATGGGAACTTGCAGAGGTTCAGGCGTTTTAGAAAAAAAAGAAAATAGTTGGAAAATTAAACATTATGTTTTGTCTGTTGCTATACCAAATGAAAACATCAATAAAGTGATTGCTATTAATCAATAAAGTGATGCTATATTTTTAAAGAAGCTTAATTAGGATAGAACATCATTGATCGTTTTGAAAATTAAATCATTTTCAAAACCTTTTCTCATTAAAAAATCAATTAATTTTTTCTTTCTCTTGAATATATTGGGTTCAGAAATCACTTCATTTCTATTTTCAGTAATTCTGTATATTGTTTTTAAGTATTCTGTTTCATCAATTTCTTTGAGGGCTGTTTTTATATTGTAAGCAGAAATATCTCGAAACTTTAATTCTCTTACAATTCGTTGTTTTCCCCAGTTTTTTATTCTGAATTTACCTCGAGCATAACTTTTACAGAAACGTTCTTCATTTAAGTAATTATCTTTCATCAGACTTAAAAGAATCAATTCTTTAGCTTCTGGAATTAAATTAAATTCCCACATTTTTTGCTCCACTTCTTTATGACATCTATCTTGATAAGCACAGTAATGTTCTAGCTTTCGCTTTATCTCATCAACTGTAAAGTATTTTTTCTCTTTTTTAAACATGATCTCGAAAATACAAAAAGGGTTGAAATTATTACGATTTCAACCCTTTTTATTATAAACTTAATTTGTTTTATTTATTGAACTTGTTCATCCAGTTTTAAAGAAGAACGATCATCAGCTTTTAATTGACCTTTAATTCTCATTTTTAATTTCGTAATTAAAAAGAATAAAATTGGAACTACAATTAACGTTAAGAAAGTCGCGATGAACAAGCCATAAATAACGGTTTTTGCTAAAGGCCCCCAGAATACAACATTATCTCCTCCCATATAAATTTTGGCATCAAACTCTTTAAACAAGGTAAAGAAGTTAATGTTTAAACCAATAGCTAATGGAATCAATCCTAAAATAGTGGTAATTGCTGTTAATAAAACGGGTCTTAAACGTGCTTTTCCTGCCTTTACAACCGTTTCAAATAAGCTTTCTAATGGCAAGTAGTCGGCATCAGAAATACCATCTTGTATTTTTCTTCTATCAATTAATAGTTGTGCGTAATCTAGCAAAACAACTCCATTATTTACCACAATTCCTGCTAAAGAAATAATACCTACCATCGTCATCATAATTACAAATGGTGCACCTGTAATCACTAATCCACCAAAAACACCAATGAAACTTAGAAAGATAGCTAACATAATAATCCCTGGCTTTGAAACCGAATTAAATTGGAAAATTAAAATAAAGAAAATCAACATTAAACCGGTAAAGAAAGCGCCCATTAAAAACGTCATTTGTTTATTCTGCTCTTCAATTTGACCCGTATAATCAATTTTAATTCTTTTCGGTAAACCTTTAAAGCTTTTCATTGAATTCTGAATTCTAGATACAACTGCTCCAGCATCTGTCTCTCCTGGCGAAAGCGCAGAATAAACGGTCACAACTCTTTTTATATTTTTGTGTTTTATGGCGCTAAAGTTAGAGCTATTGGTTTGATAGGCGACAGCAGAGACGGGTATCTCTTTAATTTTGCCAGAAGCTTGATCTCTAAATGTTATTTTCTGATTGAAAACAGCACTTTTATTGTATCGGTCATCTTTATTAAAACGGACATAAATATCATAATCTTCACCATTTTCTTTATACACTCCAGCTTTGTTTCCAAAAATAGAAGCTCTTAATTGTTGTCCTACTTGCCCCGTGCTAACACCTAATTCTCCTGCTTTTTTTCTATCCACTAAAACCTGCACTCCAGGTTTTGATTTATTTACATTGATCTTTAATTCATCAACTCCAGAAATACTTTGCGTATTTAAATAATCACGCATTCTTTCTGCTGTATAAATTAATTCTTCATAATCTTTGCCATTTAACTCAATATTGATAGGAGACCCTGCTGGCGGCCCATTTGCATCTTTTTCTACCGATATTAAAACTCCTGGATAAATACCCACTAATGCTGATTGCACTTTCTGACGCAAAATTTCACTGTCTTTTCCTCGTCTATATTTATACTCACGCATGGAAGCAGTAATTTTCCCTCTATGTGGCATTTCTGCAGAAGAACCTCCATCTGTTTGAGGATTTCCTGCGCCTTCACCAACTTGAGAAACGGTACTTTCTATCATGAAATTATACCCATTATCTAAGTACATATCTTGATTTAAAACACCATAGACTTTTTGCTCTATCTCTTTTGTAATTTGATTTGTTTTCGCAATATCGGTTCCTTCAGGATATTCTATATAAACAATAATCTGATTTGGCTTGTTATCTGGAAAAAATTCAATTTTTGTTCTTTGTTCACCTATAGACCAACCAAAACCTGCAAATGCAATAAATAATAAAATAAAAGTTCCTATAACTAAGACATATGGTGTCCAACCAGATAAAGCTCTTTTTAATTGTTTCCCGTACCAATTTTCTAAAGATACCAGTGTGTTTTTTTGAAAATAATTTGCTGCTTTTCTTAGAATTAATCTATACACCCAAAACATAATTGCTGTGAATAAAATTAAAGTTCCTAAAACATTGTATTCTCCTCCAAAAAAGAAGATTAATAAACCAACAGCGGCCATTATAGTGGTTAATTTGATAATGCTTTTTATAGGCATATCCATATCTTCTACACTCATAAACTGAGAAACCAATACCGAATTAAAGAAAACAGCAACGAACAAAGAAGAACCTAAAACAATAGACAATGTAATTGGTAAAATTACCATAAACTGTCCCATAATTCCTGGCCAAAGACCTAATGGAATAAATGCGGCAACTGTAGTCGCAGTCGAAATAATAATAGGAAACGCAATTTCTCCAATTCCTTTTTTAGCAGCTTCAATTCTGGTCATTCCTTCTTCATCCATTAAACGATATACGTTTTCTACAACCACAATTCCGTTATCAACGAGCATTCCAAGGCCCATAATAAGTCCGAAAAGCACCATTGTATTTAAAGTGTAGCCCATGGCGCCCAAAATCATTAAAGACATAAACATGGACATTGGAATTGCAAAACCAACGAAAATTGCATTTTTAAATCCAAGGAAAAACATTAAAACAATTACCACTAAAATAACTCCGAAAATAATATTATTTACTAAATCGTCTACTTGACCAATTGTTTTTGGAGATTGATCATTAGCGATAGTTACTTTTAAATTTAGAGGAAAATCATTCTTTTTAGCATCTTTTACGATTTTGCCGATTTTATCAGCGGCAGCAACCATATTTTCACCAGATCTTTTCTTTACATCTAACATTACAACGGCAGCACCATTTTCTCTTGCGTAGGTTGTTTTGTCTTTATCTTTAAAGAAAATTTTTGCGACATCTTTTAAATAAATCGAATTGCCTTTTTCTGATTTAATTACAAAATCTCCTAAATCTGACGGTGTATCTATTTCGCCAATAATTCTAATAGTTCTTCTTTGCTGACTTGTAATAAAATTACCAGCAGACATCGTAATATTCCCTCGGTTAATAGCGTTTGTAATATCGTCGAAACTAACTTTTGCTGCCATCATCTTGTAAATATCTACAGCAACTTCTACTTCTTTGTCTTGCGCACCGCGAATATCTACTTTCTTTATTTCTGTTAAATCTTCAATTTTATCTTGTAAGACCTCTCCATATTCTTTCAATTTAGCAACCGGATAGTCTCCAGAAATATTGATGTTTAGAATTGGCACCTCTTCAGATAGACTCAATTCGAAAACATTTGGGGTCACTTTTGCGCCATTAAAAGTTGGCCAATCTTCACCCGCAGTTTCTTGATCTATTTCGTCTTTTACTTTTTGTTTTGCCTTGTCTACGTCAATGTTTTCGTCAAATTCTACGGTAACTATAGAGTAGTCTTCTTGAGAAGTTGAGGTGATTTTTACTACATTACTTATCGATTTTAACTTGTCCTCTAAAGGATTTGTAATTAGCTTCTCTATATCTTCTGCTGTATTACCTGGATATACAGAGCTGATGTAAATCTTTGTTTCATTTATTTCAGGAAAATTCTCTCTAGGCATGGTGAAATATGCTGAAATCCCTAAATAAAGAATCAGAAACATCAGTACATAAATAGTAGTTTTATTATTTATTGCCCAAGAAGAAAGTTTAAACTCCTTATCTACTTGTTTGTTTTTTTTAGCCATTTTCTTCCTATTTATTAATCACTTTTACAACTTGACCATTATTTACGCTTCTTGCACCTTCCAAAATAATCTCTGCATTTGCAGAAAGATTTTTAGTAACTTCAATCATGTCGCCTTGCGTTTTTCCTGTTTCAATAATTAGTCTTTCTGCAACACCTTCATTGTTGGTTTTTTTATTTTTTAGAACATAGATATATTGTTCGCCTTTTGCATTTTCTGAAATAATACTTTGCGGAATTAAAATTGCTTTCATGACTGTATAGTCATTAATTTGAAGTTTTGCGGTTAAGTTTGGTTTTAAATTTCCGCTTTTATTGGCAACAGGAACTTCAATTTTAAAAGATCTATTATTAGGATTGATAAAACTACCTACTTGTTTTATGGAGCTAGTGAGTGTTTCTCTTAAAACAGGAAATGCAACTTTAACTTCTTTGTTTTTTGTAATGCTGGCAATATACTTTTCAGGAACTTCAGCTTCAATATACATGTTTTTTAGGTTTACAATTCTAAAAATTTCAGAGCCTTGACCCGGAGCAATAACAGTTCCTGGTTCTTTTATTACATCGTCGATCACTCCAGAAAAAGGGGCTCTTATGGATGCTTTCGATTGTTGACTTTTCAGTTGTTTTAGGACATTTCTTTGAGCTTCGTAATTTGTCTTTGTTTGTAAAAACTGAATTTCAGAACCAATTTTTTCTTCCCACAAACGCTTTTGCCGCTCGAAAGTGGTTTTAGCTAATTGTGTAGTTGCTTCTAATTGTGCAACTTGATTGCTTAACCCTCCATCATCAATAACCGCCAATAATTGACCTTTAGTAACTCTTTGACCTTCTTTTACTACTATTTTTTGTAAAATGCCAGGCATTTCTGGATACACCAAAATATTCTGTTTTGTTTTTACATTTCCTTGTATTTCTAAATAGTGGTTAAAAACTATAGCTTTTGCTGTAAAAGTGGTTATTAAAGGTAGTTTTTTAAGTGTATCTTTTTTAGAAATAGCGGTATTTATAGCTTTTAAATCTTTATTTATAGCTACTAAATTAGTTGCTATTTCTTTCTTTTTTTCTTTTAATTCTGTTAAATTTCCTGAAGAAATTAAACTTTCTATAGAAACTTCTTTTTTCTCTCCACAAGAGATTAAAACAACTGTTAGTACGAATAGTGAATATATTTTTCTCATTGCCTGATAATTATTTGATTGGTAAGTTTAATGCGTTTTCTAATGTTGCTTTTTTAGCAATTACATCTAACATGGATTGAATATAGGTTTGTTGTTGGTTGTATAATTGGTTTTGTGCTTGTAACAAATCGAAACTAGAAGATATTCCTTCAAAGAATTTAATACGTTGTTTTTTCTCTATTCTTTCTGCTAAAGCAACATTCCTTTTTGCCGTGCTGTAGTTCTCTATGCTTAATTGATATTCGTTTTTTGCTTTTTTAGCCAATAAACTCAGACGTTGCTTAGTTTCTTCTAGTCGAATATCAGAATTTTCTAGAGCAATTTTTGCTTGAGTAGTTTTAGATTTTCTTGCGAAACTACTAAAAATAGGGACGTTTAAACTTACTCCTAAAAGAGACGACCCAAACCATTTTTGATCACCATTAAAAAATGAAAATGAATTTGAAAAAGCTTGACTACCGTAGTTAACAAATGCACTTAGGCTAGGTAAAGCTTTGCTTTGTTCTAATTTCATCATTAATCTTTTTGTTTCTCTGTCATTCTCAGAAATTTTAAAATCTATGTGATTAGAAAAATTAAATTCTGAGCCAATTAACTCTAAATTGATATTGTTTTCGGCTAAAGAAGCTAAGGAATCAGTTAAAATTAGCTTAGTGTTTATTGCGTTCCCTAAAGAAAGATTTAACATTTGATACCCAATATCTTTCATTCTTTTAACATTATTGAGCTGACTTTTTAAATTACCTAAAGTGATCTCTAATTGTTCTACATCTTCTTCTTCGTTGAGTCCGTTTTCGTAAATTTTTTGAGCATCATTAAAATTCTTTTGTAAAATTTTCACATTTCCTTCTAATATTGAAATACTTTTTTCGGTTACTAGAACGTTTCCGTAAGCATTAATAACAGCTTCTCTAGTTAATAGAGCTGTTTTTTCTTTAGCTTGTTTAGAAATTTTTAAAAATGTTTTTGAGGCTTGCAGGCCTACTAAGTAGGAACCATCAAAGATTAATTGTGTTAAAGTAAATGAAGCATTAATATTTTGTTGTGTACCAAAAACTACTGGAATAAATCCGTCGGGTGCATCTGGACTACTTTCTCTAGTTATATCAAAAAAATCTTCTACAGTTTCTACAATCGATTCTCTATTGTCAAATGCGGCAGCAGGTAATAAAGAAACTGGTTGTTTTAAAAAGTTTTGATAATCTACTTTTGCATTTATTTGAGGTAAACCAATAGCGGTGGTTTCCCAGACAATTTCTTTAGCAGACTTAATATCATTTTTTGCTATTTTTGCATTGTAACTATTCTTTAGGGCATATTTTACAGCCTCGTTTAAAGATAAGTTTAATTCTTTTTCTTGAGCGTGTATTGAACCCATGGTTATGAGAACTAAAAAGGTATATACTAGTTTTTTCATTTATTTATAATTTCTCTTCTAATTGTTTTTCTAATTTTAATACTCCTTTTTCTGTACAAATCCCCCTTAAATGATAATCTAAATAATAATTCATTAGAATGTTCATAGAATAATCATCTAACGGAAATAAATCTTTGTTTTTTATAGAAACCATGCCATTAAAATAGATTCTTGAAATAAATTCAACATCAATATGTTTTCTATATAAACCTTTTTCAATGCCCTGAATTAAATTTTCGATAACACACCCTCTCATAAGGTCAAATTGCTTCTTACTTAATGATGCGTAAATTTTTGGATAATATTTCTGTAATTGGTATTGAGGTGATGACTTTTCATCTTTTAAATTAGACATTACAAACCTTTTTATATCAAAAATCTCTTCGATAGGATCTTTTTTTAACTCGCAAATTATGTCAATTCCAGTACAAATTGAGTTAAACATAAAATCGGTTACAGCTGCAACAAGTTCGGTTTTGTTTATAAAGTACTTATAAATCGTTTTTTTTGAAACACCCAAGGCACTGGCTATTTCATCCATTGTAACACTTTTAAACCCTAAGTTTAAAAAGAGCTCGGTTGATTTTTCTAAAATCTTATTTTTCATAATTGGGTGCAAATATATGTTAGGAAACTTTAGAAACAATAAAAGTTTCCAAAGTTTTAATAATTTTTTAACATTTACCCTTAAAAGAAGAATTTCTTTACGTTATTTTTACAAAAAATTTCAGATTTGGATATTTTAAATTATCAAAAAGACTTTGTAGTTTTTTTAGAAACTAAAAATTGGGTTAGAGAACCTAAAAACTTATATCAACCGATAGATTACATTCTTCAACTTGGAGGAAAAAGAATACGACCTATTTTAACTTTAATGGCAGCAGATATTTTTTCTTCTGATTATAAAAAAGCATTGCCTGCGGCTTTAGCTGTTGAGGTTTTTCATAATTTCACTTTGGTGCATGACGATATCATGGACGACGCTCCTCTTAGGAGAGGAGAAGCAACGGTTCACGAAAAATGGGATATTAGTACAGGTATACTTTCTGGTGATGCAATGCTTATTTTAGCATATCAATATTTTGAAAATTATGAGCCTATTATTTTTCAGAAGTTGGCAAAGTTATTTAGCAAAACTGCACTAGAAGTTTGTGACGGTCAGCAATTAGACGTTGATTTTGAAACAAGAAATGATGTTACGATTGATGAATATCTAAATATGATTCGTTTAAAAACATCAGTTTTGGTTGCTGCTGCTTTAAAAATGGGTGCAATTGTAGCAGAAACAAATGAAGAAGACGCCAATTTAATTTATAGTTTTGGACTGAATTTAGGATTAGCTTTTCAGTTGCAAGACGATTATTTAGATACTTTCGGCGATTCAGCAACTTTTGGAAAACAAATAGGAGGAGATATTATTGAAAATAAGAAAACATATCTTTATTTAAAAGCATTAGAAGTGTCTAATGAGGAAGATAAACAAAAATTATTGTTTTTCTATCAGGAGAAATTAGAGGATAATTCTATTAAAATTTCAGAAGTAACAAACATTTTTGACTTAAATAACATCCCTTTTTTAATTAAAGAAAAAATAGCAAATTATACTGAAAAGGCATTTAGCACCTTATCAAAAATGTCTACTAGTCAAGAAAACAAAGAAAAACTTAAGAATTTTGGTTTGTCGCTAATGAATAGAACGGTGTAATTATTATTTGATTTTATTTGTAAATAATTTAAAATTAATGGTACATTTGCACCCTAAATTAATGGTCCTATAGCTCAGTTGGTTAGAGCACCTGACTCATAATCAGGTGGTCCGAGGTTCGAGTCCTCGTGGGACCACTACAAAACAAAGGGATTGCAGCTTTTTAGCTTCAGTCCCTTTTTTCATTTGCACAGAATTTGCACTTTATTTCTATAAAAGTAACCCCCCTTAAGTGTTTTTTTTGAAAAAGTATAATCCTCACTTATAGGCGATGTACATTGAGTTTGAAGGCCAGTGATTTTACCCCATACCCCTTTTATGTTTTAAAGATAGTTAAGGCTCGGAAATAAATCCGAACCTAAATAATTGTTAGTTACAATTTTGTCAGTCAAGATTTGAACTTTAAAGTTTCTTTTCAAAATCATAAAAGTAAACTTCCATGAGGGATATCATAATGTAATTTTATTTAAGCAGTTATTTTTGTGTTATTGAACAAGGAAATAGAAGTAGTAAAACTAATGACTGGTTCATTAAAGGAAACGACGTAGATAAACATAGAAACATCTTTGTATATATTAAAATCAATTAAAATTATGAAAAAAATCATTAAATTATTATCAATAGTATTATTATTGGTAACACTGATATCGTGTGAGCACGAAGTCATGACTGGATATTCTAAATATGAGAGTGTAGACCAGGAAAACAAAGTTACTTATGAATTTCATGAATATGATTCAGAAAATGGACAGATATTTGTATTTGCTGGAGGCGACTTGATTTATGTTGGTGGCTATAATATAAATACAGAACATCAGGTAAGTATAACTCAGTATAAAGACGGATCTATAGTGTGCAGACAAGCTATAGAGCCTATCAAATTTATAGGACGTATTGGAGGGGATAAAATAGTAATATTAAAAGAATGGTTTCCATGTGTTTCTTCACATAGAGTATCAGGAGAGTTCAAATTAGTGAATTAATATATCTTCACTAAATCATTAAAATATCTTAATTAATAAAACCGACCCTAAGTAATTGTTACTTACAATTTTGTCAGTCAAGATGTGAACTTTAAATTTTCTTTTCAAAATATTCTCTCAACTTTATCAAATGATCAAAATAACTTTTATAGATTTCTTTTCCATGATGTAATTTTACAAGTGATAAAGTTGAGGAAATAAATTTTGAAGGATTTCCAATAGTTGTGCCAGCATTTAATTTGATAGCTTCTTTTGGTATTTTGATTGAATTGAAATAGTTTTCTATTTCTTCTATCGGCCAATAAACTTTTCTTGCTGCCTGGGGTTTGGTTCCATGTGGGACCACTACAAAACAAAGAGTTTGCGGCATTTTTGCTTAGCAACCCTTTTTTATTTGTACAAAAATTAACAAAAAACGTATTTATTTATCATCATTATTTTCATTTTTTTGCTAGAAAGGAGGCAAGGGTATTAATGTTTTCAATAAAAAAGAGAACGAAGAACGAAGGTTTCTGGTCTATTATATTAAAAAAAGAATGATTCAACCGAGGTGTATCATGGAGATTAAAAACATCCCCACCACATTATAAAAGTGGCGGTTTTGTGCGCAATAATTTTTTTTACACGGTTTTAAGCTAAGATTATTTTATAAACTTCTTAGAAATAGAGCCTTTTGAAGTCTTAATAAGAATTATATACATTCCTTTTGGAAGTGTATTTAATTCGAAACTGTTATGATCTAATTTCCGAATATTAGTTTTCATACCTTTTAAATCATATACTTCAAAATTAATAATTTCAATTACTGAATGAATCGTAATTATATTTTGACTTTCTTGTATTAAATATGTTTTTTTTAATAAGTTACTTTCAACATTTGCTGTTTCACCTTCAACACTGAACCTTAAAATTGAATTCTCTTCGGAATAACTTTTATAATAGATATTACCAGCATTATCTTTAATGTAAATCATTGAAATATACCATTCACCACTAATTGAAAATTCATTTAATTTATTTTTAACTGAATAATCATCCTCCCCTAAACTTGTCCATTTATTATAAATACTGCCTCCAATCATGCCAGAATCTTGTTCACCATCTGCATTTTTATATGCTATATAAGCATAATCAATTCCTGAATGATCGTCTGTCATATTAACAATAAAACTAAGTTCATCACTAGCTTTAATAAACTCATTTGTAATTGATATAGAATTAAATTGAGGTTTAGTTATGTCTTCTTGGGCATTAATGTTTTTGAATATTAATATAAAAGTTAATAAAAAGATAGATGTTAGGTATTTTTTTTTCATAGCAACATTTTTTAAATTAAGTTTCAAAAGTAATTGTTATGATGAACCTATTTTATGACATAAGTCATTAAAGATATACTCAAAAACTCCAATAAATTTTAGAAATAAAACAGACTTAATACATTATATAGAAACATATCCCTCACTTATTTTTTTTGGTAAAAGTATAACCCTTTGAAATAGGCGATATGCACAGGGCTTTTTTTGTGCTTTTATTTTATATGTTTACTAGCGTTTAATCTGTAATAAAATCTTTTATAGGAAATATTTAAGTTTGGAAAATTGGGTTTTCTACAGTAATTGGGCAATACAATTCTTCGGGTTCAACAATTACAAATAGCGCCTTAGAATATAATCTTGGAAATACTGCTTTTGTTATTGGAAATGGAGCAGATACTGACAACAAATCTGATTCTTTTAAAGTACTATTTAATGGAGATGCAACAGTTAGTAACGATTTAATGGTAAAGTGTGATGTAGTAGTTTCTTCTGATGCAAGACTAAAAGCAAATACCGTATCATTGATTGCTAAACTTGCCAAACTATTACTCATAGAGGGTAAGTCTTATACAATGAAAAAAGACGGCAAACAAAAGATAGGAGTAATTGCAAAAGACATACAAAAGAGGTTTCCAGAATTGGTAACCACAGAGGATAGAGATATGTTAGCAGTAAACTATCAAGGACTTATACCTGTGCTGATTAATAGTATCAAAGTACAACAAAATCAGTTTGTAAAGTAGCAAGCAGAAATAGATGCGTTAAAATTGTTGGTAAAAAAACTAATCAATAAAAACTAGGCTATGAATAAAATCATTATTCTAATCACGCTGTTTATTGCACCAGTTTTTTGTGCACAAAATATCACCATTACTTCAGGGTCATTAACATTAAATTCTGATGCTGCGATGACCGTTAAGGGAAGTTTCAAGAACATTGCAGATGCTGTAAACATGAATAGTGGTTCGTCGATAATTGTTTCTGAGAGTTCTTCGGGGGACATCACTTATAATAGAACTTTAGTAAGTGACAATTGGTACCCTGTATAGAGTCCAGTAGTAGGCGAAACGATGGGAAATCTTATTGCAGAGAACACCTTTGCAACCGAATCTGGATCTAATATTGGATTGGCACCTTATGCAAATGATGGAACTTCATGGAATTATCAAACCACAGAATCTACGGGAGCTTTAGTTTCAGGAACAGGATATTCTGTGAAGTTAGCTTCAGCCGGAGATATTCCTTTTACTGGAACCATTGCTATTGCCGATGTTGGAATTCCAATTACGAAAAACACCAATGGATATAACTTAATAGGAAATCCTTACGCTTCTTATATTCCAGTAAATATAAATGCAGATGGCGCCCATAATATTTTAAAAGTAAACGATACAGACAATGATTACTTAACAGAAGCGACTCTTTGGCTTTGGAATGAAACGACAAGTACTTATGATGAAATTAATCATACACCGAAGGCGCTGTTTCTTTTGCCAGGACAAGGGTTTTTCGTGAATTCAAATGAATCAAATACCTTTAACTTTGCAAAAGCCATGTAATCGTACCAAGCAATAGATCAATTTTAAAGACCAGCGCTAAGGCCCGAAATTAATTTGATACTGACCGATGGCACTACCACCGGATGGGACAATGGGTATCACAGTGCTATTTTTGGAGGTGCTACAAATAACTTTACTATTTATACGCATTTGGTTAGTGATAGCGACGGACAGGATTTAGGAATTTAGTCGCTCCCAAATTCGAATTTTGAAAACATGATTATTTTAGTAGGGGCCTACGCCGCTTCAAAAACAACAATTTCAATCTCAGCAGCAGCACAAAACTTACCAGAAGGCATAGATGTGTGCTTGGAAGGAACGTTTACGCTTTTAGAGAATGACTCAAATTATACAACCACCCTTTCTGCAGCTTTAAATGGGATTGGACGTTTTTATATATATTCAGCAGAGCAGGTATAAACGACCAACGATCTAGAAACTACAAACATTAGCACTTATACTTTTAATAATAATACGTTAAAGGTTGCAGGCGTTCATAATGAAACAGCAAAAGTAATGGTGCCATCATGCTCGGCAAACAGTTGTGCACAACCTCTTTTCAAGGAAACGGTATGAATGAAATTTCTTTGCCAATGATTTCTGCAGGTGTGTATATTATTAAGCTAAAAACCACTTCGGGTATGTTGTGTAAAAAAGTAATTATTGAATAATTTAGAGCACACAAAATCATGAAAAATAGCCTAAAAATAAAAAAGAAAATATAGCAGGTAAGAAAGCCATTAAAAAGATCAAGCACATAGCCTGTTAAAATCCAGGTACTGGATTTTAAGAAGACACTTATATCTGCTTAAAAAACCTACGTCTTTAAAAAGTTGTGGGTTTGTTTTTTTGCAGAGGTAAAGGGTCTAAAGACGAACTATTTTGTTGTGTATTTAATTAAAATTTATTCTTAGCATTAATCATTTTTAACGTTGCACTCGATTTTTGAAGTTTGATAATGAAGCACAACTGGTTATAAGCGGAAGTTTTGTTCTTTAGATCATATCAGCGGTTAAATTTAAATTATAAAACTCTTTTTTTTAAAAAAACTTGTTGCCTCTTAAAATGAGTTAAGTGTATAAAAAAAATATAGCTATATAAAATGAATTTCTTTATTAATTTTTAAAAAGTAAGGGGTTTAGCTTTTGATTTTACTTTTTGGCGGATTTGGCAGTTGGTTAAAGCCCATATTAAATAATGTGAAACTAAAAATATCAGCATATTGCTCAATAGTTTTTGTAACAGGCGTTCCGGCTCCATGTCCAGCATTGGTCTCAATTCTAATTAAAACGGGGTTTTCTCCAACTTGTTTTTCTTGTAATTCTGCCGCAAATTTAAAACTATGTGCAGGGACAACCCGATCATCATGATCTCCTGTTGTGACTAAGGTAGCGGGGTATTTTGTTCCCTTTTTAACATTATGAACGGGAGAATATCCTTTTAAGTATTCAAACATTTCTTTGCTGTCATTCGCAGTTCCATAATCATAAGCCCAGCCTGCACCGGCGGTAAATGTGTGATAACGCAACATATCTAAAACCCCAACTGCTGGCAAAGCAACTTTCATTAATTCGGGTCTCTGCGTCATCGTTGCGCCAACTAATAAACCACCATTAGAACCACCGCGAATTGCTAAATATTTTGAAGAAGTATATTTTTTAGAAATTAAGTATTCTGCAGCAGCGATAAAATCATCAAACACATTCTGTTTTTTTAGTTGCGTTCCGGCATCGTGCCATTTTTTACCATATTCGCCACCGCCTCTTAAATTTGGAACAGCATAAATACCACCCTGTTCCATCCAAACGGCATTTGCAATACTAAAACTTGGCGTTAAACTGATGTTAAAGCCTCCATAACCATATAAAATAGTTGGATTTTCTCCATTCAATTCCACTCCTTTTTTATGGGTGATAATCATAGGAACTTTTGTGCCATCTTTAGAAGTATAAAATACTTGCTTACTTATATAGTGATCCCCATTAAAATTAATTGATGGTTTCCAGTAAGATGTATAGGTGCCGTTTTTTGGATCGATTTTATAAGAGGAGTTTGGTGTGTTGTAATTTGTAAAAGAAAAATACAATTCTTTGTCTTCTTTTTTTCCTCCGAAACCTCCTGCAGAGCCAACTCCAGGTAATTTTATTTCTCTAACTAAATTTCCGTCAAAATCATATTGAAATACTTTAGAAACCGCATCAACCATATATTCTGCAAAGAAATAGCCTGCACCAGAATTTAAGTTTAAAACATTTTCTGTTTCTGGAATAAAATCTTTCCAATTTTCTTGCGATGGATTTTTTGCGTCTACAGTGACTACTTTTTTATTCGCAGCATTTAAATTAGTGACTATGTATAATTTACTTTCGCTATTTTCTATGACAGAAGTATCGCTATCAAAATGATCTATAATTGTTATTAATTCAGAATTATCAAGAGATAAATCTTTGATAAATAATTTATTTCCAGAGGTTGAGGTTGAAGCAGAAATGACTAGATATCGATGATCTTCAGTTAAATAACCACCAACATATCGGTGCTTTTCAGAAGCTTTTTCGCCAAATATAACGAGATCATTTTTTTGTAAGGTTCCTAGCTTATGATAATATAATTTATGCTGATCTGTTTTTGCAGATAATTCACTTCCTTTAGGCTTGTCGTAACTAGAATAGTAGAAACCTTCGTTTTTATACCAAGAAATTCCAGAGAATTTTACATCAACTAACGTATCTTCTTTAATTATTTTAGAATCGGCAGCCATAATAATTATTTTACGCCAATCAGAACCACCTTCAGAAATAGAATATGCAACCGTTTTTCCGTCTTTAGAAAAACTGATAGCACCTAAAGAAGTTGTTGCGTCCTCAGAAAAAGTATTTGGATCTAAAAAAACTGCTTCTTTATCGTCTTTCTTTCTGTAAAGAACATATTGGTTTTGTAAGCCATCATTTTTATAAAAATACGTGTAATCTCCTTCTTTAAAAGGAGTTCCTACTTTTTCGTAATTCCATAATTCTGTTAAACGAGATTTAAGCTGTTCTCTGTAAGGAATCTTATTTAAATAATCGAAAGTAACTTCGTTTTCTGTCGTTACCCAAGCTTCTGTTTCTTTGCTTCTATGATCTTCTAACCACCTATAATTGTCTATTACTTTTGTGCCAAAAAGTGTATCTGTAATAGGCTTTTTAA
This sequence comes from uncultured Acidimicrobiia bacterium, assembly GCA_964195455.1. Lineage (GTDB taxonomy): Bacteria > Bacteroidota > Bacteroidia > Flavobacteriales > Flavobacteriaceae > Polaribacter. The sequence goes on from CAXMOR010000043.1 coordinate 34,389, forward strand.
TTGTTTCTGGGTAATTCAATTCTATATTTATATGTTTAATTTCTTTTTTGCAAGAAACAAAAATTGCACTTGCAAACAAGATGGGAATGAGTAATTTGTTTTTCATAAGTTCTAAAAATAGATATTTTCTCTAAATTAGAAGTTATTGAACAGATTTTTAGTTATTTAACATTTTTTAACGTTTAAGCTTTCAGAGACTGTTTACTTTGTAAGTAGAACAGTATAAAAACGACTACTTTTGGATAACAAAAGAATTTAGAATGACAGAAAATTTAACAAAAGAAACCTTTTTAAAAAAGGTCTTTAATTTTGAAGAAAATAAGGAGTGGAAATTTGAAGGGAATAAGCCTGTTTTAATCGATTTTTATGCAGATTGGTGTGGCCCTTGTAAAATGTTAGCGCCAATTTTAGAAGAACTTTCAGAGGAGTATGAAGGTAAAGTTGATATTTATAAAATAGATACCGAAGCAGAGCAAGAATTAGCGGCGGCATTCGGCATTAGAAGTATTCCTTCGATGTTATTTTGTTCTATAGAAGGGCAACCAGAAATGGCAAATGGAGCATTACCAAAAGCAGAGTTAGAACGAATTATTGCTGATGTTTTAAAAGTAACAAAATAAAAAGACGTCATTGCGAGGAACGAAGCAATCTGCTTCATAATAAAGCAAGAACATATTTAATAAATCCTGATAATTAATTTTTTTCAGGTTTTTTTTTACTTAAAAAATAATAGACATGCATAAGAAAATTATGTATATATTTATCCCATGGGAAATCAGAAATTATACAAAGGTTCTTTGCAAACCATAATTTTAAGATTATTAGAAAGTAATGATAAAATGTATGGATATGAAATTACTCAAAAAGTAAAAGAACTTACCAAAGGCGAATTGCAGATTACTGAAGGTGCTTTGTACCCTGCATTACACAAATTAGAAGCCGATGGTTTGTTAGATGTTGAGGTTGCAAAAGTAGGAAACCGCTTGAGAAAATACTACAAACTTACAGAAAGCGGATCTAAAGAAACTGCCAATAAGTTGGCAGAAATGCAAGAATTTTTAAAAACGATGCAACATTTAGTGAACCCTAAATTTAGTTTGGAGTAAGATTTTATACGCTATGGAAATCACAACAAAACAAATACAACAAGTAGAAACCTATCTTGATAAAAAAAGCTTTGATTTTATTGATTTAAAAGTAGAAGTTTTAGACCATATGATTTCTGACATTGAAAGCTTCTTGGATAATAATTATTCTTTTGAGAATGCTTTTAAACTAACTATTTTAAAATGGGATCAGCATTTTAAAGATACGTCGAGTTTCTATTTTGGTCTTCAATATCACGAATCTAAGATTGTAGTAAAAAAAGCAATAAAAATGTTTAAACCTTTTTACTTCTTGTACCTCTCATCATATATTTTACCGGTACTATTTCTTAAGAATTTTTCAATCGTTTTTTCTAAAAACACCATCTATTTAGTAAATGAGTTCTTGAATTTAATTACGGCTGTGTTTTTAATCTATTTAATTTTTATCTTTATAAAAGTTATAAAATCGAAAGTAAAAACAACCTATCGCTTTGTTTTAAGAACTCAGTATTTAGGAATGATTTTTCTAGTGAT
>CAXMOR010000044.1:0-42191 GCA_964195455.1 uncultured Acidimicrobiia bacterium
ATTATTATTATTATGAAATTAAACTTATTGTCTTGTGATGCTCAGAGGCCAGATAGAAGAGCGATAGCCAAATGTATTGCAGAGATTTCGTCTAACATTAATGAATCCTTATCCAATGAACTCACAGATATACTCTTAGAAGGAGACCCTGTAGATATTGATGTGGAAAACAAAAACTCTGGTTCTGCTTTAAGAGCTTTACGAAAGCTAAGTATTGACTACGAAATTATAGAATAAATCAAATTACTCGAAATATTTTTTCTTAATATCTAGAAATATTTTAAAGTGAAACGATTATCAACTTCATTCATTAAGTAATTTCTTAATATATGGATATGGTAAAAATATTCTAGTGGGTTAAACTCCGTCAGCCTAAATACATATAAAAACTCTTGCCCTAAGGCGTTTGTGAAAATTTAACAAATATTCCGAATTATATAACTTTTGATTTTACTCAAACTATAATCGAAATTTTATAAATATTTTTTGATCTAAATTAAACACAGTACTCCCTATTCTCATCAATAATTTTATTTTAACAATAACTATCTCGACCATGCTGTTTGAACAAAATATATTTACTTTAAATAATAATAATAATAATGGTTTAGAAAGTGAAACGCTATTAAAAAGGAATAGAATGCTTTGGTTTATATCTTAAAAAATAAACATCTACAATTATTGTATAATAATGATCCTAGGGGCAGTTCAATGTTTGACGGGATTGTTCATTTGACCTCGCAATACCCCCGAACAACTTAGTCTTTGATGCATAAAAAACAGCAGTTAATATAACATTTAAAAGAACAACAAATCATAGGAAAAATAGAATTAACGCTATGCACCCATCAGAAGTTCGCAGGTTGCATCAAAATGTAATTACAATACTACATTATAAAAAATAGATTAAAGGCTTTAAAAGGCCTAATACCGAAATAGTTGGTTACGATATCTAATAGCATTAATTAAATCAGTATCGCCTTTTAGTTTTCGAAAACTAGGGATTTTCCCTATTGATTATTTAAATAGCAACATTTATTTTTGATAAGGATTTTTTTTGAGTAAAAACAGGCAAAAACCCTAACAATAAGAGATAAAAAGGCGAAATAATGATTGAAAAATTGGACTATATATTTGAATTAGAAAGTACTAAAAAGTATAACGAAGCCTATGATCTATATCAAAAAAGAATTTTAAAAAACAATATAGAATTTAATATATGGAAGTATTACTTCTTCTTCTTATGGTCTATGATTGAAGACTTTAATGGCATCTTCACTAAAGAGATTAATTTGCAAACCGAATTAGAATCCCAATTAAAAAATGGTCTGAATAAATTTTCAAAATTAGCTGAATTTAATTTCATTGCTGGCTATGCTGTTTGCATTTTCCCAAGTAAATTTGGGGATAGTGAAAAAATGGATATTAAAGGAAAAGAAATGTTAAAGAAAGCATACGAGATGAAACCCACGAATTCTATCTATAAAATGACCTATTTAGGTTCGCATGTTTTGAATGAAATTGGGCAAGATTTATATGAAAAGGCTTATTCAGAATCAGAGCAAACTTTAAAAACAAATTACAATGGAAAAGGATTGTTAAACGAATATTTCAATGAAATATTTAAGTTTAACTAAAAATTTCTGAGAGAATGTTTTTTAATACTTTAATGTGAATTAAAAATAGACATGTCGAAATAGTTAACTGCTTAAATTCATCCCCCAATGAAAAAAATACAAAGTTTCAATAATTACAATTTTACAGAAACTACTAATGGAATTATAACTGCTTTTGCAGGCTCACCAGCAACAAGCTTTTTAAAAACTGACAACCTTCCCGAATCTACTGGTAGATTAATATGTACCACTGAAAATGGCAGTGAGACTGAAACAAGTTTAAATTTCAGCTTTAGTGAAGCTGTAAATATTACTTCAATAAAAGCTATTGATGGTTTTTTTCCTAATATTGATTTCACTTTTACTCCTGCGGGTGGAAATAATTCTGCAATTACCGCTTCTTTGCTTGCAGGCAGTTCTCAAGTAGACTTGAATTGGGATAATGTAACTTCCTTTACTGTATCGTCAACAGGTAGTGTCTTCCGTTTTGATAATTTAGTTTTAAATAGATCATCTGCAGTAAAAAATGGCTTTACATTTATAAAATACTTAACTGGTTTTATTATTTGGCTATGTCTTGCATATTTAATGCTAGTTCAGTTTAGTGTATATCCACTTATGATCATTGTATTAATGACCATTACAATGATAATTGATTATAGGGTAAAACATAATTATAACTAACACAATCTTAAATAATTACTGATCAACCTTATTTACTAAAATTATAATTAACTTCTATTCTATATAAATTCTACCAACTAGCGACATAAAAAGACAAAAAGCCATAAAAAACTCATTGCATTTGAGAAAACATTTCGACTAGGTGAAAACATTATCACTTTTACTTTTTAAGATAGTTAATAATTAAAATTTTTGTATGATAATTATCATTTTCTAAAATATTGCAATACCTTAAATTTGAGCTAAATTAACTTCAAACGAAAGCCTAATTTTTATAAATTATAGAGACTCGTAAACGCTTTTGAAATTATGTATAAGATTGCAAAATACTTAATTGGATTTATTATTTGGATAGGTCTTGGATATGCAATGTTAGTTCAATTTAATATATATCTACTTTTGATAATTGAATTAATAATTATTACAATAATAATTAATTATAGAATCAAACACAATTATGACTAGCATTAAATTAATGGCCTGTAAAACTGCAATCATGGCATACTCTGCTTAACTTCTATTCGTTATAAATTCACTTAAATAAAAGCATAAAATAGACAAAGAATCCTAAAAAATACATTGTCTTTGAAAAACTATTTGATCAGCTTAAAAACTTTAAAATGTAGTACATTCTATTTCTTAGGATAGTTACTCACAAAACAAATTCATAAGATATAATTTAGCTCTATATTTGTACCACTATAACTCGGTATATTCCACAATAAAGTTTTCTATGATATTAAATGTCTAAATTACCTAAAGAGCATAAATTTGTTGATCTTTCTGACTATGGAAGACCAATCGCTAAAGTTATCGCAAACTCTTTAAAAAACACCTCTTTCACTCCTATTCATGTAACTATTAGCTTTATAATATCTGGCTTCATTGCTATTTTTTGTATTGTTAAAGGTTATTTTTGGTTAGCTGCATTCTTTTTAATTTTTAAGTCTATCCTGGATGCTGCAGATGGTGAATTAGCACGAGTAAAAAAAACACCCTCCTATACGGGTCGTTATTTAGATTCCGTCGCAGATATTATATTAAACGCTTTATTTTTTATTTCTATATGGTATATTACGAATACTTCCATTTGGATATGCGTTGCAGCATTCTTCGGTTTGCAATTGCAAGGAACCCTTTACAATTACTACTATGTTATTTTAAGAAATAAGTTTGATGGAGATACTACTAGTCGTATATTTGAAAATGAAACACCAATAGCTTTAAAAGGCGAAACACAAAAGAATGTCAATATTCTTTTTAGTTTGTACAAAATATTTTATGGTGTTTTTGACAAAACTATTTATGCTTTAGATAGTAATGCAGCTAAAGGTCAAATATTCCCAAATTGGTTGATGACATGTATTTCTTCATTTGGTTTAGGTTTTCAATTGCTTATTATTGCAACTATGCTTGTGGTAGGTTTAAAAGCATTTATTCTGCCTTTCTTTTTAGGTTATACCGTTATGATTTTTGTCTTTATTAGTATTCGAAAGTGTTTCTTTTAAATGAGCTAGGCCGTTAAGAACATTTTATTTTGCTAAAAAACTAAGTTTTCAAAAAAAAATGTCACGAATGTTCGTACTATTATTTCCACTAAAACTGGAAGTAAAAATGTAAAAAATGGAGTTTATAAACCTTTACTGAATAGAGTGTACAAAGAATCAGGGCTGCCGGAATACATCAAAGATTAGTATTTTATTTACACCTTATACTGCTATCACTAAAGTTAGAGTTTATCTAAAAGTAAGCTTTAGAATAATTAGTTGTCAAATCTCCTGATTTTTACAGCAAAGCCATTACTAAATTTTAAATTTCTAACTAATATTACTCCAAATCTTAGAAGTTTTAGAGAGTTCTAAGTAGGTTTTTTTAATGTTTGCGTTTTCTGGTTTCGATAAATTAGAATCTTCTTGCAAAACATTAATTGCCGTATTTCTTGCAGCAACTAAAATTTTAGTATCCTTTACAACATCCGCAATTTTTAGGTTTAAAACACCACTTTGTTGTGTTCCCATTAAATTACCTGGTCCACGCAATTTTAAATCTACTTCCGCTATTTTAAACCCATCAGTAGTTTCAACCATTGTTTTTAAGCGGGTTTTTCCTTCTGCGGATAATTTAAAACTCGATAATAAAATACAATAACTTTGATCTGCTCCTCGCCCAACTCTTCCTCTTAATTGATGCAATTGAGAAAGTCCAAACCGTTCTGAACTCTCAATAATCATAACGCTTGCATTGGGTACGTTTACACCAACTTCTATTACTGTCGTTGCGACCATAATTTGAGTTTCGCCTTTTACAAAACGCTGCATTTCAAACTCTTTATCAGCGGGTTTCATTTGTCCGTGAACAATACTTATTTGATATTTAGGTGTTGGGAATTCGCGAGAAATACTTTCATAACCATCCATTAAATCTTTATAATCCATCGTTTCAGATTCCTGAATTAATGGATACACGACATAGACCTGTCTTCCTTTTTCAATTTCATCTCTCATAAATTTAAAAACTGACAGACGATTGCTATCATACCTATGAACCGTTTTTACTTCTTTTCTACCTGGTGGTAATTCATCGATAACTGAAATATCTAAATCTCCATAAACAGACATTGCCAAAGTTCTAGGAATTGGGGTTGCTGTCATGACTAAAATGTGCGGCACAGTAGTGTTTTTTTTCCATAATTTTGATCTTTGCGCTACTCCAAATCTATGCTGCTCATCGATAATTGCAATACCAAGATTTTTAAATTGCACTTTATCTTCTAACAAAGCATGTGTTCCTATCAAAATATGTAATGTTCCATCTTCTAAATTTTGATGGATTTCTCTTCGTTTTTTAGTTTTTACAGAACCCGTTAACAAGTCTACATTTAGATTCATGTCTTTTAACATCTCAGAAATTGCATGATAATGTTGTGTTGCTAAAATTTCTGTGGGCGCCATAATTGTCGCCTGAAAACCATTGTCAATTGCCAAAAGCATTGATAATAAAGCAACAATAGTTTTTCCTGAACCAACATCACCCTGTAAAAGGCGATTCATATGTGCACCAGAAGCGACATCTTTTCTAATTTCTTTTAACACTCTTTTTTGAGCATTCGTTAAATCAAAAGGTAAATAATTACTGTAAAATGAATTAAAAATCTCTCCTACATTTTCAAAAATAAATCCTTTAATTTTTGTTTTATTGATGAGTTTTTTCCTTAATAGTTGCAACTGAATAAAAAATAATTCTTCAAACTTTAATCTATTTTGCGCTTGTGCTAGATTTTCTTGACTTTTAGGAAAATGTGCATTTAACAAAGCATTACGTTTCGAAATCATTTTAAAATCATCAATAATTTCTTTTGATAAAGTTTCTTCAATTTTATCATAAAACTGTTGTAATAAATTCTGAATATACGTTCGCATCAATTTATTAGAAACACCAGAATTTGTCAATTTTTCTGTTGATGGATAGACCGGTTGCATTTTAGTTTGTAACTTTTTTTTATATTCAGTAACCAATTCTATTTCTGGATGTGGCATACTAAAACTTCCATTATAATGATTCAGCTTGCCATAAACAACATATGCTTCGTTAATTTTGAGGGAATCTTTAATCCATTTTTGCCCTTTAAACCAAACCAATTCAATAGTTCCTGTAGCATCTTGAAAAGAAGCAACTAAACGACTTCCTCTTTTTTGCGCAACCGATTTTACAAGTATAATTTTTCCAACAATCTGTACTTCAGAAGAATTAGGTTGCAAATCATGTATCGCATAAAAAGCAGTTTTATCAATATATCTAAAAGGAAAAAAGTTCAGTAAATCATTACATGTTTTTATACCCAACTCTGTGTACAAAAGCGTTGCTCTTTGTACACTAATTCCTTTTATGTATGTAATTGGATAGCTTAAATTCAATTTAGAAAGATATGAATAACGAAAATACAAAATACCTTTTATTTGGCGTATCTTTGCGGACTATTATAATTTAAAAATGAGATTACACAGAAATTTAACTTTTGCGGTTATAGACAGCATTAGAGATATATTTAACGAAGGTGTTTATGCAGACAAGGCTGTAGAAAAAGCACTAAAACGCGACAAACGTTGGGGCGCAAGAGATCGAAAATTTGTTGCTGAAACTATTTACGAAATTGTACGTTGGAATCGTTTATACGCCGAAATTGCTGAAGTAAAGGCACCTTATGATAGAGATAATATTTGGAGAATATTTTCTGTTTGGTGTATTTTAAGAGGAATTGCTTTACCAGATTGGAACCAAATTGGTGATGTTCCTGAAAGAAAAATTAAAGGTCGTTTTGCAGAATTATCTAGAACTAGAAAATACAGAGAATCTATTCCTGATTGGATGGATGAAATTTGTGTTTCTGAATTAGGAGAGGATCTTTGGACCAAAGAAATAGCGGCTTTAAATCAGCAAGCAAAAGTAATTTTAAGAACAAATACGTTAAACGTATCTAGAGAGATTCTTCAAAAAAAGTTACATGCAGAAAACGTAATTACAGAATTTGTTCCGCATCATCCAGATGCATTAATATTACCAGAAAGAGCAAATGTATTTAAAACTGAAGCATTTCATAATGGTTTTTTTGAAGTACAAGATGCATCATCACAATTAGTTGCGGCTTATCTAGATGTAAAGCCAGGCATGAAAGTAATAGATACGTGTGCAGGTGCAGGAGGTAAAACTTTGCATTTATCCGCTTTAATGGAAAATAAAGGGCAAATTATTGCGATGGATATTTATGAGAGTAAACTCCGTAAACTAAAAGTGAGAGCAAAAAGAAACAAAGCACATAATATTGATATGCGCGTTATTGATTCTACAAAACCTATTAAAAAGTTACATGGTAAGGCAGATAGAGTTTTAATTGATGCTCCTTGCTCTGGTTTGGGTGTAATTCGCAGAAATCCTGATTCTAAATGGAAATTACAACCCGAATTTATAGACAATATTAAAAAAATACAACAAGAAATATTACAAAGTTATTCTACAATGGTAAAACCAGGTGGAAAAATGGTGTATGCAACTTGCTCTATTTTACCATCAGAAAATCAAGAACAAGTTAAGACTTTCTTAACATCTGAGGCCGGAAAAGATTTTATATTTGTGTCAGACAAAAAAGTATTAGCACACGTTTCTGGTTTCGACGGATTTTATATGGCGCTATTAGAAAAGAAATAAAACACTAAATTTATTGCTGATTTAGTGCAGCAATTGCAGAAAAAGAAAGTATCTATTTTTTAATATAATTTTTATATAAATGATGAAAAAACTACTTATTTTAATTTTTATTATGTCATTCTCAGTCTCTTTTTCACAAGAGTCTTACTATAATGATGTAGATTTATTATTAACTGGAGCTCAACTTAAAGATGCATTAGCAGCTAAAACAGCAGCAGCACATACAAATATACTGCCGTATACGAGCAGTTCTCCTGATACTTGGGACGCGGTTAAAGCGACAGACGCGTACGTAAATGCAAGTTTTCAAGGAGATGTTGTTTTATTTTATGGTTGGGAAGATGGCTCGGACTCCGACATTACAAATGACTATTCTAGGGATGACAGATTACAAGATATTGCAGATGGAGATACATATGTTTGGAATAGAGAGCACGTTTTTCCTAAGTCTTTAGCAAACCCTATTTTAGATACAAATATTCCTGGACCAGCTACAGATGCACACCATTTAAGAGCTGCCGATAGAACTCGTAATTCAACAAGAAATAATAGAAAATATGGTAGAGGAACTGGTACTTCTAAATTTTCCACCGATACTTTTCCTGGTTTAGAAGGTCCAAATACATCCGCTTGGTATCCTGGTGATGAATGGAAAGGAGATGCCGCAAGAATGATTATGTATATGTATATGCATTACGGCTCTGTATGTCTTCCAACTGCTGTAGGCGTAGGTAGTAATGAGTTTACAGAAGATGATATGATTGATTTATTTTTACAATGGAATATAGAAGACCCTGTTTCTAATATTGAAATTGCTAGGAATACGTATCATGAAAATACAACAAATGGAGCTGCACAAGGAAATAGAAATCCATTTATAGACAACCCTTATTTAGCAACAAGAATTTGGGGTGGAAACTCGGCAGAAGATCGATGGGATTATTATAAAAAAACAGATATAGAAGCACCAACTACTCCATCAAATGTTACGCTAAGTAACATTGATTTAAATTCTATTGATATTTCTTGGACAGCATCCACAGATAATATTGGCGTAACTGGATACAATATATTTGTAGATGGTGTTTTAGAAGCACAAACAACCAATACCAATGTTACCATTTCTAATTTAAACACGAATACAACCTATAGTTTTACTGTTCTTGCAAAAGATCTTATCAATAATATGTCCCCTTTAAGTGCTGCCGTAAATGGCACTACTGATGGAGACACACAGGCACCAACAACGCCAAGTAATGTGCTTGTAAGCAATGAAACAGATTCTTCATTTAAAGTTTCTTGGTCTGCTTCTACAGATAATAATAGTATTAGTGGTTATGAAGTGTTTGTTGATGGAAGTTTAAATGCTACTACTACTAATCTTTTTCACATTGTAAATAACTTAAATATCTCTACAACCTATATCGTAGAAGTGTTGGCAAAAGATACAGACAATAATAAATCTGAGAAAAGTGCTCCGCTAAATGCAACTACAACAGCAGGTACTTCTAACGGAATTACAGAATTATTTATTTCTGAATATGTTGAACCCGGTAGCGGTAATGAAAAAGCAATTGAAATTGTAAACCTTACAGGAAGTACCATAAATTTATCAGATTATTCTATTCGAAAATTTTCATCTACTGGTTGGGAATGGGTAGATGATTATCCTTTAGGAAATTCCAATATTATTCCTGGTGATGTATTTGTAATTGTTCATGTGGGTGTAACTAAAGAAACACTTTTAAATGAAGCCGATTTATTTGGACCACCTAATAACTCTTCACCACCATATCAATATGGTTCTCCAATGAACTTTAATGGAGATGACCCAATTGGTTTGTATAAAAATGGTGTATTAATTGATATTATTGGTGATGTAAATAGCAGAACTAAACATATTGAAGATGTGACGTTAAGAAGAAATAGCGATAATTCTTTACCAAACACTACCTATGATGAACAAGGTGAATGGATATCTTTCCCTGCAGATACTTTTGATGGTATTGGGAGCCACTCATCCACTTTAAGCACAAAAAATATTATTTTTAAATCTTTTAGAATGTTTCCAAATCCAACAAATGGAAACTACATCTATTTTAGTGTAACAGAAGATGCCACTATCCATATTTACAATGTTCTTGGTAAATTGATACAATCATCTGAAGTTACTAAAAGTAAAAACAGTATTAATATTTCTGAGTTCGCTAAAGGAATCTATCTAGTGAAAATTAATTCTGGAAAACAATTTATTACGAAGAAATTAATTAAAAACTAATTTTTTATATTTACAAAAATTTACAAAAACGACTCAAAATGAGTCGTTTTTATATTCTAATTATAATACACTGAAAAATGAAAAAAACACTACTTTTATTATCCTTATTTTTTAATTTAATAATTAGCGTTCAAGCACAATTAACGCCCCCGACAGAACTACAATCTTATTATAATAATGTTGATTTTTCTCTAACTGGAAATCCATTATTTAATGATTTAGCAACGGAAACCATTGCTAAACACATTAATATTTTAACATACACATCAAGACATAATTATCTATATAATGCTGATGAAGACCTAGCAAATAATGCGAATGTTCTTTTAATGTATAACAGTGAAAGTAGAGATAAGCGAGAGTATTTATCTGGCGGAAACTCACATTCACCCCAAACCTTTAACACCGAACATGTATATCCACAATCACTAATTGTAAATAATGCTAAAGGTGATCTACATCATCTTAGAACTTGTGATATTGCCATAAATGGAAATAGAGGTAACAAGTCTTTTACAAATAGTTCTGGTAATTATGGTATTGTTGGTTCTGGTTGGTATCCTGGAGATGAATGGAAAGGGGATGTCGCAAGAATGATTATGTACTTAAATTTGAGGTACGATGAATCTTTTACAGATATTGGAACTTTAAATCTTTTTTTAGAATGGAATGTAGAAGATCCAGTTTCTGATTTTGAAAAGCAACGAAACGAAGTTATTGCTACTGCCCAAGGAAATAGAAATCCTTTTATAGACAATCCTTTTATAGCAACTATAATTTGGGGAGGTACAGCCGCAGAAAACACATGGGGCGCTGCAGACAATGAAGCACCAACTGCGCCTACAAATGTTGTTTTAAACAACATTACAACCTCTACTATTGATGCTACTTGGTCTGCCTCTGCAGATAATGAAGCTGTTGCTAAATACGAGGTTTATGCAAATGGAACAAAAAATGGAGAGACTACAATTACAAATTATAAAGTTACCGGATTAAATTCTAATACGGTTTATGCAATTACCGTATTAGCTAAAGATATGGCAAATAATAAATCTGATCAATCTGAAGCTATAAATGGAACAACTTTAGTCGATAATGAAGCACCAACTGTACCTACGAACATAACAATATCCAATCAAACAGGCACTAGCTTTAGAGTAAATTGGAATGCTTCTACAGATGATTCTGCTGTAACGGCTTATGAAGTTTTTATTGACGGAGCGCTAAACGGATCTGCAGCGAACACCAATTATGATGTCACCGGTTTAGCAATTTCTACCACTTATAGTGTAAGTGTTTTAGCTAAAGATTCCGCAAATAATATGTCTGCTCAATCTATAACTGTTAATGGAACTACTTCAGACGGCGTTAGTGATGTTTCAGAACTATTTTTCTCTGAATATGTTGAAGGCAATAACTTTAATAAAGCACTAGAAATCGTAAACTTAACAAGTAACAATGTCGATTTATCTCCGTATACGGTAAAAAGACAATCTGAGGCTGTTTGGGAAGCGCCACTTCAATTAATAGGAACTATTGCTATTAATGATGTATTTGTAATCATTAATTCATCCGCTACAAATGCTACTTTACTGCAAGAAAAAGATCAAGAAGTTGCAAATACTACACCAATGACTTTCAATGGCGATGATAGAGTTGGTCTTTTTAAAAATGATGTATTAATAGATATTATTGGCGATTTAGATGGAACCGATACATTTGCTAAAGACGTAACATTAAGAAGAAACACAAACGTAAAGGGTCCAAATACAAATTACAGTGAGCAAAGTGAATGGTCTGATTTCTTTTCTAATACAGTAATTTATACTGATATAGGTAACTTTAATGGCACATTAAGTCTTTTGGATAACAATATTTTAAACACGTTTAAAATCTATCCAAACCCAACAAACGGGAATACGATTTACATTAAAACAAGAGATAATATAAATGTCAGTATATACAATGTCTTAGGTAAAATTATAAAGTCTACAGAAATATCAGAACGTACAAACAACATAGATATCTCTAATTTATCGAAAGGCATATATATCGTGAAAATGAGTATTGAGAACAAATCAATCACGAAAAAATTGATTAAAAATTAAATATTTAATTGAATTTCTTTTAAAAGACTGTCTTTATAGACAGTCTTTTTTGGTTCATAAATACGTGAATAACTCAAAAATTTCAATTAAAAAATTTGTAATAATTAAGTTGAAAAAAAGTAAATTTGCATTTTTACAACAACTAGCAAACACAACCCGATAATGATTCACTTTTTTGGAAATACAGACAGTAAAATTTTTGCTATTCAAACTACAAAAGAATTAACCACCAAAACAATTTCTAAATTGACATGGCTATTTGCCAATCAACCAAAAATAGAAGAAACATCAATGGATGCTTTTTTTGTGGGCCCAAGAGCAGCAATGATTACACCTTGGAGTACAAATGCTGTAGAAATCACTCAAAACATGGGTATCAAAGATATCATTAGAATTGAGGAATTTACTCCTGTATCTGAAGATTTTACTGATTTTGACCCAATGATTTCTGAGAAATTCAACGGTTTACATCAAGAGTCATTTACAATCGATATTCAGCCAGAAGCGATTTTAGATATTGAAGATATTGCCGCATATAATAGTCAGGAAGGTTTGTCTTTAAGTGATGAAGAAGTTGCCTATCTAGAAAGTGTTGCGACTAAAATCGAAAGAAAATTAACAGATTCCGAAGTATTTGGATTTAGCCAAGTAAACTCAGAGCACTGTCGTCATAAGATATTTAACGGAACTTTTATTATTGATGGAGAAGAGCAACCCACTTCCCTATTTAACATGATCAAAGAAACATCGAAACAATTTCCGAACGATATTGTTTCTGCATATAAAGACAATGTTGCTTTTATCAAAGGACCTAAAGTAGAACAGTTTGCCCCTAAAACCGCAGACAAACCAGACTTTTATCAAACAGAAGACTTTGAATCTGTTATTTCTATAAAAGCAGAAACGCATAATTTTCCGACGACCGTAGAGCCGTTTAACGGAGCTGCAACTGGCTCTGGTGGTGAAATTAGAGATAGGCTTGCTGGTGGAAAAGGTTCTTTACCTTTAGCAGGAACGGCCGTGTATATGACTTCATATTCTCGTTTAGAAGAAAAAAGGTTTTGGGAGAATAAATTTGAAGCTAGAGATTGGTTATATCAAACACCAATGGATATTTTAATAAAAGCATCAAACGGCGCATCTGATTTTGGAAACAAATTTGGACAACCTTTAATTACGGGTTCTGTATTAACTTTTGAACATGAAGAAAATTCTTCTTCAAGTGCTTCCAAACCGAGAAAATTAGGGTATGATAAAGTCATCATGCAAGCTGGTGGAATTGGTTACGGAAAAGCAGAACAAGCTCTAAAGGACACACCAAAAGAAGGCGATAAAATTGTAATTCTTGGCGGTGAAAATTATAGAATTGGTATGGGCGGCGCTGCCGTTTCATCATCAGATACTGGAGAATTTGCCTCAGGAATTGAGCTAAATGCTGTTCAGCGTTCGAATCCAGAAATGCAAAAACGTGCTGCAAATGCAATTCGTGGAATGGTAGAGAGTGAAGAGAACTTTATTGTTTCTATTCACGATCATGGCGCTGGTGGACATTTAAACTGCTTATCCGAATTAGTAGAAGATACCGGTGGTAAAATCGATTTAGATAAATTGCCAATTGGAGATCCTACTTTATCAGCCAAAGAAATTATAGGGAATGAGTCTCAAGAAAGAATGGGATTGGTTATTGCAGAAAAACATATAGAGACCTTGCAGAAAATTGCAGAAAGAGAGCGTTCTCCAATGTATACTGTAGGTGAAGTTACAGGAAATAACAGATTTACTTTTGAATCTAAGTCTACAGGAGAAAAACCTATGGACTTCGCTTTAGAAGATATGTTTGGTTCTTCTCCTAAAACTGTTTTAACAGATAAAACTGTTAAAAGAAATTATAAAAATTCAAGATATAAAGTTAAGAATTTTAAAAATTATTTAAGCCAAGTTTTGCAATTAGAAGCTGTTGCTTGTAAAGACTGGTTAACAAATAAAGTAGATAGATGTGTTGGTGGTAAAGTTGCCAAACAACAATGTGTGGGTCCCTTACAAATTCCGTTAAACAATGTTGGTGTTATGGCGTTGGATTATAATGGAAAAGAAGGAGTTGCAACTGCCATTGGGCACTCGCCTATTTCTGGATTAATTGATCCAGAAGCGGGAAGTAGAAATGCAATTACGGAATCTTTGACAAATCTTATTTGGGCACCGTTAAAAGATAATTTAAAAAGTGTTTCGCTTTCTGCAAATTGGATGTGGCCTTGTAAAAACGAAGGTGAAGATGCCCGTTTATACAAAGCTGTAAAAGCTGTTTCAGAATTCTCTATAAGTTTAGGAATTAATGTTCCAACAGGAAAAGATTCACTTTCTATGAAGCAAAAATATGCTGATGATGAAGTAATTTCTCCCGGTACTGTTATTATTTCGGCTGCAGGAAACTGTAATGAAATCAGTAAAGTTATTGAACCTCTTTTAAAAATTGATGGAGGAAACATCTATTATATTAATGTTTCTCAAGATGATTTTAAATTAGGCGGAAGTTCTTTCTATCAAGTTTTAAATACGATTGGAAATGAAGCTCCGGATGTAAAAAATACTGATTTTGTAAAAAACACTTTTAATACTATTCAAGAATTAATTAAGGCTGATAAAATTACTGCAGGACACGATGTCGCTTCGGGTGGCTTAATTACTACGTTATTAGAAATGTGTTTTGCTGACGTAAACTTAGGCGCTGATTTCAATATTTCTACTTTAAATGAAGAGGATGCTATAAAAGTATTATTTTCTGAGAATTCAGGAATCGTTTTTCAAGCAGATGACTCTGTAGAAACAATTTTATCAGAAAATAATATCGAGTTCTTCAATATTGGAATTGCAAACAATTCCGGAACGGTAAACATTAAAAACAATGAAGACTCTTTCTCTTTTGATGTAGCTGAAATGAGAGATGTTTGGTATACAACTTCTTTTTTATTAGATCAAAAACAAACCGCAAATGGTTTGGCACAAAATCGATTTGATAATTATAAAAAGCAGCCTTTAACGTATAAGTTTCCAACCAACTTTGCAGGAAAATTACCGAAGATAAATTCTAAATCGCCAAAACCTAAGGCTGCAATCCTTAGAGAAAAGGGTTCAAATTCTGAGCGTGAAATGGCAAATGCCATGTATTTAGCTGGTTTTGATGTAAAAGATGTACACATGACAGATTTGATTTCTGGTCGTGAAACTTTAGAAGAGATTCAGTTTATTGGTGCAGTTGGTGGCTTTTCTAATTCAGATGTTTTAGGTTCTGCTAAAGGTTGGGCCGGAGCATTTTTATACAATCCAAAAGCAAAAAAAGCATTAAAAAACTTCTTTAAAAGAGAAGATACTTTGTCTGTTGGTATTTGTAATGGAGCACAATTGTGGATGGAGTTAGATTTGATTAATCCTAAACATAAAGTGCACGGAAAATTAATTCACAATGATTCTCAAAAACATGAAAGTTCATTTACTTCGGTAAAAATTCAAGAGAACAACTCTGTAATGCTATCCTCTTTAGCAGGAACAGAATTGGGTGTTTGGATTTCTCATGGCGAAGGAAAATTCAACTTGCCAGAAAAAGAAGAAAATTACAATATTGTTGCAAAATACGGGTATGAAGGATACCCTAATAATCCTAACGGATCTGACTTTAATACTGCGATGCTATGTGATTTAACCGGACGTCATTTAGTAACCATGCCTCATATAGAACGTTCTACTTTTCAATGGAACTGGGCAAACTATCCTGCAGGAAGAAAAGACGAAGTCTCTCCTTGGTTTGAGGCTTTTGTAAATGCCAAAGAGTGGATAGAAAAGAAAAAATAATAAAACCGATTTATAATAAAAAACAGCTTTTAGAATATTCTAAAAGCTGTTTTTTATTATTTTAGAGCTTTAAGCAGTATCCTTTTTGCTTTTTTTTTTAGAAAAAAATATAATGAAAAGCCCATTTGATCACCAAAGTAATTAAATTAAAAATAGATACTTATCATAATTCTTCTCTAAACAATAGTAGCGAAGGAATCACAAAAAGTTAATAAACAAAATACTTAGTAATAATAAGTACAAACTAATTATTTACGATTTTTTACAGTTAATCTCTGTTGTTAAGGGTTATATTTGAAGGTTAATGTTACATACTTATTTCCCCTCCACACAAGTACCTCATTTAGTTGAAGAATATTTTCACATCGCTTTTGATGAAGGAGATATTCCAATTAAATCTACTATTTTACCTATTGGATTAACACATTTGTTTTATATTGGAACTGGCGAACAAAAAGTTACTGTTGATGGTGCTGAAACATTATTAAAAGGTCTTATGATTACTGGTCAATACTTTAGATCATATGATTTTTCTACCAATTCTATCACAGCTTCCATAGGGGCTAATTTACATCCAACCGCGCTCCATAAAATTTTAAATATTGATATTTCAGAATTAATAAACACACACGTACCTTTGGCACAAATTAATAAAACATTTCATGATAAACTTTTACCTATTTTCGAAGACTCTAAAGATTCTAATGAATTGATTTGTAATTTAAATTCTTTTTTTAAAAATACATCGCTACATATTAATAAAAATACTCAACAAATTGACCGCGCAATTTCCTTAATTAGAGAAAAAGACGGATTATTATCGGTTTTAAGCATCTTAGATGAAATCTCAATTTCACAAAAATCATTAGAAATCCATTTTAAAAAAATAGTAGGGTTAACCCCGGGAAAATATATCAGACAATTTCGTTTTTTGCATTTAATGAAAAAATACCTTTCTAAAGAAATTGAACTTATAGATTTAATTTATAAATACAACTATTATGATTTCTCGCATTTTGCTAAAGATTTTAAATTGTTTATGAATCAAGATTTAAAATCATTTTTTAAACAAGATTACCCATTATTAAAAAAATATTTAAAACAATAATTTTTACGTTTTTTTACAATATTTTTATTAAAAACCAGAGTATCTTTAGAAAATAATAAAAATATTAGTAAAATCTTTGGGCAAAGAATTTATAGTATTATTTATTATAAAGTTTAAAAAGATCAAATTTAATTATTTGGTCTTTTTACTTTTACAATATTAAAAAAATTATTGATTATTATTGAAAAGTCTTTCTACTAAAAAATAAACCCCAGACGCATTGCTCTTCTGGGGTTCTTTTATCAAGTTAAATTATGAAAATATTACTTAATTGATTTAATCGCTGCCTGGGCAGATACTAATCTAGCAATTGGCACACGATAAGGCGAACAACTCACATAATCCATTCCTGAATTATAACAAAACTCTATAGAGCTTGGTTCTCCTCCATGTTCTCCACAAATACCTACTTTTAAATTAGGTTTTACACTTCTGCCTCTTTCTGTTCCAATTATAACTAACTGTCCAACTCCTTCTTGATCTAAAACTTCAAAAGGATCTACTTTTAGAATTCCTTTTTCAATATAAGTCGGTAAAAATTTACCTGCGTCATCACGTGAATAACCAAATGTCATTTGTGTTAAATCATTAGTTCCGAAAGAGAAAAAATCTGCTTTTTCTGCAATTTTATCTGCCATTAATGCTGCTCTTGGAATTTCTATCATTGTTCCCACTAAATACTCAACAATATCATTTCTTTCTTTAAAAATTTTATTTGCTGTGCTTCTAATAATCTTTTCTTGAAACTCAAATTCTTTAACAGTTCCAATTAAAGGAACCATAATTTCTGGTTTACAATGAACACCCCTTTCTTTCAAATTAAGAGCAGCTTCAATAATAGCTCTGGTTTGCATTTCTGTAATTTCTGGATAAGTATTCCCTAATCTGCATCCTCTATGCCCTAACATTGGGTTAAATTCCTCCAGTTCTGAAACTTTATTTTTTATTGACTGTAATGAAATATGCATTTCATCTGCTAATTCTTTCTGACTAGCCAATTGATGAGGTACAAACTCATGCAATGGCGGGTCTAGTAAACGAATTGTTACAGGTAAACCCTCCATAGCTTCAAAAATACCTTCAAAATCTTCACGTTGCATTGGTAATAAATCTTTTAATGCGTTTTTTCTACCTTTAACAGTCTCAGCCAAAATCATTTCACGCATTGCTTTAATTCTATCTGCCTCAAAAAACATATGCTCGGTTCTCGTTAAACCAATACCCTGTGCACCAAAACTACGTGCTACTTTAGCATCTTTTGGACTATCTGCATTAGTTCTTACTTTCATGATTGCGTATTTATTTGAAAGTTCCATAACTTCTGCAAATTCGCCACTTAATTCAGGCTCAACTGTGGCAACCTTACCTTCTATAATATTACCTGTAGAACCATTTAATGAAATCCAATCTCCTTCATGATATTCATGACCTCCAACGTTAAGTGTTCTATTTTTATAATTTATTTTTAATGCGCCCGCACCAGAAATACAACATTTCCCCATACCACGGGCAACTACAGCTGCGTGAGAAGTCATTCCTCCACGTGCTGTTAAAATACCTTTGGCAATATTCATTCCCTCTAAATCTTCAGGTGAAGTTTCAATTCTTACCAGAATACTATTTTTATATTTATCGGCTTCATCTGCAAAAAACACAATTTTACCAGTTGCTGCTCCAGGAGAAGCTGGTAAACCTTGGGCTATTACATTTGCTTTTTTTAGTGCCTTAGGATCGAAAATGGGGTGTAAAAGTTCATCTAATTTATTAGCTTCTATTGAAATTAAGGCCTCTTTTTCGTCTATCATTCCTTCTTTTAATAAATCCATTGCTATTTTGACCATAGCAGCCCCTGTACGTTTACCGTTTCTCGTTTGCAATATCCAAAGTTTTCCATCTTGCATGGTAAACTCCATATCTTGCATATCTCGATAATGCTTTTCTAGTTTATTTTGATAAGAGTTAAGTTCGTTATAAATTAAAGGCATTAATTCTTCTAAAGAAGGATAATTTTTAACTCTATCTTCTTCCTCAATTTTCGCTAATTCTGCCCATCGCACGGAACCTAATTTTGTAATTTGTTGAGGGGTTCTAACACCGGCAACAACATCTTCTCCTTGCGCATTTATTAAATACTCTCCGTTAAATACATTTTCTCCTGTACCAGCATCACGTGTAAAACAAACTCCTGTACCAGAATTATCTCCCATATTTCCATAAACCATGGCCTGTACATTTACAGCGGTACCCCAATCTGCAGGATATCCATGCATATTTCTATAATAAACGGCTCTATTACCATTCCAACTATTAAATACCGCCATGATTGCACCCCAAAGCTGATCCCAAGGATTTGTTGGAAAATCGTGACCAGTTCTTTTTTTAACCGCATCTTTAAAGTCAAATACTAAATCCTTTAAATCATTAATCGTAAATTGGGTGTCTAGCTCAATACCTCTTTTTTCTTTCAAATTTTCCATGATTTCCTCAAAAGGATCTATGTCATCTTTTGAAGCAGGTTTCATTCCTAAAACTACACCACCATACATTTGGATAAAACGACGATAAGAATCCCAAGCAAATTGCTCGTTATTTGTTTTCTTAGCTAAACCTAAAACAACGTCATCATTCATTCCAAGGTTCAGAACAGTATCCATCATTCCTGGCATAGAAACTCTTGCTCCTGAGCGCACAGATACTAAAAGAGGATTCTGTTTATCTCCAAATTTTGTTCCCATTAGAATTTCAATATTTTCAATAGAAGCTTCTACTTCTTTTCGAATCATCTCAACAACTGGCTCCTTACCTAATAAATTATATTCCGTACAAACTTCTGTCGTGATCGTAAATCCTGGAGGCACAGGAATACCTATAGCACTCATTTCTGCCAAATTTGCGCCTTTACCCCCTAATAAGTTTTTCATTGCACTGCTACCGTCAGCTTGTTTGTCCCCAAATTTATATACACGGGGTTTTACATCTTGTAATACTTCCATAATCTCTTTTTAAATTAATTTTTATCTGTGCCTAACTAAAAGCAAGACTAAAGGTAAATTTTAAATAAAAAATTAAAGGTGATAAAAATCATGTTCTGAGCATTTTACAAAAATTTAAAAGAATCTATTTTTATACTCAACAAACTGCGAACATTTTTAATTTAAACTACTCAAAACATAAAGATCTATTTAATTATTTGAAAATAATAATTAATAAAATTGCTAAAGGAAATAACAATTCAAAGAATACAATTAAAAAATTGATTGTAATAAAAGCATCTTTTCCGAACTATACATTTAAATAGACAAAATTCAATACGAATGTAAACTCATATAATACAGTGTTTTACCAATTTTACAAAATCTAAATTATCTAAATTTTTGATAGTGTTTCTTTTAAAATTCCAATTTTGAAGAATACTTATATATTAAACACAGGAAAATATCAGGAGCATTTAATATGACAACTATGAAAGTTGTTTATGAATTTGATTCTAGGTACATTAAAATTAAAATAAGAAGCTTCAACGAATATTTATAAAGTAGCATAGAGTAACTTCCAAAAATATAGTTTTAAAAAGGTTGACTTTACGTCATCCTTTTTTTTGTACCAACATTTTAGTAACTTGTCAGAAATTAAGCCATAAATATGTCTCATAAAATTTCTCGCATTTTTGATTTTGGATACCATCAATTAGAAAATTTCCCACAAGAAAAATGTTTCAATTATAAAAAAGAAAATAGTTGGAAAAGTATTTCTACACAACAATTTATAGCTGATGCCAATAAAGTAAGTAGTTCTTTGCTATCATTAGGGGTACAACCAAATGATAAAATTGCTGTAATTACTTCTAACAACAATCCAAATTGGCATGTTTTGGACATTGGGCTTTTACAAATTGGCGCACAAAATGTTCCTTTATATGCAACCTTATCAGAAAAAGATTATGGTTACATTTTAAATCATTCTGATGCTAAATATTGTTTTGTTTCTGATGATGATTTGTATCAAAAAGTAAAATCTGTGGCGAATAAAACTCAATTAAAAAATATTTTTTCTCTTCAAGATTTAAAAACAAACTATGATTGGAATTCTTTTCTAGAGATTGGAAAAAAAGAAAATTACCAATCTAAAATTGAAGAATTAAAAAAGAATGTAAAGCCTGAGGATTTAGCAACAATTATTTATACCTCTGGCACAACAGGAACTCCAAAAGGGGTTATGTTATCGCATAAAAATATTGTTTTTACTGTTTTTAAAACTGCAAAAGGATTAGATTTAATTCAGGGGAATAATAGAATTATTAGCTACCTACCTATTTGTCATATTTTTGAAAGAAGCGCTTCTTATTACAATCTATTTATGGGTTTTGAGGTCTATTTTGCAGAAAGCATAGAAAAAATTGGCGATACGATTAGAGAAGTCAGACCTCATTATTTAGCAGTTGTCCCAAGATTATTGGAGAAAATTTTCGACAAAATTATAGACAAAGGAAGTAATTTATCTGGCCTCAAAAAACAACTCTTCTTTTGGGCCGTATCTTTAGGAGAAAAATATGAACCTTATAATCAAAAAAGTGCTTTTTATCACTTTAAATTGAACATCGCAAGAAAATTGATTTTCTCTAAATGGCAAGAAGCTTTAGGTGGTAATTTACAATTTATGATTTCAGGGAGCGCTCCACTTCAACATCGTTTAATAAGGGTTTTTACCGCTGCAGGCATTAACATTTTTGAAGGGTATGGAATGACAGAATCTTCTCCTGGAGGAACTTTAAATGACCTTAGAAATAATGGTTTAAAAATTGGCTCAGTTGGTAAACCTTTAGAAGGCATAGAAATTAAAATTGCTGATGATGGAGAGATTTTAATGAAGGGAGACAATGTTATGATGGGGTATTACAAAAATGAAAAAATGACCAACAAAACTATTTTAAATGGATATTTACATACAGGTGATATTGGTGAAATTGATGAACAAGGTTTTTTAACAATTACAGATAGAAAAAAAGAAATTTTTAAAACGTCTGGAGGTAAATACATTGCTCCTGCTCCCTTAGAGAGCGAACTAAAACAATCTCGTTTTATAGAACAAGTGATGGTGATCGGTGAAGGAGAGAAAATGCCAGCAGCATTAATTCAGCCTAATTTTAGTTTTATCAAAGATTGGGCAGAACGTCATCAATATAAAATCATAGATGTTACTACTGATGAAAACCTTATCAACAGAATTCAAAAAGAAATAGATTTTCACAATCAAAAATTTGGAAAATGGGAACAAATTAAAAAGTTCGAAATTACTCCTGATGAATGGTCTATCGAGACGGGCCATTTAACACCAACAATGAAAATGAAAAGAAAGATAATTAAAGAAAAATACAAAAATTTACATCAAAAAATATATTATTCTTAGATTTAAAGTCTATTAATAAGTATTTGTAAAATCAATGTAAATTTACTACTTTGCAATACGACAAAAAAAAGCCTTATGCCAAAAGAAATTACTAGATTGTTTGATTTTCCATATCATCAATTAGAAACTTACAAGCTTAAAAAAGCATTTTCTACAAAATATAATGGAAAATGGGAATCTATTTCTACGCAAGAATATGTAGATAAATCTAATCAATTAAGTAGAGGATTGCTGAAATTAGGAATCCAACCAAATGATAAAATTGCTGTTATTTCTACCACAAACCGAGCTGAATGGAATATTTGTGATATTGGAATTTTACAAACTGGCGCACAAAATGTACCAATTTACCCAACAATCTCTAAAGAGGATTATGAATATGTTTTAAATCATTCTGAAGCAATCTATTGTTTTGTTTCTGACCTCACTATTCTAGAGAAATTAAATCAAATTAAAAGTAAAACAAAATTAAAAGGTGTTTTTACGTTTGATGATCTAAAAGATGAAAAAAATTGGAATGAAGTTTTAGCGTTGGGAGAAGACACTAGTAACCAAGATGAAGTTGAAATCAGAAAAGACGGCGTAAAACCAGAGGACTTAGCCACTTTAATTTATACCTCTGGAACTACAGGAAGACCAAAAGGTGTAATGCTTTCTCATAATAACATTGTTCAAAATGTATTGCATTCTCAAACAAGAGTTCCTTTAGATTATGGGAATACAAGAGCCTTAAGTTTTTTACCGGTTTGTCATATTTTTGAGCGCATGATTTTGTATTTATACCAATATTGTGGCGTAGAAATTTACTTTGCTGAATCTATAGAGAAACTTACTGAAAATGCTCAAGAAGTTAAACCAGAAGTAATGACTGCTGTTCCTAGGTTGTATGAAAAAATATTTGATAAAATTGTTTTAAAAGGTGAAGAATTAACAGGTTTAAAAAAGAGATTATTTTTCTGGGCTTTAAATCTTGGTTTAAAATACGAGCCTTATGGTGCGAATGGCTGGTGGTATGAAAAACAATTAGGTATAGCTCGTAAACTTATATTTTCTAAATGGCAAGCTGTTTTAGGTGGCGAATTAAAATTAATGGTTTCTGGAAGTGCAGCTTTACAACAAAGATTAACACGTGTTTTTGCTGCAGCGGGAATGCCTATTATGGAAGGATATGGTTTAACAGAGACATCTCCAGTAATCTCTGTAAACGATCAAAACAATGGTGGTTTTAGGGTAGGAACTGTAGGTCGAATTATTAAAGATATTGATGTTAAAATTGCCAAAACTGGAGAAATCTTAGTAAAAGGTCATAATGTAATGCAAGGCTACTACAAAGACGATGCAAAAACTGCTGAAGTTATGAAAGATGGATATTTTCATACTGGTGATAAAGGAGAATTTGACATAGATGGATTTTTAAAAATTACGGGAAGAACAAAAGAAATGTTTAAAACTTCTGGAGGTAAATATGTAATACCGCCATTATTAGAAGGTGAATTAAAACAATCTTTATTTATAGAACAAGTAATGGTTATTGGTGAAAATGAAAAAATGCCAGCCGCAATTATTCAACCAAATTTCGAATATCTAAAGGAATGGATTCAACATAAACAAATTAACGTTGGTATTAAAAACACCGAAATCATAGCTTCAGATATCGTAAAAAAACGCATTCAAGAAGAGGTCGACAAGTGTAACAAAAACTTTGGAAAATGGGAACAAATAAAACGTTTTGAATTAACCCCAGAGGAATGGTCTATTGATGGTGGTCATTTAACACCAACTATGAAAATGAAACGTTCCATTATTAAAAAGATTTATCAAGATTTATATGATAAAATTTACAGGTAATTTAAAGCGCAACTTATAATTTAACTCCCATTTTTGGGAGTTTTTTTTTTATTTCCATGAAGATATATATATTAATGTAAAATTTTAAAAAGCAATTCTTTTAAAATATCTTCATGCGTTTGGTTAGCTCCAACTCCTTTGCTTTTAACATCAGCTTCTCTTAAAAAAGCAATAACCTGTGCAACTTTACGCATTGGATAATTTCTAGCAGCTAAAAAATATTCATCTACAAAATAAGGATTTACACCCAGTGTTTTTGCTACAGAACTTTTAGATTTATCTTGTAATCCATGAAACAATAAAAGTTGTGTAAAAAAACTATTTAATAAGGAAATTGTCATTACCAAGGGATTATTCTTAGGGTTTTCAGCAAAATAATTAATAATCCTATTCGATTTAACAATGTTTTTCTCTCCTACCGCTTTTCGTAATTCAAAATTATTAAAGTCTTTAGAAATACCAATATTATCTTCTATATGCTTATCATCAATAATACTTTCTTTTGGTAGAATTAGCATTAACTTATCTAATTCATTAGAAATTTTACTTAAATCAGCTCCTAAAAACTCCACTAACATTTGTGCCGCTTTTAGTTCAATTTGATATTTCTTTCCACTTAAAACTCTACGAATCCAATCTGAAACTTGATTCTCATATAACTTTTTACTTTCATAAATTAAACCTGTTTTTGCAATTGCCTTGTGCAATTTTTTACGTTTATCAAGTTTTTTATATTTGTAATTTAAAACAAGAACTGTCGTTGGCTGCGGGTTTTCTGCATAAGAAACTAACTTTTCAATATTTCTACTTAAATCTTGAGCTTCTTTAATAATTAAAACCTGTCTCTCCGCCATCATAGGGTAGCGTTTAGCAGAGGAAACAATATCTTCTATACTGGAATCTCTTCCATACATAACCTGCTGGTTAAAGCCTTTTTCTGTTTCATCTAAAATATTTTCTTCAATAAAATCAGAAATTTTATCAATGTAATAAGGTTCTTCCCCCATTAAAAAATAGATAGGTTTTATATTTCCTTTCTTTATCTCTGAAACAATGTTTCTAATTTCGTTCATTTTCTTACTTTTGATTGATGCAAAAACTCAACCTACCAACTTATAATTTTAAACTCAAAAGTAGCGAAAATAAGACGCTTATTTTTGATAAACTGAGAAAAAAATATATAGTTTTAACTCCTGAAGAATGGGTTCGTCAGCATTTTGTGTATTTTTTAATTGAAGAAAAAAAATATCCAGTCACCTTAATTGCTATTGAGAAACAATTAACTATTAATAATTTAAAAAAGCGAAGTGATATTTTAGTTTTTAATACAGATGGAAAACCCGAAATTATCGTTGAATGCAAAGCTCCTAACATAAAAATAACACAAGATACTTTTGACCAAATTGCCCGCTATAATTTAAAATTAAAAGCGAATTATTTACTTGTCACCAATGGTTTAGAACATTTTTATTGTAAAATGGATCATAAAAATGAAACCTATATATTCTTAAAAGATATTCCTAATTATAAATTGTAGACTTCGGGTTTTATTAAGGTAACTTTAGGTATAAACTAATTTATAAAATGTAAATTTGGAGCCTTGAAAACAGCAATTGTCATATTAAATTGGAATGGTCAAAAACTCTTAGAGCAGTTCTTGCCATCTGTGGTGAACTTCAGTTCGCAAGAAGCTGATATTTATTTAGCAGATAATGCTTCTACAGATTCCTCAATTAATTACGTGAGAGCGTTTTTTCCATCCATTAAAATTATTGAAAACACTATAAATGGAGGTTATGCAAAAGGCTATAATGACGCTTTAAAATCTATTGATGCTGATATTTATTGCTTGTTAAATTCTGATGTTGAAGTTACAGAGAATTGGCTAAAACCCATTATTGAGGTTTTTAAAGCTGAAAAAAAAACAGCTATTATTCAACCAAAATTATTAGATTTCAAGGATAAAACAAAGTTTGAATATGCAGGTGCCGCTGGTGGTTTTGTAGATCTTTTTGGTTATCCTTATTGCAGAGGTCGTGTATTTACTCATTTAGAAACAGATAAAGGTCAGTTTAACGATGTAGAAGATATATTTTGGGCCTCTGGTGCTTGTTTATTTATACGCTCTAAAGTCTATCATCAATTAGAAGGATTCGATGAAGATTATTTTGCACACCAAGAAGAAATTGATTTATGTTGGAGAACTCAAAATATAGGGTATAAAATAAAATATGTAGGGAAATCTACCGTTCATCATGTGGGAGGCGGAACTTTACAGGAATCTAATCCACATAAAACGTACTTAAACTTTAGAAATAGTTTATTAAATGTTGTAAAAAATGTTCCTAAAAGTTGGTTTTTATTTGTAATATTTTCACGTTTACTTTTAGATGGAATTGCTGGAATAACGTTTATAATTGAATTAAGACCAATTCACACTTGGGCCATTATTAAAGCACATTTTAGTTTTTACAAGAACTTTCATAAATTTTTAAAAAAGCGTAAAAAAACACTAAAAAAGAAAACTTATAATTTACACACCAGTATCGTTTGGCAATATTTTGTTTTAGGTAGAAGCAAGTTTAAAGATTTGAAGTAGTTATTTTTTTTAAGTCTCTTTCCATTGATACGATTCTAAAAATTCTTTAGAAACTTAATGTCTAAACATTAAAAAATTAGCAAGTTTCCCAAGAATTCTATAAAATTAAACATCACACCTTTACAAATATGGTTTTTTTTAAGGTTTTTTATCTGGCTAGTTTATGTAATTTTATGTCTTTACTTAAACCAAAATTATTTCACTAATTTATGATTCAATTATAGCCTTAAGATTAATACTTAAAATTATAAGATATCTAAACTTCCTTTTCCTTCTCTAATTACCTCAGGATAACCATCTGTTAAATCAATAATTGTAGAAGCGTAATTGTCTCCAAAACCACCATCAATAACTACATCTACTAAATGCGCCCATTTTTCAAAAATTAATTCTGGATCTGTTGTGTATTCTAATACATCATCATCGTCTCTAATTGAAGTAGAGACAATAGGATTCCCTAAACTTTCTACCAAAGCTCTTGCGATGTTGTTATCTGGAATTCGAATTCCTACAGTTTTTCTTTTTTTAAATGCTTTAGGAAGATTGTTACTCCCGGGTAAAATAAAGGTATAAGGCCCTGGTAAAGCACGTTTTAAAAGCTTAAAGGTCGGTGAATCTATTTGTTTTATATAATCAGACAAATGACTTAAATCATTACAGACAAAAGAGAAATTAGCCTTTTCTAATTTAACACGCTTTATAAGTGCTATTTTTTCTAAGGCCTTTGTATTTGTAATATCACATCCTAAGCCATAAACAGTATCTGTCGGATAAATAATTAATCCCCCACTTCTTAAAATTTTAACAACCCTATCTATTTCTCTCTGATTTGGATTCTCATTATATAATTTTATAAACTCTGCCATAATATAAAAATACAAAAAACTCAACTTGAAAATACATCAAGTTGAGTTATTTTTTAGGAAGTTTCGTATTATTAAGTCTTATCTACCAGCCTAAAACCTTCTCCATGAATGTTCAAGATTTCAACATGTTCATCAACCTTCAAATACTTTCTAAGCTTTGCGATGTAAACATCCATACTTCTAGAAGTAAAATAGTTATCATCTCTCCAAATTTTAGTTAGTGCCAATTCTCTTGGCATTAAATCATTTTTGTGAATTGCCAACATACGTAACAATTTACTTTCCTTTGGTGACAACTTTATTGGTTCTGCATCCTTACCAATAGACAAGTGACGTAATTTAGAATTAAAGAAAAAAGAACCAATATTAAATTCAAATTCTTCTGATTCTTTAGATTTATCACTAT
Source organism: uncultured Acidimicrobiia bacterium (assembly GCA_964195455.1). GTDB lineage: Bacteria > Bacteroidota > Bacteroidia > Flavobacteriales > Flavobacteriaceae > Polaribacter. The sequence goes on from CAXMOR010000044.1 coordinate 27,968, forward strand.
CTTTTCTTTGGAGAATTGCTTTAATTTTATGCAATAAAACTTCAGAGTCAAAAGGTTTGTTTAAATAATCATCGGCTCCAACAGAATATCCTTTTAAAACATCTTCTTTTAATGTTTTTGCCGTTAAAAAAATAATTGGCACCTCTTTATTCGTTCCTCTAATGTCTTGTGCTAAAGAAAAACCATCTTTTCTAGGCATCATTACATCTAAAATACATAGATCATAATCACTGTTTTTAAACATAATTAAACCCTCTATACCATCTTTTGCGTGTGTAACATTATAATCGTTTAACGCTAAATAATCTTTTAAAACGGTTCCAAAATTTGGATCGTCTTCTACTAATAAAATCTTTTTACTTCCCATTTTATATACTTTTTAAATTAAAGGTAATTTTACCGTGAATATGCTTCCTTCTCCTTTTTCACTTTCGACAAAAACTGTTCCATGATGTTTTTCTACAATTTCTTTTACATATGCTAATCCTAGACCATGACCTTTTACATCATGTATATTTCCTTTTTGTTCTCTATAAAATTTATCGAAAACTGATTTAAGCGCACCTTTACCCATACCTATGCCATTATCTTTTATTTTAAAGATGAAAAATTTATTAGTGCTCTCTGTATAAACTTCAATTTTAGGGCTCTCTTTTGAATATTTTATCGCATTCTCTAAAATGTTTACAATTATATTCGTTAAATGAAATTCATTACCAGAGATCTCGGAAATAATTGCTTCAAAATGAGTGTCTATAGTTCCATCCCTATCGTTCACCAACAAACTAACGTGACTAATAGCATCTTCTATTGTGTCGTGAATATCAATTGTTTCCTTACTGATATCTAATTGATTTTTTTCTAATCTAGAAATACGTAGCACATTTTCCACTTGTGAATGCATTCTTTTATTTTCATCACGAATCATTTCTATATACCGTAAAACCTTTTCTTGATTATTTAAAATTTTAGGATTTCGAATAGAATCTATGGCTAAATTAATTGTGGCAATAGGGGTTTTAAATTCGTGCGTCATATTATTTATAAAATCAGTTTTTATTTCTGATATTTTCTTCTGCTGAATTAGCTGATATAGTGAACTTGAAAAGGCAATAATAATGATGAAAATAAAAAATAAAGACAGTAATAAAATATTTGAAATTCCTGATAAAATATGCTCATTTTTCCCTGGAAAAGTTACGTATAAGAAATATTCAGATTCATTTTCTGAATTATAAAATAAGGGATAAGGATAACTATCTTTTTTATTTATCGTGTAATAACCTGATTTTAACTTTGTTGCTAAACCATCTTTACTATACACACCATATTTAAAATCTAAAATTATATTTCTTTTTTTTAATTCATCTTTTATAATATCATTTAACTCCCTATTGCTTAGCCTCTTATGAATTGGATTAATCCTATTATAATCTTTAAACCATTCTGCAAACTGACTCTCTTCTATATCTGTTAACCTTCTAGTAAACGAGTATCTTTTTTCATCTACATTTGAAAACAAATTATCTGGACCTTTAATTAATCTTGATTGAAAGAAATCTTTTTTACCAGTTACCCTTTTAAAAATAAGGGAATCACTACCTAAAAAATCTGCAGGAATCTCGAAATTTTCTTCTAAAATTGTAGATCCAAAAGAAATTTTCTGATTATTTGTTGTATCAATTTCTTGAAAAAACATACTTTTTATTTGAGCATCATTTGCTAAAATTGCATTTTCGATAATACCCTCAAACTTTTTATTAAAAAGATCTCTTTCTTTCTCGTTAATCCTTTCTGAAACTCTTCCTAAAGATTTTTGAACATCATTCTTAAATTGTTCTTTCTTACTTTCTACTGCATTATTAATCCAATAAAGCTGAACAGCAATAATTCCTATCAAGGAAATGCTCATTAAAAAAACAATAAGCACAAACATTTTTTTGCCCATAAATCAAAGTTAAGCTATTCAGTATTTTAAATTCACGTTTTCTACATAAATTAACAAAATTACTTAAAATTTATGACCTTTTTAACAAAAAAAATAAAGATATTTAAGTGTAACTCGTTTTTTCTGTTAAAATATTATGAATTTTATTTACTTGATTTTTAGTTTCATCAAGATTTTCATTACAAATTATGTAGTTAGATTGTAATATTTTTTTTTTGTCATTCCATTGATTATTCATTCTGCTTTTAACCTCTTCTTTTGTTGAAGAATCCCGTGAAATAACACGTTCAATTTTAGTATTTACATCTGAATAGACAGTAATGATAAAATCGCAAAACAAATTACTTTCACTTTCAAATAGAATTGCATTTTCGTAAATAATGAACGCTTTATCAACATTTTTTTTTACAAAGTTCTGAAAGTGTTTTTTAACTTCGGGGTGAACAATTGCGTTTAAAACTGATAGTTTTTTTTTATTATTGAAAACAATTTCAGAAATGTATCTTCTATCCAATTTTTGATTCAAAAAAGAAGCTTCTCCAAAATGTTTGATAATTTTTTTTTTAATAATTCCTGAAGAATTCATTAGTTTCTTGGCCTCAGCATCAGCAATGTAAACAGCTACATTATTAAACTCTAAAAAGAATTTTGCAACTGTAGTTTTTCCACTTCCTATACCACCTGTTAAACCAACTATCATAGCTATTTTTGAATTAAGAAATCTATTTTTTTTGGAATTATTTTAACGCTTTTTATAAAGTCTGGTTCTAATATAACTTTCGGTATCAAATAACCTAAGTTATTTTTTTTAGATATCAAATAATCACACTCTACTTTAAAAGATGCTTCAGAAATTTTTGAAAAATCTGATAAAGCAACTACGAAAACAACTTCAACTTTTTCCGAGAGGGTAGTTAAATTAACATCTTCTGGAAGATTTTTAGTTGTAAATGGTATTTGTAATTTACCTTCTGTAAATTTATCTATATTTCCAGAAATTGTTATTTTTGAAGCACTAAATTTAAAATTATTGTTTAATTTTAAAATTGTTACTTCCTCTAAAAAATCAGATTTCACGTCATCCAACTTCAACTTAGTTAATTCTAAAAAGTTAATATTTCTTACCTGATCTTCTGGCCCAGAAATAACAATTGAATCTGGAGAAATATTTATTTCATTTATAAGATCATAACCAATATGATAGTTAATTTCTAAATTTGGTTTTAAAACTACTTTTTTTGAAGTTAAAAACCCTAAATTTAAATAAATAGTGTCTTGTGAAATCTCCTTTAATTCAACTCCCAAAAGTAATTGCTTTTCAATTTTAGCAACTTGATTCTTAGTTAAAAAATAAAATTCAGAATGTGATTTTCTTTGCAATCTTGAAGCTTCAAGTTTTATTTTTTTATTTTTAAATCTAGATCTGAGTATTTTAAAGCCAGATGCTTTTACAGTAATATCTATATTATTAATTGGTATTTCTTGCAGTAATTTATCTTGAGGAATATTTTCATAGCTTACTGGATAAGCAATAACAGCAGTATATTCTTTAGAAAAGGTAATTAGCAACCAGATTAAAAAGGAAGCTAGTAAAAAACTAATAAAAGTTTTTGGTATTTTTTTGGAAGTCTTCACTTAATATTTCTGAATTTTATGCAATCTAATGAAAAAGTAATAAACAAAAAAAATGAGCTTTCACTAATTAAAGAAAAGCTCACATAATATAAAATTTTAAATCCTTATTTTTTAATGGCCGGCGTCAAATACTTTTTACTTAATTCCATAGAAATTGCAGAACGCTCAAATTTAATTTTACCTGCTCCAGTCTCTATAGTAACAGTATTATCAGCAGTATGTATTTCTACAATTTTACCATGAATACCACTAGAGGTAACAACTTTTGATCCTTTCTTAATTTCCGTTTGAAAAGATTTTTCTTTTTTTTGACGATTCATTTGTGGTCTTATCATAAAGAAATACAAAACCCCAATCATTGCTATAAAAGGTAACATTGATGTCAAACTTCCTGCATCAAATTGTAATACTATAATTGAAAACATAGTTATATTTTTGCTTTTGGTGTAACCAAGCCTTTAAGAGTTAAAACTTCTCTTCCAGACGCTGTATTGGTTGTTAAGGTTATTGTTTTTGATTGTCTATTTGGTTTTCCATTTGTATTAAATCTAACTTTAATATCTCCTGACTCTCCTGCTTTAATTGGTGCTTTTGGCCACAAAGGAACAGTACAACCACAACTTGCTTGTGCATTTGTAATTACTAAATCTGAATTACCAGAATTAGTTACTTTAAATACCGTTTCTACAAAATCTCCTTCATTGACAGTGCCAAAATCGTGCACTAACTTGTCAAAAGAAATGGAAGCTGTACCTTTTTTAATTTCTTTATCCCTAGATTTAGCATTATCTAAATTCTCTTTATTTATTTTTTCTGTTGCCGCTGAATTACCATCCGCACAAGAAATAAATACATTTGCAGAAATTATGAATGCAAATAAAATCGTTACTTTTTTCATGATATTTAAATTTTTGTAAAAATACTAAATAAATTTTGCTAAAACAATAGATTATAACAAGCCTCTACCTATTTTAACAATTCTTTTATTATCTATAAATTCTTTAGAGACTTTGTCTAAAACTCCATTTATAAAATAACTACTTTTTTCTGTAGAGTAATCTTTTGAAATTTCTATGTATTCATTAATTGTCACCCTTGTTGGTATGGACGGAAAATTAATAAACTCGGAAATTGCCATTTTGATCAAAATCATATCGATATCTGCAATCCTATCAGTTTCCCAGTTTGGCGTTTTTTCTGCAATATCCTGTTCGTACGTTTTTTGTTTTAAAACCGTTTTCTTGAATAGTGCTGATACAAAATCTTCATCATTTTCATCTTTGTATAAACTCCCTAACACAAAAATCGCAATCTCTTTGTATTTACTTAGAGATTTAACAACCCAAGTATTTACAAAAGGAATATCATCCACCCAAGAAATCATTTCATCTTCGTAATACTCTGCTAATTTTTCATTCGGAGCAATAATCTCTTTAAAAAAGTCAATAACAAAAGCTTTGTCTACCTTAAAAGAATCTTCATTTGTGCCTAAATACTTTTTATATAAATCACTTTTTTGTAATTCTTCAAAAATAATTTTGACATATTCATCATTTAATTCCCAGTTTTTAAGATTATTCATCTCAATATAACTTTCAACACTTATGCTTTCTGCAATTGCATTGATGACTTTATTTTCTAAAAATTTAGTATTGGGCTTTAGATCTTCTTTTGTAGCAAGGATCTTATTTTTGGAAAGTGCGATTTTTTTTGCCGCTAATTTTTGAACTTCCACCAAAAGTTGAAAGTTTAAAACGTACAAATCAAACATTTTTAAAATACTATGTTTTAAAAATTTTTCTTCTCTAATAATATCGTCATTATGACTTTGCTGCATTGCATATACAGATTGCATTACTTTAACTCGAATATGTCTTCTATTAATCATGGTAAAGAACTTAGATAAATGGTTTTTTTTGCTCTGCAAAAATAGTGTTAATTTAGTTTCTCATCACTCATTTTTAATTCTTTTTTAAGAAAATTTATCTTTATGAAACTCGTATATTCGTGCTTTATTTTTAACTACAATTTTCCTTGAAAGCACTACAATATTTAAATAAATATTTTTCTAAATACAAATGGCGCATTTTAATAGGATTGCTAATTACAATCTTATCAAAACTTTTAGCTTTAAAAATACCCCAGATAATTAGAGACTCTCTAAATGTTGTAGAAGATTATCAGAATGATGTCATAACCGATGTCTCTCTTGTAAAACAGCAATTATTAATAAATGTCTTTATTATTATTGCAATTGCATTATTGGGCGGAATTTTAACCTTTATAATGAGGCAAACCATTATTGTGACTTCCAGGTTGATTGAATTCGATTTAAAAAACGAAATCTATCAACAATATCAAAAATTATCACTCAATTTTTATAAGAAAAATAGAACTGGTGACTTAATGAACCGGATTAGTGAAGATGTTTCTAAGGTTAGAATGTACGTAGGACCTGCAGTAATGTATAGCATGAATATGATTGTACTTTTTGCAGTTGGCTTTTCACAAATGGCTCAAGTTGATTTGAAACTAACTTTATACACTTTAATCCCTTTTCCTATTCTATCAATTTCCATTTTTATTTTAAGTAAAGTCATTCATAAAAGGAGTACTATCGTTCAAGAATATTTATCGAAATTAACTACCTTTAATCAAGAATTTTTCTCTGGAATAAATGTTGTTAAATCATACGGAATTGAAGCTTCTATAATCAAAGATTTTGAGGCAATTTCTGATATTAGCAAAGACAAAAATATTCATTTACATAAAGCAAATGCACTCTTTTTCCCTTTGATGCTTTTATTGATTGGAATAAGTAATTTATTGGTTATTTATATTGGCGGAAATAAATATATAAATGGCGAAATTCAGATAGGTGTTGTGGTTGAATTCATGTTGTATGTAAACATTTTAACTTGGCCAGTTGCCGTTGTTGGCTGGGTAACCTCGATGGTTCAACAAGCAGAAGCATCACAAGCAAGAATAAACGAATTTTTAAAACAAGTTCCTGAAATTCAAAATAATAATTCTTTAGCTACAGAAATCAATGGTAAAGTAACTTTTAAAGATGTAACCTTTACCTATGATGACACGAATATTACTGCTTTAAAAAATATTAATTTTACTGTAAATCCGGGTGAAACCTTAGCTATTTTAGGAAAAACAGGATCAGGAAAATCAACTATTATTGAGTTAATTTCTAGATTATATGATACCCAAGAAGGCAGTGTTTTATTGGATGACAAGCCTATTAAAGAAGCTAATTTAAATGATGTTAGAAGTCAAATTGGTTTTGTACCTCAAGATCCATTTTTATTTTCTGATACCATTGGTAACAATATCAAGTTCGGAAAAGAAGATGCCACAGAGGCCGAGATTATAGAAGCTGCAAAGAATGCTGTTGTACATGATAATATTACTGAATTTACAAATGGGTACAAAACTATTCTTGGTGAACGTGGGGTAACTTTATCTGGAGGTCAAAAACAAAGAGTTTCTATTGCTCGAGCACTTATCAAAAACCCTAAAATTTTAATTTTAGATGATTGTTTATCGGCAGTAGACACAGAAACTGAAGAAAAAATACTATCAAATTTAGAAAGAGTATCTAAAAATAAAACTACTTTTATAATCAGTCATAGAGTTTCATCTGCAAAAAATGCTGATAAAATTATTGTTTTAGATGATGGAAAAATCACACAACAAGGAACTCACAATCAATTAATAACCCAAGAAGGGTACTACAAAGAATTGTACGAGCAGCAACTTTTAGAAAAAGAAATTTAATCTTTAACATTGCTACGTAAAATATTTTATTAGATTTGTTAAGTATTACAAATAATTTATAACTACTATTAAAAAGAATTATGGCAGAGAGAATTGAACAGGAAGAAATTTTTTCACAAGTATTGAGAGCTGGAAGAAGAACCTATTTTTTTGACGTTAGAGCAACAAAAGCAGATGATTACTACTTAACAGTAACAGAAAGTAAAAAATTCACACATGATGATGGTTCTTTCCGTTATCAAAAACATAAAATTTACTTATATAAAGAAGATTTTACAGATTTTCATGAAATGTTAAGTAAAGCTACTGACTACATTATTAACGAGAAAGGAAATGAAGTAATCAGCGAGCGTCATCAAAAAGATTTTAAGAAAGAAGAAACTACACAAGAAGAAACTACTTCTACAGATAGTTTTACGGACGTTTCTTTTGACGATATATAAAGGACTTAGACCTTATTATTTGACTTAGCAGTGATTTTTTTTCATTTAAATAAACTACTGCAATTTAGCATCAACTTCTATAAAAAAAATCGTAGGCTCAATGTTTACGATTTTTTCTATAAAACACGTTTCATAACTTTGCTTTTAGAAACGGTTTCTTGCCATTCATTTTTTGCATTACTATCTAATGTAATTCCTCCACCAACAAAAAGTGAAACATTATTTTCAAGAATATTCATACATCTTAAATTCACAAACAAAGAAGAATTTTGAGTTTCTATTCTATTCTTTTGAAAATTTAATTCACCTAAAAAACCAGTATAAAAACTTCTGTTATAAGGTTCATTTGCTAAAATAAATTTTTTAGCTTTTTCTCTTGGTAAACCGCAAACTGCTGGAGTTGGATGCAAAGCTCTTATCAACGTTTTTAATGTTGAACTTTTATTTAATTCTCCGGTAACTTTAGTTTTCAAATGCAACAAGTTACCAGCTTTTATCGTTTCTTTTTTACTGATTTTCAAGTTTGATGAAATTCCTTTTAATTGACTTTCTATAAAATCTGTAACCAATTGTTGTTCTTCTAATTCTTTGCTTTTCCAAACAACATTTTGGTTATTTTCATAAACTTGAGTTCCTGCCAAAGACATGGTTTTAAAAGTATTATTCTCAATATTTAAAAGGGTTTCGGGAGTTGCACCAAACCACAAACCTATTTTAGGGTGAAACCAAACATACACAAAGGCATTATTATAACTTTGTAGTAATTTTTGAAAGATATTAACCAGCTTAAAATCAGTAATTTCTAGCTCTTCTTTTCTAGAAATAACTACTTTTTTTAAATCATTTCTACTGATTTCTTCGATTGTTTTATCAACTAACTTTATATGTTGTTCTTTAGAGTTATCATTGGTAAAAAGTTCTTTCTCTTTAAAATTAATTGGATCAAAAAAAAGTTCTTCCGAAATAAATTCTGATGTTTCTATTGGAAATAAAACTGCTTTTTGTTGATTATCAAAAGGCGCAAATACAAACCCTTTTTCAGAAAAATCATCTAAAAAAAATAAAGAATCATCCTTCATGAAAAACCCAGAAATAATATCATCGTTAGGTTTTCTATAAGCTACAAAAGGAGTCTTTTTATTATAAGAATTAGTAATTTTATTAAAAATTTTCAAACTATTTTTTATCTAAAATAATATTAGTTAATTTACATATAGAAATTAAATTGTCTTCTTCATCAACAATTTTAATTTCCCATAAATGAGTAGTTTTCCCTTTATGAATGGGTCTTGCTATACCAAAAACAACCCCCTCTTTTTTACTTTTTAAATGATTAATACTTAACTCAATTCCTTTAACAATTTTTGTTTTTGTGTCAATAAAAAGAGCAGAAGCACAACTACCTACAGTTTCGGCTAAAGCAGCAGTTGCACCTCCGTGCAATATACCATAAGGCTGATGAACCTTAAAATTTACTGGCATTTTTGCTGTAACATAATCATTACCAACATCTACAAACTCAATTTCTAAAGTTTGCATCAAGGTGTTTTTATTAAGATTGTTTAACGTTTCTAACGTTTTAATTTTATCCATCAACATGAAATTTAAATAGTAAAAATACATATAATTTATTGTACTTTTGCGTCAATATTTTGATCAATTTTTATGTATAAAATTCGCGTTATTTTAGATACCAAAGAAGATGTAATTAGAACTATTCTAGTTGAGGATAATATTAATCTAGAAAGTTTACACACAATCATTGCAAAAGCTTTTGGTTTTAAAGGGCAAGAAATGGCTTCTTTTTACAGAACTGATAATGAATGGAGTCAAGGAGAGGAAATACCTTTATTTAATATGGCTGAAGCTGGTGAAGAAATATCTATGCAAACCTGTATTTTAAATGAAACTTTACCCGAAGAGCATAATAAGCTAATTTATGTGTATGATTTTTTAAATATGTGGACTTTTTATGTAGAAATTATAGAAATTTCATCAGAAAAAAGAGACAAATTACCACAAACTATTTTAACTGTAGGCGAAATTCCTGAAGAAGTTCCAGCAAAAGAGTTTATTGCAGAAAAATTAGATGATGAATATGATGATGAAGAGGATAATAATGATGAGTTTGGTCATTTTGATGATTTCGATTATAATGAATATTAATAAAACAGCTTAAACGAGTATTTGTTTAAGCACCTGTTGTTAAATCTTTTTTTTCTCTTCCAATTTATCAACTAAAGACACATAAAATTTAGCTTTTTTAAGTAACAAAATTGTAAGTTAGTCGTTTATACTTCACAAACGACTAAAACAATTTCTTTGGAAACAATATTATCACTCAAAAATCTCGATAAAAAATACGGAGCTGTGCATGCAGTAAATAATCTTTCTTTTGATATTCAAAAAGGAAATATTTATGGAATTTTAGGTCCAAATGGAAGTGGAAAATCAACCACTCTAGGCATGATTTTAAATGTTATCAATAAAACTTCAGGCGAATTTTCTTGGTTTAATGGAAAATTATCAACACATCAAGCCTTAAATAAAATTGGTGCTATTATAGAACGTCCAAACTTTTATCCTTACATGACGGCGACTCAAAATCTGGCCTTAATTTGTAAGATAAAGGGAATATCAGCAGAAAAAATCGACCAAAAATTAACAGTTGTAAATCTTTTTGAAAGAAGAGATAGTAAGTTTAGAACTTTTTCATTGGGAATGAAACAACGTTTAGCCATAGCATCTGCGCTGTTAAATGATCCTGAAATACTAATTTTAGATGAGCCAACAAATGGTCTAGATCCGCAAGGAATTCATGAAATTCGTCAAATTATAAAAGAAATTGCCAGCAACGGAACAACCATTCTATTGGCTTCTCACCTATTAGATGAAGTTGAAAAAGTTTGTTCTCATGTGGTAATTATTAGAAACGGCATAAAATTATATAGTGGCAGCGTCGATGAAATGACGGCTTCTAATGGTTTGTTAGAATTAAAGGTTGATAAAAAAGAAGGCGAGTTAATCAAATTATTAGAAAACCATGAAGCAATTGGCAAAATCAGCAAAGATCATCAAACTATAATCGCAACTTTAAAAAAGGAAATTTCCTCCACAGATATCAATAAATATTTGTTTGATAATGGTTTTATTTTATCACATTTAGTAAAACGTAAACCTAGTTTAGAGAAGCAATTTTTAGATTTAACGAACAATAACTAATAAAATATAAAGTAATGTTTAGACTACTTACTATAGAGTTTCATAAATTAAAATATAATAAAGCGAGTAAAGTATTAATTATCATTTACTTTGGCCTACTAACTTCTACAGCTTTAATAACTGCTATTAAATATACCTTTGGAGATTTTACTTTTCATTTTGCCGAAATGGGTTTTTATAATTTTCCATACATATGGCATTTTAACACATATATTGCTGCAACTTTAAAGTTCTTTCTATTATTGGTAATTGTATCGATGATGTCTAATGAATATAGCCACAAAACCTTAAAACAAAACTTAATTGATGGCTTAAGTAAAAAAGAATTTATACTTTCAAAATTTTACACAGTTATTGCATTTGCAGCAATATCAACAATCTTTGTATTTATTGTTACTTTAATTTTAGGACTAATTTATTCTGATTATAATGAGCTTTTTATCATTTTTTCTGAATTGGAATATTTATTAGCATTATTCTTTAAATTAGTAGGTTTTTTCTCATTTGGATTATTTTTAGGAATTCTTGTAAAACGGTCGGCTTTTGCTGTTGGTGCAATGGTTGTTTGGTTTATTGCTGAATCGATTGCATTTGGCATTTTAGGCTGGAAGTTTGTTTCATGGGAAACTGCCCAAAATATTAAAAATTTTTTCCCACTTGAATCTATGGCAAATTTAATTAAAGAACCGTTTACTAGACATAATGCTGTAAAATCTGCAGCAAATATGATGGGCGAAATATTTACTAAAAGTTATAATGTAGAGTTCACTGCAATTCTAATAGTTTCTGTTTGGACATTTGTTTTTATTTACTTGTCTTATGCATTGTTAAAAAAGAGGGATTTATAATACTTTTTGGATATATTTGATTTTTTTTAAATAAACATCCTTACATGAAAAATTTTCTACCTCTAGTCCTCTTTTTTTTTGCTTTAAATATATTCTCTCAAAAGGAAGCGAATATTTGGTATTTTGGAGAAAATGCAGGTTTAGATTTTAATGCTTCTCCTCCAATAGCTTTAACTGATGGATTATTAAACACCTTAGAAGGATGTTCAACATTTTCTGATTCTAATGGTAATTTATTGTTTTACTCAGATGGTATTACTGTCTATGACAAGAACCATACTATCATGACATATACTGATGGTACGATGGCAAATAATTTATTAGGAAACTCCTCAGCTACCCAATCAGGAATGATTATTCCAAAACCTTTATCTGACTCAATTTACTATCTTTTTACAGTTACAGATAATCAAAATTCTGATGGATTTAATGTTTACACCATTGATATGTCCTTAAACGGAGGAAATGGACAGTTAATTGATGAAGATGGTGATGGTGAGTTTTTTATTAAATTACGAGGTGGGGGTTGGTCTGAGAAAGTTGCCGCGGTTAAAGGTTTAAACTGCAATACCTTTTGGGTGGTAACAGCAAATAATAATAACTTTTTTTCTTACCTAGTAGATTCAAGCGGGGTACAAAGCGCCCCTATAATATCTACAGTTTCAACAAGCACTGAAAAAAGAGGCTATTTAAAATTATCACCTGACGGCACAAAATTAGCTACGGCTAATATGGGAAGTCGGGGAAATACACCAAATTCTGCAATTTTATATGACTTTAATAATACCACAGGCGCAGTAAGCAATAACGAAACATTTCTAATTAACGGGTTTAATGATGGAGAAGCATATGGCCTAGAATTTTCAGTAGATTCAAAATATATTTATGTATCAACTGTGTCAGGCTTTAGGGAGACTATATTCAACAGCGCTGAAACTTATAAACTTTTTCAATTTGATTTAACAGCTACAAATATTCCAGATTCCAAAGCATTAATTCATATACAAGAAGCTTTCAGTACCGATCATCCAGATGGTGGATATAGAGGAGCGCTCCAACTGGGACCAGATGGAAAAATTTATGCTACAATACCAGCTGCCTACGAAGGTAGAGGTAGTGCATCACCATATTTAGATGTCATAGAAAATCCATCTGCAGATGCTGCAGATGTAATTTTCACTGAAGATGCTATTGATTTAGGTGGGAGGTTTGCTACTCAAGGATTACCGCCTTTTATTGCTTCTTTATTATTACCAATTGAAATAATAGATGAGGATACAAATACTGCAATAAATAATCAAAACTTACAATTTTGTGTTGGACAAAACAAAACCATAATTCCAGCTACAGTTACAGGGAAAAATGTAGAGTATATCTGGACTTTTGATAACGGAACTAGTACTATAGAAATTCCTTCTGGATCAGATAACAAACTAATATTATCTAATATTACTAAAAACCAAACAGGCATTTACGCTTTAAAAATAACTTTAGAGGACGATTGCGGAAACAACATTGAATACAATGGGACTTTTAATATTCAAGTTTTTGAGGCTGCAACGGCTGCACAAACTGATGATTGGATTTTTTGTGATGCGGATAGGGATGGCTTTAACAATTTTGATTTACAAACAGAAAAATCTTCTGATATTTTAAATAGATTAGATCCTGTAATTTTTGACGTATTATATTTCACTGCATTACAAGATGCAAATGACAATATTGCTGGCGCTGAATTAGCAAATCCATATACAAATCCAACAGCGTTTAGCTCACAAACAATTTATGCCAGAGTCCATAATAAAAATGCACCAAAAGCCTGTTTTGATATTACAAAGTTTACATTAGCTATTACCGATTTACCCGTTGCAATTCAACCAGAACCTTATAGAATCTGTGATGATTTAGAAAGTGGCCTCGACACAGATGGGAAAATAAATACATTTCTTTTAAATACTCGAGATACAGAAGTTTTAGGAAATTTAGATAGCAATCAATACAATGTTAGTTATCACAACACTCAAAATGGTGCAGAAATAAACAATCTTTCTACTGTAATTGATAAAAACAATAATCATTCTGTAACTAACTCTCAGAAAGTTTTTACTCGAATAGAGAACAAAGACAATACCGATTGTTATGATGCAAATACAACTTTAGATTTAATTGTAGATTCTTTACCTGTCGTAAAAAATAACCCAGAGTTAGAGCAATGTATTAGTGCAGATGACAACAATCCAACTGTAAATTTAACCACTGCTGAAGTAAACATTTCTGAAACTGCTAATGTTACTTTTGATTATTTTGAAAATGCTGCTGCAACTTCGAAAATCTTAGAT
>CAXMOR010000045.1:0-16654 GCA_964195455.1 uncultured Acidimicrobiia bacterium
TCGAAGGTTCGAATCCTTCAGGGCTCACTTAAACCACACTATTTTTAGTGTGGTTTTTTGTTTTCATCAACTTTTATTTTTTTCAAATTGACAAAAAATTTTGTCAGAGCAAAAAATAATTTAAGGTTAAAACAATGAAAATCAAAAGGTAGTAGGGTGGGGTTCGAATCCTTCAAGGCTCACTTAAGATTAGAAAGTCTGCATAATATGCAGACTTTTTTGTTTCTGAAAGAGAATCAAATTTATTTAAGTTTTCAACCAGAAACAAAACTAAAAATCTATGATTTTTGAGTTTCTATTTAGACTACGGAGCTATTAGGGTCAGCGCAGCTACTCCTTAATATTCTTGGGGATTTTTTTGTGCTCTATATCTACCCGTATTTCTGCTTTGTAAATAGTTCACTATATTTATAGCATTAACCAATTTACATATGCGCTATTTTATTTTAGCTTTTTTGCTGGTCAGTCTGTCTGCGTTCAATCCAAGTATTTCCAAACAAGTCATTGGTCTTGAAAGAACTACTTTTGACATTGGCTCAAAAACTCTTGCTTCGCCTATTCAAAACCCTTCCAACTTTATTTCTACTTGGTCTGTTTCTTCTGGCTCTTTTGAACTGCCTTTAAAAGATTATACCAACATTACTATTGACTGGGGAGATGGAAGTACGCCTACAACCCATACTAGTGGTGCCATGCAAAGCCATACCTACGCCTCTACTGGGACTTACACAATTAGCGTTACTGTAAATGACACAGATAAAGATATAGGGAAAATATACGTTAAAAATCATATTTCTAGGACTCTATTAAGAACTATAGAACAATGGGGAGAAGGGAAATGGGAATCTTTTTACCAATCTTATTATGATGCTGCTAATCTAACCATTCCTGCAACTGACGAGCCAGATCTTTCTTTAGTAACTCAAATGAATTATGCTTTTAGAAACTGTACAAGTTTAGTGGGCTTAACTTTTAATGATTGGGATGTTTCTAATGTAACATCTTTAATGGGGACGTTTACTAATGCTGAAAATTTTAATGGAGATATATCTTTATGGGATACAACTAATGTTACTGACTTAAATTCTATGTTTAGTGGTGCTTCTTCTTTTAATAGAGATATTAATACAAGTGGTTCTAGTTGGGTTACTTCTGCTGTTACTAGAATGAGCGGTATGTTTGCGGGGGCTACTCTCTTTAATCAAGATCTTAGTAATTGGGATACTTCTAATGTGACAGAAATGGATAATATGTTTAAACAGGCTACTTCTTTTAATGGAGATCTTAATGGTTGGGATGTAAGTAATGTATCTGATATGCATTATATGTTTGGTTATGCTACTTCTTTTAATCAAGATCTTAATAATTGGACACTTAGAACAGCAGGGGTGGATCTTTCATATATGTTTATTTCGTATAATTCTGGAAGTTCTTTTAATGGAAATATATCAACTTGGATTACTTCTGCTGTTACTAATATGAGCTTTATGTTTAATAATGCTACTTCTTTTAATGGAAATATATCAACTTGGGACACAAGTAATGTGACTACTATGAGAAGTATGTTTAATGGGGCTTCTACTTTTGATGGAGATATATCTTTATGGGATACATCTAGGGTGACCACTATGATGCAGATGTTTGCGAATAATTCTGCTTTTGATGGAGATATATCTTTATGGAATACATCTGCAGTTACTTCGATGCACGGTATGTTTTGGCTTAATGATATTTTTAATGGAAATATATCAACTTGGGACACAAGTAATGTGACCAATATGATTTATATGTTTAATGAAGCTACTGCTTTTAATCAATCGCTTACCCACATTGGGAATTCTTGGAATTTAGAAAATGTTACAGACATGACTGCTATGTTTAGTGGAGCTACTAGTTTTTCCACAAATAACTACGACATTTTCCTTTACAGCCAAGCCAATAACAGTGCTATTTATTCAAATATTACGATTACTGTTTCTAGTAGATACATTGATGCTCCCTCAAGAACTTATCTCACTGAAATAAAAAACTGGAATATTACGGATCTTGGTCAAGTGCCCACTATTGGAATAGCAAGTAATATTAGTGGAGTAACGGATGGGTTTACCACAAGTGCTGCTGCGATAACTTTGACCTTTACAACTGGATTATCAACTTCTAATTTTGAGGAAAGCGATATTACTGTGAGTAATGGCACTTTAAGTTCCTTTGTTGGAAATGGAACAACTTACACAGTTATCTTTACGCCAATTGAACAGGGAGTTTGTACTATAGATGTTGCCGCAGGTACTTTTACAGACAGTTCTAATAACAACAATAATATTGCTGCTAGTCAATTTAACTGGACGTTTGATAGCGTAGCTCCCACGGTAAATAATGTAACTTCTGCCAAGACAGACGGTTCTTACACAATAGATGAAGTCATACCAATTACGGTTACTTTTAGTGAAGTAGTCAACGTAACAGAAACTCCAACATTAACTTTAGAGACCGGAAGCAGTGATGTGGTGGTCAACTATAGTTCTGGAACAGGTAGTAATATCTTAATTTTTAATTATACAGTAGCAGCGGGCCACAACTCTAGTGATTTAGAATATGTAGATACGAGCTCACTTGCATTAAACTCAGGCACTATTATAGATGCAGCTACAAATAATGCTACTTTAACTTTAGTGAGTCCTGGAACCACAAATTCACTTGGCGCAAACAAAGCGCTGGTTATAGATACAACTGCTCCAGAAATCACTTTGGTAGGAAACGAAATTGAGACGATTGAAGTTGGAGCAACGTATACTGAGCAAGGCGCTACAGCGACAGACAACTACGACACTACACTCACGGTTGTTGTTGGAGGAGATACGGTAGATACAGCTATTGCAGGTAATTACTCCGTAACTTATAATGTTAGCGATGTCTCTGGCAATGCAGCCACTGAAGTAACACGTACGGTAACTGTCGCAGAAGTTTTAGGGTTAGGTTCTACAGAAATGAATAGTGTGAGTATATATCCAAACCCAACAACTTCTAAGTGGACTATTGAGTCTTCAAGGGTAATTAATACTCTCACACTTTTTAATTTATTAGGTCAAAAAGTATTAGATCAAACAGTCAATGGTACGAAAGTAAATATTGACGCCAGCAAATTGAAAGCAGGCGTTTATATGCTAAAAATCAATAAAACTATACTAAAAAGAGTGATTAAAAGATAGGGATAAAAACCTTGCTTAATTATTCTTGTGACGTCTTAGAGTAATCGCAATTAATTAGGTATTATTTTTTACAATTTTCAGACTTAAATAGCTTTTTTAAACTACCTAAAAAGTTCGAACTTTTATAAGTTTGGGTCACTTAAACTATACTATTTTTAGTGTAGTTTTTTGTTTCTAGAAACTTTAATTTATATTTTCAGAGTAAAAATAAATCTATAGTTTTAAAAGTTTCTGAAAATATTTAACCCTATTCGAACAATCGAATGTTTGGCTCACTTAAAGCTTCACAGAAATGTGAAGCTTTTTTGTTGTTTTCAACTTTTTCATTTCTTCGTTTTATCTTTTTTTATTTGTCTTTATGAGGTCTGCGATATATTCATAAACGAGTTTTCCTTCTATGACAAGTGCAAGTGAAGCACGTTTAAGAATTATTGGGTGATTTTTGTATGCTTATTCAATAATATTATTTCTTATAGACTGATTTTGATCAGTTTAATTACTTTTTTTTCTTTTTAGTTTTGTTTTTTAATTGATTATTAGAAAAAGAATGACCAATGCAATTTTACTAGGATTACTTGTCTACAAAAATTATGAGAAGAAATATTCATTAGAAGAGCGAAAGTTAATATTTAATAGTTTCCAGTCAGAGTTTGAAAAATAGAGGGAGGAATCTAATCATCTATGACAGTTTGCAACTCTCAATGGTTATTATTTTAGTTACCTACTTTTTTATGTAAAAGAATACTTGTAAATCAATAAAATAAAATTGCGCAATTGGTAGCGTATGAACTAACAGAATTTATAAATAGATCCTGGTATTTTAATGCAAAAAGATAAGGCAAGCTTGAATTAATAACAATAAATAAATAAATATGAAAAAAGAAGAACAAAACATTACACGTAAAGATGCTGTTAAGAAGATTGGTCAATACGGTAAGTATGCGGCATTAACCGCGTTAGGTACGTACATTGTACTAAGTCCATTAAAAGCTCAAGCGAAGAGTTGCACTGATGCTCATAGTAATTGTGGAAACAATGGTAAAACCCTTGACACCAATAGTGGTGGGACCAGCGGCGGCTCTGATAAAAGTACTACTTTCTAATAAATCAAAATAATAATTTTTTTCAATAATCTCATTTTATTGTTGATATTTCTTTCGTTAATGGAGTGTTCTTAAAAATTTCTTATAATGAGGTGATAGAAGGTTAGAAGTCTGTAGGTTTCTCTTAAATATTCATGGAAACGAGAGGTTTAAGTCTTCTAAGCTTAAGTTTCTTTAGAAAGTGAAAAAAATAATCGAAAAGAAAGTAATGTGAAATAAAAAAGGAGGTAATTTTAAAAATTACCTCCTTTTTTATTTATACTCGTAACGCTTATTCATTGCGCTACATAGTATCTTTAAAATTTACATAGCGACTAAATCACCAGTAATGTCTTTAGAGGGTAATTCAGATTTACCCATCAAATATAAATCAACTTGTCTTGCAGCTTCTCTTCCTTCGGAAATAGCCCAAACAATTAAAGATTGTCCACGACGCATGTCTCCAGCAGTAAATATATTGGGAACATTTGTTTGGTATTTTCCATAGGCAGCTTTATAGTTAGAACGAGCATCTTTGTCAATACCCAACTTGTCAGCTAAAGTGCTTTCGGGTCCGGTAAAGCCAAGAGCTAATAAAGCTAAATCACAAGGCCATGTTTTTTCAGTGCCCGCTATTTCTATTAATTGAGGTCTTTGTCCAGGAACCATTTTCCACTCAACATTCACTGTTTTTAAGGCGATTAATTTTCCGTTTGCATCTTTAACAAACTCTTTCGTATTAATTAACCAATTTCGACCTGCACCTTCTTTGTGAGAAGAAGAGGTTTTTAATTGTAATGGCCAAAAAGGCCAAGGCGTAGTTGATGAGCGATGTCCAGGAGGTTTTGGCATAATTTCAAAATTTACCACAGATTTTGCTCCATGTCTATTTGAAGTTCCAATACAATCTGAACCTGTATCTCCACCACCAATGACAATGACATCTTTATCGGTTGCCATTATTTGATTTTCTACTTCTTTACCAAATAATACTTTAGTTTGTTGTGTTAAGAAATCCATTGCTTGCACCACACCATCAGCATCAATGCCGGGCGTTGGTAAGCTACGTCTCTCTGTAGATCCTCCACATAAAACAATACTGTCAAAAGATTTTAGGTCTTCAACATCATAATTTACACCCACATTAATGTTGGTTCCGAAGATGATTCCTTCTGCTTTTAAAATTTCTATTCTTCGGTCAATAATTCCTTTTTCCATTTTGAAATTAGGAATTCCGTAGCGCAATAAACCACCCAATTCATCATCTCGTTCAAAAACAGTAACTGTATGACCTGCTCTATTTAATTGTTGCGCAGCAGCTAAACCTGCAGGTCCAGAACCGATGACAGCAATTGTTTTTTGAGTTCTGTTTTTTGGAGGCTGTGGTTTAATCCATCCCTCTTTAAAAGCACGTTCTACAATATTTTTCTCAATATTTTCAATAGATACAGGGTCTTCAATAATACCTAATACACATGCTTGTTCGCATGGAGCAGGACATAAACGCCCTGTAAATTCAGGAAAATTATTTGTTGAATGCAATATCCATGAAGCTTTTTGCCATTCGCCTTGATGCACCATATGATTGAAATCTGGAATTAGATTTCCTAATGGACAACCACTGTGACAAAAAGGAATTCCACAATCCATACAACGTGAACCTTGTTTTGTAATTTCTTTGTCTGAAAGAGGAACTGTAAACTCTTTATAATTTTTTACACGATCTATTACAGAAGTGTACTTTTCATCTTGTCTTTCAAATTCTTTAAATCCTGTTACTTTTCCCATGACATTATGCTATTGTTAATTCTTCAAACATTGGTTCTTCTGTTGCTAAACGTTCTAAAGCACGTTTGTATTCCGTTGGCATCACTTTTACAAAGTTATTTAAACTTGTATCCCAATCTGATAGTAATGCAGCACCTTTTTTACTTTCAGTATATAAAACGTGTTTTTCTATTGTTGCTTTTAAATCAGCAGCATCTTCTTCAGAAATATATTCAAATTCGATAGTTTCTGTATTGCATAGACCATTTGAAAATTTATTTTCTGGGTCATACACATAAGCGATTCCACCACTCATACCCGCAGCAAAATTTCTTCCTGTTTTTCCTAGAACAATTACTTTACCACCGGTCATGTATTCACAACAGTGATCTCCAACTCCTTCAACAACCGTTGTTGCTCCAGAGTTACGAACTGCAAAACGTTCTCCTGCAATTCCATTAATATAGGCTTGTCCATTTACGGCTCCAAACAAACAAACATTACCAACTATAATATTGTTTTCTGCTAAAAAGTCGGCTTTGGCTGGTTTCTTAATAATTAATTTTGCTCCAGATAATCCTTTTCCTAAATAATCGTTCGTATTACCCTCTATGGTAAATGTTAACCCGAAAGCTCCAAAAGCTCCGAAACTTTGTCCGGCAGAACCTGTAAAGTTGATGTTTAAAGTATCTTCAGGGAGTCCTAAGTGACCGTAAATTTTTGAAATTTCATTACTGATGATAGCGCCAACTGTGCGATTCGTGTTTTTTATTGGATAGGCAAGATTCATTTTTTCTTTTCTATATAAAGCTCTGTGAGAGTCTTTTAAAATAGTGAAATCTAAAACATTTTCTAAATTATGATCTTGACTTTCAGTGTTTTTAACCGTCATGCTTTTGTAAGCTGTAGGTCTATGTAATATGCTTGATAAATCTAAACCTTTCGCTTTATAATGCTTGATCGCTTTATTTGAATTAATTTTATGTGTTTGACCAACCATTTCAGCTAATGTTCTGAAACCTAATTGTGCCATTATCTTTCTTAATTCTTCAGCGACATAAAAGAAGAAGTTAATTACATGCTCTGGAGTTCCTTTAAAGTTTTTACGCAAGTCTTTATCTTGCGTTGCAATACCAACGGGACATGTATTTAGATGACATTTACGCATCATAATACATCCAGAAGCCACTAAAGGAGCAGTCGCGAAACCGAATTCTTCAGCACCTAATAAGGCAGCAATAGCAACATCTCTTCCTGTTTTTAACTGACCATCGCATTCTACAACAATTCTGCTTCGTAAACTATTCATTACCAAAGTTTGCTGTGCTTCTGCTAAACCAAGTTCCCATGGTAAACCTGCGTGTTTTAATGAGGTTAGAGGAGAAGCTCCTGTTCCACCATCATAACCGGAGATTAGTACAACATCTGCTTTTGCTTTTGCAACACCAGCAGCAATAGTACCCACGCCCACTTCAGAAACTAATTTTACATTAATTCTTGCTTCTCGATTCGCGTTTTTTAAATCAAAAATTAACTGTGCTAAATCTTCAATTGAATAAATATCGTGATGCGGAGGAGGTGAAATCAATCCTACAAAAGGTGTTGAATTTCTTGCTTCTGCTATCCAAGGTAAAACTTTATAACCAGGTAATTGACCACCTTCACCAGGTTTAGCACCTTGTGCCATTTTTATTTGTATCTCCTTTGCATTGGTTAAGTAATGAGAAGTTACCCCAAATCGACCAGATGCTACTTGTTTAATCGCAGAGTTTCTACTGTCACCATTGATATCTTTTTGAAAACGTTTTCTATCTTCACCACCTTCACCAGAATTAGACTTACCTCCAATTCTATTCATTGCTATTGCTAAATTTTCATGAGCTTCACGTGAAATAGATCCATAAGACATTGCGCCCGTTTTAAAACGTTTTACAATTTCTGTCCAATCTTCTACTTCTTCTAAAGGAATAGGGTCCAGGTTGTCAAATTCAAATAATCCACGAATAGTCATTAAGCTTTCGGCTTGCTCATTGATGGCATTTGCATAAATATCATAACTATCTTGATCACTCAATCTTACTGCTTGCTGTAATTTAGCGACAGTGGTTGGGTTAAATAAATGACGTTCCCCATTTCTTCTCCATCTATAATCTCCACCAATATTTAAACTTAAGTTTTTATTAATTTGATTATCTGGGTATGCCTGTTTATAGCGTTGGTCTATTTCTTTTTCAATTTCATACAAACCAATACCTTCTATTCTTGAGGCCGTGTAAGGGAAATACTTTTCTACGAATTGGGAGCTAAATCCAACAATTTCAAAAATTTGAGAGCCTCTATATGAATGTAAAGTAGAAATTCCGATTTTGTTCATTACTTTCAAAATTCCTTTACCAATGGCTGTATTGAAATTGTCAACGGCTTTTTGCTCATCCATATCTTTAATGAAGCCTTCTTTAACTTGCATTCTGATAATTTCGTTTACCATGTATGGGTTAACGGCACTTGCGCCATACCCAAATAAAGTAGCAAAATGATGAGGTTCACGTGGTTCTGCAGATTCAATAATAATATCAAAATGAGAACGCTTGCGTAAACGATTTAATTGATGATTTACAAAAGAACACGCCAATAAAGCAGGAATCGGAGCAAGTTCTTGGCTTACGCCTCTATCGGAAAGAATAATGATATTATTCTTTTTTTCCAATGCTTTTTCAACTTGAATAACAATGTTGTCTAAAGCATCTTCAAGACCATTTAAACCTTTTGTTTTTGGATATAAAATTTGAATTGTTTCTGCTTTGAAACTCTCGATGTCTATAGATCTTATTTTTTCTAAATCAGCATTAGAAATTACAGGGTTTTGAATTCTTAATTTTCGACACTGTCTTTCTGTTATGCTGAAAATATTTCTATCTTTTCCTAAATTTAAACTGATGTCAGTTACAATTTCTTCACGAATTCCGTCTAAAGGCGGGTTGGTAACTTGTGCAAATAATTGTTTAAAGTAGTTTGAAATTAGTTGAGGTCTATCAGATAAAACGGCTAAAGGAGTATCAGTTCCCATAGAACCTAGAGCTTCTTTACCTACTATTGCCATTGGTGTGATTACTTCCTGAATGTCTTCAAAGGTGTAATTAAATAATCGTTGACGCGTTTTAATATCGATAGACTCAATAGGACAAGTTTCCCCTGTGTAAGGAACATCTTTTAAATGTAATCGAGTTTTATCTAACCATTCTTGATACGGTCTTTCAGAAACAATTTTACTTTTTATTTCTTCGTCCTCAATAATTCTACCGTTATTCATATCAACCAAGAACATTTTTCCTGGTTCTAATCTACCATGTTCTTTTACGTCTTCTGGCGCAACATCTACGACACCAATTTCTGAGGACATAATTAATTTACCGCTTTTAGTAACCGTATATCTTGATGGTCGTAAGCCATTTCTGTCTAATAAAGCTCCAATGTAGTCTCCATCTGTAAAAGGTACTGAAGCAGGACCATCCCAAGGTTCCATAATACAGCCATTGTATTCATAAAAAGCTTTACGCTCTTTAGACATGGTTTTATGTTTTTCCCAAGCTTCCGGAATCATCATCATCATAATTTCTGGTAATGAACGTCCTGTGTGTGTTAGCAATTCAACAACCATATCCATAGAAGCAGAATCAGATTTTCCTGGTAAAATTATTGGAAAAAGTTTATCTATTTGTGGTCCGAAAACATCACTTTTCATGATTTCTTCTCGAACACGCATTCTACTTACGTTGCCACGTAATGTATTTATTTCTCCATTCTGGCACATGTGTCTAAAAGGTTGTGCTAATTCCCATGTTGGCATTGTATTGGTAGAAAAACGTTGATGCACTAATGCTAAACGTGTCACTAAATCTATTTCTTGTAAATCTTTATAATAAGGTCCAATATCTTCAGGCATTATAATACCTTTATATATAATAGTGGTTATTGATAAACTTGGAATGTAAAAATAGTTACTTTCAGAAATTTTGGATTTTCTAATTGTATGTTCTGCTATTTTTCTTGCAGCATATAGTTTCGCTTTAAAAGTAGCTTCATCAATTTCATCGGTTTTACCAATAAAAAGTTGTTCTATATTAGGCTCTGATGCTAAAGCTATTTCTCCTAGTTGAGAAGAATCTACAGGAACTTCTCTCCATCCTAAAATAACAAGTCCTTGGGTTTTTATTTCGTTTTCAAACGTAGTTTTACAAAAGTCATATTGATTAGAAACTTTCGGAAGAAAGGCCATTCCAACTGCATATTCTCGTTGGTTTGGAATTGGAAAATCACATACTCTTTTGAAATAGTTATGAGGAATGTCTATTAATAAACCAGCACCATCACCTGTTTTTCCATCTGCACTTACACCGCCTCTATGCTCTAGTTTTACTAGAATTTCTAGTGCGTCATGTATAATTTGATTCGTCTTTTCTCCATTCAAATTACAGATAAAACCAGCGCCACAATTTTCGTGTTCAAACTCTGGTAAATATAGTCCTTGTTTCTCCATATTGTATTCAATTATATATACAAAGCTATGTATTTTGTTGAATATAATTCAGTTTTAAGGCTTGTTTAATGTAACTTTTACGATGAAATTAAAATATAGGTACAAAAATCACATTTATGGTAATTTAAATAGTTTTAATTGATATATTCATAAAAACAAGAAAAACACCTTTAAAATAGTAACTTTAAAGGTGCTTTAGGTTAAAAATGATAAGTTAATGTTCGTTTAGTCTAAAATCTGGGTATGCATCCATGCCGTGTTCATGAGCATCTAATCCTTCTAACTCTTCTTTTTCACTCACTCTAATTCCCATCGTCTTTTTTAGTGTATAGATGATGATGAACGAAGTTGTTAAGCAGAAAGCTGCATAAGAGCCAATACCAATTAATTGACTAATAAATTGAGCTGTACTTGCAAGGTTTCCAAAAAGACCCACTGCTAAAGTTCCCCAAATACCACATACTAAGTGCACAGCAATAGCACCAACTGGATCGTCTAGTTTTAATTTATCAATTAAACTAACGGCAAAAACAATGATTGTACCTGCAATAGCTCCAATTAAAATAGCATCTGTTGGAGACATTTGATCTGCTCCAGCGGTAATAGCAACTAATCCACCAAGAATTCCATTTAAGAACATTGTTAAATCCAAGTTTTTATACATTATCGCAGAAATAATAGCTGCAAAAACACCTCCTGCTGCTGCTGCTAAGCACGTTGTTACTAAGGTTAAAGAGGTAAGCGCTGGGTCTGCAGATAAAACAGAGCCACCATTAAAACCAAACCATCCCAACCAAAGAATTAATACCCCAGCTGTTGCTAATGGGATATTGTGTCCAGGGATCGCTTGAATTTTTCCGTTTTTAAACTTTCCAATTCTTGCACCTAATAAACAAACAGCTACTAGAGCAGCCCATCCTCCAACGGAATGTACTAAAGTCGAACCTGCAAAGTCATAAAATGGCGTTTCTAATTGATTTAAAAATCCACCACCCCATTTCCAAGAACCAGCTATTGGGTATACTAATCCTACATAGAATAACGTGAAAATCATAAAAGGCAAAATTTTCATTCTTTCGGCAACTGCTCCAGAAACGATTGTTGCTGCGGTTGCTGCAAACATTCCTTGAAACAAGAAATCTGTCCAGTAGGTATAACCTTCATTATAGGCTAAGTCTAAAGTGCCAGCGTCGGTAAGAGGTGAAGATAGGCCAAAACCTGCAAAACCGAAAATTCCTGCAGACCCTTCAGTGAAGCCAGGATACATTAAATTGAACCCAACAAAACAATAGAGTAGTAGTCCAGTTGTGATTATAAAAATGTTTTTAAATAAAATGTTTAGTGTATTTTTTTGTCTAGTTAGTCCGATTTCTAAAAATGCAAAACCTAAATGCATGAAGAAAACCAGTGCTGTACAGATCATCATCCATACATTATTTATTGTAAGTAATTCCATTGTAAAGTTTAAGTAATTAATTAATTTAAAGTTTCTCCTCCTTTTTCTCCGGTTCTAATTCTGTATGCATCTTTGATATCGCTGACAAATACTTTTCCATCACCAACTTCTCCTGTTGATGCTGATTCTAAAATTGTTTTTACAGTGATGCCCTCAAAATCATCATTAACAACAATTGAAAGGTATCTTCTTTGAATGTCGCTTGTACTATAGCTTACGCCTCTGTATACATGGCCTTCTTTTTCATTTCCAAGACCAGTTACGTCCCAATAAGAGAAGAAATTTACACCAACTTCATGCAATGCTTCTTTTACAGCTCTAAATTTTGATTTTCTAATAATTGCTTCAATTTTTTTCATGATAAAAATTTGTTAGTTCGTTTTTGAAATTTCTGAAAAATAATAAAAAATATTCTTTCATAGAAAAATCACACAACTAATAAAAGTTGTGTGATTTTATATTTCGATTAAGATTTAGACGCTATTATTCTTCGTCGTATTCTCTTTGTCTTTTGCCTGGGTAAGCAATAGAACCATGTTCAGAGATATCTAATCCTTCAATTTCTACTTCTTTAGAAACACGCAGTCCCATAGTAGCTTTTAAGATTCCAAAAACAATAAAAGATAAAACAACTGCCCAAACAGCATATGCTAAAACTCCAATTGCTTGAGTTCCTAGTTGAGAAGCTCCACCACCATTAAATAAACCAATACCAGTATCACCATCTACACCCCAAAGTCCAATCACTAAAGTACCCCATGCACCTGCAACACCATGTACAGAAGCTGCACCAATAGCATCATCAATTTTTAATTTCTTTTCGATAAATTCAATAGAGAATACTACTATAATACCTCCAATTAAACCAGCTAAAACACCACCTTCAGGAGTCATGTTTCCACAACCAGCAGTAATACTAACTAAACCAGCTAAGGCTCCGTTTAATGTTTGTGATAAATTAGGTTTACCATACCAAATCCAAGTTGTAATTAAGGCTCCTAACCCACCAGCGGCAGCGGCTAAATTTGTAACTAAAACTACGTTTGAAGCTCCAATTGCATCAGCGCCACCCCAAGCTAATTGAGATCCACCGTTAAAACCAAACCAACCAAACCAAAGGATAAAAACCCCTAAAGTTGCTAATACTTGGTTATGACCTGCAATAGGAAATACTTTTCCATCTACATATTTTCCAATTCTTGGACCTACCATAAATGCAGCTACTAGTGCAGCCCATCCACCCACAGAGTGTACAATAGAAGAACCTGCGAAATCGATGAAACCAAGTTTGGTTAACCATCCTTCACCTTGCCATTGCCATCCACCAGAAATTGGATAAATGACAGCTGTCATTACGATAGAGAATATAATGTATGTTGTATATTTTGTTCTACCAGCAATTGCTCCTGATACAATAGTCGCGGCTGTTGCAGCAAACATTGTTTGGAAGAATAAATCTGCTCCTTCACCTTGGAATAAACCACTCCAAAAGAACCATCCATTGGTGGTGTCACCATACATTAACGAATAACCAACTAACCAAAAAGTTATAGATCCCACGCAAATGTCTAGTAAGTTTTTCATTGCAATGTTAACTGCATTTTTAGATCTCGTCATACCTGATTCAACTAATGTAAATCCAGCTTGCATTAAGAAAACTAAGATACCAGCAATTAGCATCCAAAGCATTCCCATATCTCCATTTATTTGTTCAACAGCTTCTGCAACTCCTGCAGCAGGTGTGTCTTGTATTAATGTTAGAAATAAACTCATATTTATATTTTTTTTAATTAATTATATTTTATAAACCTACGAAGCTAGCAACCTCGTAGGTTTTTTTTCATAGCAATTGTCCCACTCGATTTTATTTTGTTAGAAAGAGTAGACTGCTGCGATTGTTAAGCCTGATGCGTTGTCTTTTCCTCCTACAAAGATTACGTCGTCTTTTGAAGTGTCATATCTCAATTCAGTAATTAATTTTAAACTATCCGTTAAAGAGGTGTTTCCTGATAAGGTAAATGCAGTTACGCTTGTGTCTTCATCTCCAGCAGATACTGTGAAAAATTCTGGTCTTAACCCTAAAGAAAAAGTGTCAGAAAATGTATTTTGTAAGTATAAAGCGAATCCTTGGTAACCTGCGTCAGCATCATCTGAATTTGCGTAAGCAGCGTTGATACCTACGAAAAAAGAATCTCCTAAATCAAAACCACCTGTGTAATCTAAGTATAAGACATCTTTGTCTCCGAAACCATCTGCACCATAAGCAAGATTAAAGTATTGTCCCTTGTATCCTGTTTGGAAACCTAATTGGTAATCATCTGAAGTAGTATTTGCTCCATCGATAACTCCATGAGGATTTGTTACTGCAAACATAAGAGAGAAATCTTCTGAGACAGCATAATCTAATTTAAAACCTGTATGTGAAAAAGGTCCTGCATTAAATAAATAAGATACAGAGTAATTAAAGTTTCCTGCAGGAGATATTACTTCATACCCGTAAAATGTATTAAATTGACCTAAAGTAAATGTTATTTTTTCTGAAGCCTTGTAGTAAGCATACAATTGATTGATTGCACCAGTATAAGCATTCGCTGCATTTGCTCTTGGGCCAAAAGCTAAATCTGCTACAACTCCCGCTTTTCCTTTTTCATAAGAGAAAACAGTGTTTGCCATTCCTAAACCAAATCCATTTGCAGCAACATCTGATAAAATTCCAGTAGTTCCAAGAGCTGATGTTGATAAATTCGTAGAGTAATAGGTGTCTACGCTTCCGCTTAAAGTAAAAGTTCCTTTATCTTCTTCTTTCTCTTGTGCGGTTCCAGCGAAACTGGCTGCTAATAATAAAGTAAAAATAATTTTTTTCATGATGTTTGTTCTTTTAGTTTTAATTGATTTTTATTATTTGAATGAGCCAAAAGTATATATTTAATTTAAAACAACAAGGGGGTGTATTTTCGAAAACGTTGTATATTATTTTTATACCCTCAAAAAAATAGGGGTTAAATTAAGAAAAGTATATTTTTTAGTTTTAGAAGGGTCTAAAATATTATGTTTTTAAAAAATTAACATATAATTTTAGGATATTCATAAAAATGCACTTTCTGTAAAAAAAAATGTAATTATTGTACATTTGCACCTATGAAATATTCATTTTCTTATCTAATTTGCTTACAGTTTCTTGGTTTTCGCTTTTCTGGTTGGCAAAAACAAACCAATTCTAAGACTTTGCATGAAATGGTAGATAAAAGTTTGTCATTTGTTTTTACAGATAGTAGTTTTAAAACCATTGGTGTTGGCAGAACGGACGCTAAGGTTTCGGCAAATAGTTATTATATGCAGTTATTTGTAGATACTTTAATTGATAAAGATTCTTTTATGAGATCTTTAAATTCTAATTTTTCTCCAGATTTTAGGGCAATGTCGATTCGGCAAGTGGATAGAGGTTTCAATATTATTCAAGCGTCTAAAATAAAAGAGTATCACTATTATTTTTCTTTTGGTGAAAAGGATCATCCTTTTGCTGCTCCTTTTTTGGTGAATATTGATGAAAACCTTGATATTGATAAGATGATGGAGGCGGCAAAATTATTTGAGGGTGAGCACCATTTTCATAAATATTGTACAAAACCTTCTGAGAAGACTGTTTTTAAAAGAGTGATTGATGCTTGTGAAATTGTAGAGAATGATTTATTGACTGCAAGCTTTTTTCCTGAGAAGTCATATGTGTTAAAGGTGAAGGGAAAAGGGTTTTTAAGATATCAAATTAGATTGATGATGGCAACGTTGTTTGAGCTCGGGAAAGGAAATCTTGATTTGCAGTTTATTGAATCTTCTTTAAAAGAAGATAATGACAGAAAATTCTTACGAAATATTGCTCCTGCTTCTGGTTTGCAGTTGTATGATATTGATTTATCTCTTTAAGATTATAAAGAGTGACCAAATGGTGAAATAGAATATATTAGTTTTTGTTTCTAAAAAAAAATCCATCTTTTTAAAAGATGGATTTTGATATAGTATAGATAAGGAGTATTTTATCCTTTAATGATTCCTCTAGAAATTACAATTTTCTGAATTTCTGAAGTTCCCTCGTAGATCTGTGTGATTTTTGCATCACGCATTAAACGTTCAACATGATATTCTTTTACGAAACCATTACCACCGTGTATTTGAACGGCTTCCACAGTATGTTCCATAGCTACTTTTGATGCGTAAAGTTTTGCCATGGCGCTGGAGTAATCATAATTTTTGCCTTGATCTTTCTCCCATGCTGCTTTCATAACTAAATGTCTTGCCGCTTCAATATCTGTAGCCATATCTGCTAATTTAAAAGCAATAGCTTGATGGTTGCAAATTTCGGTTCCAAAAGCTTTACGCTCTTTAGAGTATTTTAAGGCTAACTCAAAAGCACCAGAAGCAATACCTAATGCTTGAGACGCAATACCAATACGCCCTCCTGAAAGTGTTTTCATAGCAAAACGAAACCCAGAACCATTAACTCCAATTCTATTTTCTTTAGGTACTTTTACATCGTTAAATTGTAGTGTGTGGGTGTCGCTTCCTCGGATACCTAATTTATCTTCTTTTGGCCCTATATCAAAACCTT
>CAXMOR010000046.1:0-1741 GCA_964195455.1 uncultured Acidimicrobiia bacterium
TAGATCTGAAGCCTCTTTAGCTGCTAAGATTGAATAAAAGGAATATTTGCCATCCAAAACATATAAAACTGGGTAAGAAAGTGTGTCTTTCGTTGAATAACTGTCAGGAAAAGAGATGTACAATTGATACTCTTTTCCCATTAACTTAGACGCTATTACATGGTCTGGCTCCAGTATTCTTTCTTTTGGCTCCAATTTTTGAGCAAATACGGTAGTACTAAAAATAAGTAATAGAATTGCAGTTATTATAAGTTTTGCTGGTTTTAAAATAGTCATTGAATTTCTTTTTTTTAATTAATTTTCAGTTTATTTACATTACTGCCTACAATTGTATAACATCATTGCTGATATACACAATGTATAAATACAAATTTAAAGAAAAAAGTAATCCAAGATATGCGTATTTATACGTGTTTTTTGTTAGACAAAGACCCGTATCAATTTTAAGGAATTAATGAAAAAAATAAAGCAACAATTTTTCGATGCGATTGTTAAAGTCAATATTTTATCCCAGTTTTTTATTAAAAAATCCATCATTTAAAAATCGAATTAAAGTTTTTTATTATTACCAACGTCCTTGTGTATGATTAGTTACGGTCTACTATGTTAAGAGCTTGTAACAATTTTCAAAAATAATTAAACTGTATCGACTTTGATTACTGTAAACCGTAGCCAATAATTACACACCGTGTTAGCACAAGTTTTTATTCACATTTTGTTTTTATATAATCTTCTTTTTCGTCATTATATTCAAGACAATTTTGTTCTATTAAAACCATTTCATTATTTATTACTTTATAAGTAGTGTTCATCTGACTTCTACCTGCACAACATTGATTGTGTTCATAAATAAGTTTTGATTCGTTATCAAATTCTAATGAAGTTCCACTAAAATTACTTACATGATATTTTTCAGAATCTGAATTTCTTAAAATATAGATGCTAGATGTATTGGGACCAGCATAACTAGATTCAAAAACCGAAAAATCCTCAAGTCCATCAAAGTTATAATCTCCTATACTTATATTATCTATTCCGAATAACTGGCAATCTAACTCTATAGTTTGTATTAACTTATCTGTCTTTTTTTGAAATATTTTTACAGCGGATATTCTTCCATAGAATTGTCTTTTTTCTTTTGAAATTATAGTTTTAAAATAATGGTTTTTTGTAGCGTTTGATTGAATTAATTCTTTAGATTTCCACTCAACATTATCTCCATAATCAATGTCAAAATCTTTTTTTAATGATATTTGATAAATTTTTGATTTGTCAGTATTTACCCATTTTCCATTAATTGTTTTATTACTTTCTTTAAAATCATTGAAAGTTAAAATAGCAGAATTTTTTCCAGCACTATCTTTTTCAAAAAGGTTTAATTCGCCATTTTTTAAGTTTCCATTTATTGTGATAGGTGTGTCAAATTTATCATAAACATAGTAGGCAAGCGAAACTCCATCGCTGTAATGATACATTATTATTTTTATTGGATAATTTCCTAAACTTCCAGAATAACTAGATTGACTTTTTACAGTAATTGAAGTTAATATGAATAATAATAATAAAAGTGTTATTCTCATTTTTTTGTCAAATTGTTGCTAACGTGTTTGTATATGGTTTGTTGCGTGGTTTAAGCAACTAATTTAATAAACTTAAGCTTACCTTTTAAAAATCCACAGATATTCCAAACAAGCCAGAACTAGCAATAAATTATATACGTTGTTG
Source organism: uncultured Acidimicrobiia bacterium (assembly GCA_964195455.1). Lineage (GTDB taxonomy): Bacteria > Bacteroidota > Bacteroidia > Flavobacteriales > Flavobacteriaceae > Polaribacter. Next base: position 1,726 of record CAXMOR010000046.1, read on the forward strand.
CCATTTCGTTTTTTTA
>CAXMOR010000047.1:0-1776 GCA_964195455.1 uncultured Acidimicrobiia bacterium
AAATGAGTTCTTGAATTTAATTACGGCTGTGTTTTTAATCTATTTAATTTTTATCTTTATAAAAGTTATAAAATCGAAAGTAAAAACAACCTATCGCTTTGTTTTAAGAACTCAGTATTTAGGAATGATTTTTCTAGTGATCCCTTTGTTGATGGGAAGTCATTTTAATGATAAGGGAAACTTAGAGCCTGTTTTTACGGGCTTTCTTTGTGGAGGTTTTGCAGTAACTTATATCTGCCATTATTTTTTCAAAAAACACAAAGAAGCCATCAATATATATAGAATTTCGTAAGCTATGGAAATCACAAAAGATCAAATACAATATATAGATAATCGTCTGGAGAAAGAAGGCATAAAATACTGGGACATTAGAATAGAAATGGTAGATCATGTGGTTTCTGATTTAGAAAAAAATGCAAAAACTAAAGATTTCAAAATTGAATTAAATGTTGCTTTAAAAAGAATCGGTTGGTCAGGAAACCTATCCCATATAAATAGAGAAAGTTGGCAAAATGTCAATATAAAATATAGAAGAGAATATCATAAAGGATTTGTACATTTTTTTAAGAAATTTAAGAATGTCTCGATGCTTGTAATTTCACTTTTCGTATTTTATGTTGTTTCTGAAATGATTTCATTTAACGCATTTAAAAATTTGAGTTTTACTTTATTTGTCTCTCCCATGGTTTTTGTACTCATAGAGTTTTTGAAATCAGTGTTTAAAAAATATGGTAGATCCGTGAATTTAGATTATGGCGTTATGTACTTAGTAATGAGTTTTTTAATTTTAAATGCTTTTCCGAGTTTTTTTATAGATCAAACCGAAACTGTACAAAAGATAGTTTGGTTTGTTGTACTTCCTGTTCATTTCATAGCTTTTTATTCTGGCTACCATTTGTACAAGAAAACAATTCTTAAAGTTGAAGAAATGAAAAAACAATTATTATAATGGAAATCACAAAAGACCAACACTTACAAATAGATACTTATATTTTTTCTAACGGAATAAAATATCATGATGTAAGAGCAGAAATTGTAGATCATTTTGCAAACATTTTAGAGCAAAAAATAGGTAAAAATCCTGATTTAGATTTTAAGCAAGAAATTATAAATATCCATAGAAATTTTAGTGATAAAGGTTTTAGTAAACTACTAAAAGAGAAAACAAAATCTGTACAAAAAAAATTTTACAAACAGTCTTTAAAACATTTATTTGCATTTTTTAAACCACCAAAAATTATAATCACAGGTGTTCTATTTTATGGGGTGTTTTGGTTGATGAATTTCATTGATGATAAAGATACTTTTTTTACTGTTTTAAGTTTTATTTTAATTTTTTTAGGATTTCGTTTGCTATTTAATATAAATATGAGAAATACTAAAAAAGACACTTTTTTGGTTTTAGACATGACCATGTATTTTTTTAATATGTTTTATGTATGTGTCATGATTTTTAATTTTGTGGCAAGAAGTAGAGATTCTGAAAGTTTCTTAAACACAAGTTATAATTATATAGAACTAGCTGTTTTTATAATGTTGATTCTGTTTTACTGGTCTGGTGAATATATGTTTTATCAGAATAAAAAAGAGATTCAAAAACAATACCCAAATGTAATTTTGTAAGCGATGGAAATCACAAAAGAACAAATAAAATACATAGACCATCGTTTAGAAAATGATGGTATAAAATATTGGGACATTAGAATAGAAATGTTAGACCATGTGGTTTCTAATATTGAGAATAAATTGCAACAAGAAAGTTCTGAAAATGATTTT
>CAXMOR010000048.1:0-2648 GCA_964195455.1 uncultured Acidimicrobiia bacterium
TTTCTAATTCGGCTTATATAAAAATCTCATGAAAAACTTCTAATTACTCTGTTTAAAAAACCTCTGAAAACCACACTAATCAAAACTACCTTCCAGTTTTCAGAGGAAACAATTAAAAACAATTAAACAGATTCTTTTTTATCTTTTTTGAATTTTGCAATAATTTCGTGAACTACAATAGCACCACCGTAAACTAAAACGGAATAAGCACCCCAGTCGGCTGCATCAAAACCCGCGCCACTTTGTATAATTTCATAAGCTAAACCAATAACCATTGAAACAATAAACGCAATGGTTTTGCTGCCTTCGCTTTTTGCCTTAATTTTAGCAAACAAAGAAGTATATTTTACTTTATTTGTAGAAAACCTAGTAATAAAAGGCAATAAAGTTGTAAAAACCAACATGATCCAACCTACCGTATCTTTAGGGAATTCACCCTTTTTAATAATGTCTAAAACTGGGGAAAGGTCGTTTCCTATCTCAGTCGCAACTTCAATAATAACCTCTTCAGAAGTTACTTCTTGTGCCATCGCTCCAAAGCACAAAAACAAAGATAATACTAATAATTTTAATTTCATAATTTATTTTTAATAAAAAGTTAAAAAGTTTTTGTTGCCTTGGAATTGTAAAATTAATCATAATAATTGACATTTCCTAATTTTACACCGAAAAAACAACCTCTAATATTAATTCCTGAGTAACTGAAGGGTTAAATGGCTGGTGCACTTCATAATTATCATAATTAATTACGTCTCCTTTTTTGTATGCTTTGCCGCTCCTTTTGTCAAAATAAGTGCCTTCTATTACTTTTACTGTTTCTTTGCAGTCGTGCCAATGTGCACCAAAACCGCTTAATGGCTGTATTATTGTAGAAAACTTAATTTGTTCGCTGTTGTTGTATATGCACAAATTAGAACTACCCTCTATTATTGTTACGCTGCCTATTTTTACTTCATCTCTTAATTTTCGGAATTTAATTAAATTATAAAACTCCATTTTTAATATACTGCCTATTTCCATAGTAATATTAAGGCAGCTAGTCAGGTTATTCATTTGTTTATTTTTTTAATTCGGTGAGTACAGCCGCGTAACAACCAGGGCATTGAATTTTTACCATGTCAATTAGAATTTGCTTTTCTGCATTGCTTTCGGCTTGCTCAATATCCTTATTTACTTGCTTGATGATTCTTACCTTTAGAATTTCTAAATTTTCATATAGTAAATCAGTTGTTGTTTCCTTATGCCTTTCAAGCTCTTGCTTGTGTTCCCGTTCATCTGATTCCGAAATGTGTTTATATTCTAATTCCTTCATCTTTTTGTCAAAAATCCTTTTTGCAATTAGTATTATAATACCGTTAATTGTTGACAATACGGAAACGATTCCTGCTATTAATTCCCCTTTCATTTTGTGGTGTGTTTAGTAGGTTTAAGGGGGTTATTTATTTTATTTAAATACTATCTCGTATGAAGCGTAAAATCCCGCTGAACGGCTTGCAAACATTATACCTAAGTCGGCAAAATACCAGTACCATTTTTTCTTTTTCGCTCCGTGCCCTATTGCGTATGTCAAAATTGACGCTTCATTAAATCTATTTTCTGTAAATCTGGTAAAGTGGTGAAAATCGGTAGTAAAAACCAAAGCCCGCGAAGACTGCCAAAACCGCTCTTTACCTACTATTGGGTTTCCGTTTTCGTCTAATGCCCACTTATTTATCCATGCTTCGGTGTTAGGTTTTATGTTGCCAAATTGACCAGTATAATGAAACAAATACGCTTGATTAGTCCCATCCGCAAACCCCGCACCAACTTGGAATAAACTAGATTTTAGAATATTTTTGTTTAGTTGTGCAAAATTTGAGAAAGGCAATAATAGGAATAATAATAATAATGTTTTTTTCATATTAAGGCAATACTACAAAAGTACTGGAAGTTGTATTGTAATATACTTGCCCGCTTACTAGGTCAACCAAAGCCGCTGTATTATCTGCGTAACTTCTATCTGATACTACTGCATCTATCCCACTCGCAACATCAACTTCAATAACATCTCCATCTGATTCAACTGCAAGATATTTTGTGGGTGTTCCTGTTACTGTACCGCCGCCGTAATCTGAAAAACGAACATTCCCGCCTTCTACATCAAGTCTTGCATCAGGGGTGACTGTCCCTATTCCTACATTTCCACCATCTAAAATCGTAAAATTATCCGCACCCAAACTATTTTCAACAAAAAAACTTTTTCCTGTTGTGCTTCCATCGCTTCTAATATGAAATTGTGCTGATGGTGTACCCGATTGACCTGACCCATTTATGACTAGGTCATTATTTGAAAATAGCGTGTAACCGTTTGAAGGACTATTTAGCAAAAATTGACTTGTTACATTATCTTTTGTGGAGAAAAAAGATACATTTTTATTGTTACCGTAATTTCGGATATTTAAATTTGTATCATTTGACTTGATGTTGTTTGTTATTTCTCCTTCAGATGCAGTAGAATATAAAACTAAATCGTCAAATTGAGAAACACCAGTAACTTTCAAAGGATAAGAATTATCCGCCGACCCACCTATCCCAATTCTACCACCTGTAAAACTTAAAGTATTACTATTCATTGTAACATTCCTAGGACTTAATAGTGTTCCATCGGT
>CAXMOR010000049.1:0-13080 GCA_964195455.1 uncultured Acidimicrobiia bacterium
AATACAATGTTTTCTCTCATTTCTATAGATGCTTTACCTATTGGAAAATTTTCCATCAACGCCTCGCCTCCAGTAAGTTTTAAAAATAATCTTTTGGTTGTTTCATATTCTTTGAAAATTAATTTCCAGAATTCACCAAAAACAGGGTCATCAGACATATACGCGGTTAAGCCAAAGAATGATTTTGTTAAACTCATCATACTATTTTCGAGCAAAGTTTTAAAGAAATCTGATGCATTATAGAATTCAATAATTTCATCAAACCTACCTGCTTCTTCATATTTTTTTAGTGCTGTTCCAACACCAAAAAATCCAGGTACATTTTGTTTCAACTGACTCCAACTTCCAACAAAAGGAATTGCTCTTAATGCTGAGAAATCTAAAGTGTCAGAATTTGAACGTTTACTGGGCCTGCTGCCAATATTAGTTTTTGCATAATATTTTAACGTACTCATTTTTTCTAAATACGGTAAAAATTGCGGATGGTTTTTAAACTCTACATATGTTTTATAACTAGTAGTAGCTAAATCATCTATGAGTTCTCGATGCTTATCATTTAATTGATCTTTGGTGAAAACCTCGTTTTTAATGCCAGAACTTATTAATTGTTCCAAGTTAAATTGTGATGAATTTAAAGTTCCAAAATTAGAGCTAATAGTTTGACCTTGAACCGTTAATTGAATTTCTTTGTCTTCAATTGTTGGTCCTAAAGAAGCATAAAATTGATGTGTTTTACCTCCTCCTCTTGCAGGTGGTCCTCCACGTCCGTCGAAGAAAATTACTTCAATATCAAATTCTCTTGAGATTTTTGTAAGCGCCTCTTTGGCTTTAAAAATACCCCAATTCGCCATTAAATACCCACCATCTTTTGTTCCATCAGAAAAACCTAACATAATGGTTTGTTTGTTTTTTCTTTTAGTTAAATGATATCTGTAAGCATTGTTAGTGTATAGAGTGCGCATCACATCACTTGAGTTTTCCAAATCATCTACAGTTTCAAAAAGTGGAATTACGTCTACAGGTAATTCGTTTTCAAATCCGCATAGATTTAACATCGCAAAAGTTTGCATTACGTTTAGTGCTGATTGGTTATTGCTAATGATGTATCTATTTGCACCACGTTCACCATTTCTTTCTTGGATTGTTTTTAATGCATAAATAGATTCAATCGTTTTTACGGACATTTCATCAGATAAAATTTTAGGATCAATGTTCCCTTTTACTAATGATAATGTAGAAATCTGATCTTCTTCTGATAAGTTATGGTAATTTGCTGGGAAAGTGGTGTCGCCAGCAGTTGCTAAATCATCTACAATTTGTGTAAATGCTTTGTGATGCACTCTACTATCTTGTCGAATATCTAAGGTTGCAAAATGAAAACCAAAAATTCTAACTTTATTAATAAAGTCATTTAATTCTTCAATAAATAAAGAATCATGTTTTGTTTTTATAATTTCTCTTGCTTTTTCTAGTTCTGATAATAATATTTTTTGTGAAAAGTTAACTTTCCTATAACTTCTAACCACGTGTTTGTACAAACGTTTTTCAACTTGCGCTAAAATTTCTTGAACACCATCAAAAGTAAAACGTCTTTTTAAACGTTTAACATCTCTGTAGTAACTTCTCAAAATTGATTGACGTAATCTTTCTGCTACATCTAAAGTTATTTTTGTGGTTACAAATGGGTTACCATCTCTGTCTCCTCCTGGCCAAAATCCAAGATCAATAATTTCATTTTCTAGAGGTTCTCCATCATAAATATCTTGCTGAATGTAGTTGTATATTTTGCTGATAGAATGATAAAATACATTTTCTAGATACCAAATTAAGCTGATGGCTTCATCAAAAGGAGTCGGTTTTGTTTTCTTATAAAAAGGGGTTTTTCCTAATTGAGCTAATAATTTTTTGATGAGCAATAAATCATCATTTTGAATGGCTTTGTCTAAATCCGTAATAATACCTAAAACAGAACCTGGATAAAATTGAGTTGGATGCGCTGTTAAAACAATACGTACTTTAAAATCTTCTAAATGCTTTTTTAATTCTTCTTTTTTGTTGCTTAAAATTGCAATTTCTTTAGAATTACGAAGCGTACCAATACCATCCATATTATTCACTATGGGAAAGGCAGCATCTTCAATAGCGTCAAATAAAACAACTTGGCGCTCAATGTATTGAATAAAGAGAAAAAGTAAATCTTTTTTAGCTTTCTCTGAAGGGTTTTCTTGGTATTTCTGGAAAAATTTTTCTACAATTTCTGTTGGATTATCTCCATTTTCAAAACCTTTTTTACATATTTCATGAAAAAGAGGTAATAAAACACCAGTATTGCTAATGGTATCAAAAGGAAGCGTCATGAAAATGCTATTGTAAATTTGATATTTAGACAGCACATTGTCATTAAATCTTGTTAGTTTTGGTAATCCAGACATTTTTTTGAAAATTTTAAGTTGTGAATTTACAAAAAACCAAAAATAAAGAACCTAGGTTTTTGCTAATAATCTTAATAAAATTTACGAAAACGATAGAAATTTGACTAGATTTTTTTCAATTGTTTAATTTTTGTTTATTTTTTAAGAAATAAGGCTGAATTCTATTTTCAATACGATGTAAATTCCATTGAGAGGGGTCATTATTGTAATTAATTTCTCTTGCAAGCCTATTGTTTTGATACCTAGTAATATCATCTAATTTATAGATCGTTGGTTTCTTTCTCATGTCTTTAAATTCAAAAATACTTCTGCTACTTGGAGCGAAAAGACTTCCATTGGTATTGAATTCTAAAGATGGAAGTATAGTCAAGACAAGTTCTAAAGACGAAAAATTTAATCTTTTTTTGAGTGCAGCATAGTTGTTTAAACCTTCATTATAAAAACTGAATGTATAAATACTTTGAGATGTATTTAGGTTTATTTCGGTTTTTTGTTGCGCAAGGAAAGAAACTGGAAATAAGAAAGAAATAATAAAAAGTAAGGTTATTTTTTTTATCATGTGATTATTGTTTTATAGTAATATATACTTTTCAAAAAACTATTTAAATATAATCTTATTTTTTAAAGGTTGCAATACCTTTTTGTAACCAGTTAAAATAAGTGTCTCTATCGGTATATTGTTGTGTGTTATTCAATACTTCTAAATCGGGACTTAATAGAACATAATAAGGTTGCGATGCATTCTTAAAATTAATTATCTGAAAAGTAGACCATTTATCACCAACAGTTTTTATCTTTTTTACCTTTCCGTTTTTCTTTAAAAAATCAAATTGCTGCTCTTTTGGCAACTGTTTTTCATTATCATCTACATATAATGAAATCAATATATAATCATCTTTTAAGATTTGAAAAATGTCTGGTTCACTCCACACATTTTCTTCCATCTTTCTGCAGTTTACGCAAGCCCAACCCGTGAAGTCTAATAAAATTGGTTTATTTTTTTCTTTGGCCGCTGCTAAACCTTCATCAAAATCTTTGAAACAATTTAATCCCAAAGGGCAATCGCTTTCTTGTTCGTAAATACTATAAAATTGTGGAGGTGGAAAGCCGCTTAATAAACTTAAGTTCCAAGTTGGATTTTTTAAAACGCCAGGAGATATATAAATGATAAAAGAAATTATTAAGACGCCAAAGGATATTCTTGAAAATGATAATTTTTTGATAGGAGAATCATGAGGGAATTTAATTTTAGCAAATAAATAGAGAGCTAATCCAATAAAAATTATAACCCATATCGCTATAAAAACTTCACGTTTTAGTATGTCCCAATGTGCTACTAAATCGGCATTTGATAAGAATTTAAAGGCCAAAGCTAATTCTAAAAATCCTAAAACAACTTTTGTTGTATTTAGCCATCCTCCAGATTTTGGTAAAGAATTTAACCAACTTGGAAATAACGCAAATAAAGCAAAAGGGAAGGCTAATGCTAATCCAAATCCAGTCATGCCGGCTGTTAACTGTGTTGCTCCGCCATCAGATGTTAAAGAACTGGCTAATAAAGACCCTAAAATAGGACCGGTGCAAGAAAAGGAAACAATGGCCAAGGTTAATGCCATAAAGAAAATTCCAATAATTCCACCAACGGAAGAAGCAGAGTCCATTTTATTTCCCCAAGAACTTGGTAGTGTAATTTCGTAAAATCCGAAGAAAGAGAAAGCGAAAAATACTAACACCACAAAAAAGAAAATATTTAACCAAACATTCGTAGAAATCGTGTTGAGTATTTCTGGATCTAAATTATCTAGAAAATGAAATGGAAGACTTAATAATATGTAGATAAATACAATAAAAACGCCATATAAAATCGCATTAGAAATGCCTTTCTTGTTATTTGATGATTGTTTAGTGAAAAACGATACAGTTAAAGGTATCATTGGGAAAACACAAGGAGTTAACAGTGCTAATAAACCACCAACAAATCCTAACAAAAAGATATTAAACAAACCATTTGAACTTTCTGAATTTGTCTCTGTAGAATTCTTTAAAAGTGATGTGTTCTTTAAATTAAGCTTTAATTTTTTTGCAAGACTTTCACTTTCTTTGTCAATTGAAATTTCTTCTTTTGCAATGTTTCCGGTTAAAGAAAAGGTGAAGTTTTCATCGACATTGATACAAGCAGTCTCACAAACTTGACCAAAGAAATTTAGTCTTATTTCTGAAATATCTTTATTTGTAAGTTGAATTCTTTGGGTAATAATTGCCTTGTCTTTAAAAACAACTTCTTCTTTTTCCCAAGTTTCAGAATACTTTTTAAAAGTTTCTTGTTCATCGGCTTTACCAATTAAATTATAGCCAGTTTCGCCTTCAAGTATGATTATTTCTAAAGGCAAAGAAGCTTCATCCGGATTGTATTGTGAGTATAAATACCAATCTTTAAAAAGGGTTGCCGTAAAAATAAGATCATATTCCGTTTCTGATATTTTTTGAACAGACGTTTGTATTTTTATTGGATCTTCTGCGGTTTGAGCAAAATTTGTTATTGAGAAAAGAAAAGTTGCAATGAAAAACAGTTTTTTCATGAGTACGTTTTAAAGGTGAAAATTAGTTATATTTTTAATTCATCGAAGAGTGAAACTAGCTTTTCTTCAGAAGGCCTTGGTGCATTAGAGCTAATAATTTTCCCAGCAGGATCAATTAAAATAAAACGTGGAATTCCTTTAATTAAATAGTCTTCTATAAATTTAGATTGCCAATTATTATCAGCAAATAATTGTATGCCGCCTAATTCTTTGTCGAGGATCATTTTTTTCCATTTTTCATGATCTTTTTCTCGATCAATAGAAATACTAACAAATGCTATGTTCTTATTGTGATATTTTTTTTCAACCTTTTTTAAAGAAGGTATTTCTGCAATGCAAGGTCCACACCAAGTTGCCCAAACATCTATATAAGTATATTTCCCTTTTAAGTCATCTAAAGAAGTTTTGCTGCCAGCATTGTTTTCATAGTCCGTAAATTTTGGAGAATCATTTCCTTTTGCAACTGCTTTTAAAGCAGTGTAGGTTTTAGTTATTTCTATATTATTTTTTTTATTTGTAGAGGCTTTTATGAATGTTTGATAGAAATTTTCCACATCATTTGTGTAAGTAATACCATAGGTAGAAGCATTAAAAAGTAACCTGTTTTTAATGGTTTCGTTTTTTATTTTACTAGAAACCGTTAACATAGCAATGTCTAAATCTAAAGAATCTTTCTTTGCTATTTTTTTGGCTATTTTACTGTATTTAGAGGTAACTAAATTATTGTAGCTTGATGAAAATTCAAAATCATTTTCACTTGTATACACTATAGAGTCTAATTCGCTCAAAAAGCTATCAGAAACTTTAAAGTCTTTCTTTTTTGCGTAGTAAGAATGATAGGTTTCATATTTATTTAAAAAAGTGAAATACTGGTAGTTAATATTTCTTTTTTCAATTTGTTTAAAATCGTCAGATATTCCTTCATAATTAAATAGTAAATCTTCTTGCGCTTGTTTTACCTCTTGAAACGTTTTTGTATATTCTTTTTCTTCTTTTGTGTAAACTTCAGTTCCGTCACTAATTAAGTCGGCGTATTTTTGAGATTTTTCAATTAAATAGTTGCCATATGCAGCACTTTTACCCCCGATTTTAAGGCTATTTTTACGCTCTTTAGCATCATAGTTAATAGTAATCTGATCTCCTGCAGATAAATATAAATTTGTAGTGTTTTTTGCTTGGGATAAATAATAGAGAGATCCTTTATCTAATTTAATGGTGTCGTTAAAAACACCGTCTTCTGCGAGTAAAACTTTTTTTACTAAAGACCTATCTGACTGTTTATAGATATTTGCTTCTGAGAAACTTGCATTCGTGATTTTTCCAGAAACGATTGCGTAACCAATTTTAGGCTCTGATTGGCAAGAAATAATTACAAGGATAGCAATAGCTAAATATATTTTCTTCATAACATGTTTTGAGTATTAAAATTTTAAAATTACAAAATCTAATTAGGTTAACTTAATTTTCTATTGATATTTTAATTATTTGTTTAGATGAATTAGAGGCACGAAAACGTTTGTCTTGTCTGCGATTAATTACCCAAATAATTTTGTTTTCAGCAGTGCAAAGTAGCCATGTGTTTTCTTTTTCAAGAAGAGAAAACTTCTCATCTTTAAAGTATTTACTTAACTTCTTTTTTCCTAGCATCCCAGCAGGATATAGATAGTCGCCATTTTGTCGTTTTCTTATTATTAAAGGGTATTTTAATAAATCTTTATTGACGTAAATGTTCTGTTTGTCTTCTATTGATATTTGTTTAACATCGTTAAAACTTAAAGAAATAGGATTTGTAATATCTTGGTCATTTTCTGTAATGATATAAGATTTTTCTTGGCGACTTTGATCATTGTTTATTTTACTCAATATTAAAAACGCTCTGTCTTTTAATAATCGGTGCGTTTTAGAAAAAACTTGTTTTCCTGATTGTGCAGAAAGTAGGTTGTAAACATCATTCCATTCCTTAAAATTGTATTCTTTTAACAATTGATATACATATGCTTTAGAGTTAGAAAGTTGACTTATGTGATCAATATTAATTTTAATAATTGTGCTTTCAGACTTCATAACTTTTGATGCAATATCAGCAATTCGATCGTCAATAATTTGTCTGCTTTCTTCTAAGTTTTTTGATGTTTTTGAAAACGTCTCTAAGAAATTAGGATTGATTTCTTTTAAAACAGGAACGATTTGATGTCTAATTTTATTTCTAATATATTTTATTGAGGCGTTGCTTGCATCTTCTCTCCACTGAATATTGTTCGTTTTTGCGTATGCTGAAATTTCTTCTCTAGAAAAAGCTAATAACGGACGAACAATGTTTCCATTAATTTTCGGGATTCCTGTAAAACCATCTAAACCTGTTCCTCGTGTTAAATTGATGAGAAATGTTTCTAAATTGTCATCTGCATGATGAGCCGTTAAAACAAAATCAAAATTGTGTTCTTTAATCAGCTCTTGAAACCAATTATAACGTAATTTTCTTGCAGCAATTTGAGTGGAAATTTTGTTGTTTTCCGAAAACTCTTTAGTGTTAAATTTTATTGTAAAAATCTGATTAGACGATTTTTGTGACAATAATTTTACAAATTCTTCATCTAGATCACTTTCTTTTTTTCGAAGCTGAAAATTACAATGCGCTAAAGAAGTAGTAAAGTTTAACTCAAACAAAAGATGGGTTAAAACCACAGAATCTAAACCGCCAGAAATAGCGATTAATAGTTTTTTATCCTTTAAAAAAGGAAAATTTATATGGATATGTTCTTTGAATTTCTGTAGCATTTACGCTTCAAAAATACGGAAATTAAAGTTGAGAATTTAACCAGTTTACAACATCTTCTAGCATTTCTTCTTTGCATAAATCGTTTTGTAATTCATGATAGCCACCTTCATACAATTTTAGAGTTCCTTTATCAGCATTATTAGCAAATTCCTGAGTTCCTTTATAATCGATAATTTTATCACCTGTTCCATGTAATAAAAATATAGGAGCCTTTAGTTTACTTGCGTTTTCAATGGCCCATTTTCCGGTTTCAATAAAAGTTAAAGAGAAATTAGGACTAATCTTATCATGCACTAAAGGGTCATTTATATACTTATCAACTTCTATTTTTTCTCTAGAAATATCAGTAGCATCTAGTTCGTTTCCCATCGTTATTGAAGGAGCAATTTTCTGTAATATTTTACCAACTGCTAATTTAATTTTAGGGGGTTCAAAAGCTAATTTCAAAAACGGACTTGTAGCGATAATTCCTTGTAAATCATGCTTTTTTCTAATGGCATAATTGATAACAGTATTGCCGCCCATTGAATGACCGTATAAGAAGATCGGTTTATTTGGAAAGCGTTCTTTTGCCTTTTCTATAGTTTTTGAAACACTTTCTAAAACGGCATCAAAGCTTGGGTTATGACCACGTTTTCCAGTCGTTTTTCCATGTCCAAAATGATCAAAAGCAACAACAGAGAAATCATTTTCGGTCAGTTTTTTGGCCACATGATTATAGCGTCCAGAATGTTCTCCCATTCCATGAACCAAAACCACGACAGCTTTTGTGGTTTTTGCTTGCCAAAATTGCCCGTAAAAATCAGTTTTGTAAATGTGAAAATTGAAATCTTTGCGTGTCATAATTAGTGTTTTTTTAACCAAACTCTAATTTCTTTTCTTAAAGATTGTTCAGGTTTTGGTAAAGGAATTGTCTTCCCAAATTGCTTACTTCTATTAAACTTAGAAAATGTTACTTTGAGCTGTTTCCATTCTACAGGATACATTTCCAGGAACTTATTGAACATGCTTTGTTCAGTTTGTTTCTCTTTTAATGTATTGAAAATGAGCTGAAATTTTTCTTCTTGGTCGATAATCATTGAGTAAATATAGTTAAAAAAGATTTCTGATTTTACTGAAGTGAGTTCAGCAGCTCTAAAAGAAATAATAGTAGATAAAGTTAGTGATTTTACTTTGAATTTAGCAATACATGTTTCATTGCTTTTGCTTTTAACAAGCATTCTTCATATTCTTTTTCAGGAATAGATTTAGCTGTAATTGCACTACCAACAGAATAAGAAATGTATTTATGTTCTTCATTATACAAAATGCTTCTTATCACAACATTAAAATCGAAATTACCATTAGGTGCAAAGTAGCCAACAGCTCCCGAGTATAAACCACGTTTTGTTTCTTCTAAATTTTCAATTATTTTCATTGCAGAAATCTTTGGAGCACCTGTCATACTTCCCATAGGAAATGTAGTTCTGATAACGTCTACAGGATGCGTGTTTTCTTCAATTTCTGAAACGACTGTTGATATTAATTGATGTACTTGTTTAAAAGAATATACTTTGCACAATTCTTCAACTTTTACACTTCCTTTTTTTGCGGATTTAGACAAATCATTTCTAACCAAATCTACAATCATCACATTTTCTGAACGTTCTTTTTCATCTCTTTGTAAATCGAGTGCAATTTGTGCGTCATCAAACGCACTAATTAATCGTTTTGCAGTTCCTTTTATCGGTTGAGAAATAATTTTTGTTCCTTCTTTTCTAAGATATCTTTCTGGAGTTGCGGATAATAAATATTGATGTTCCATTTTTAAAAAAACTGCAAATGGAGGTTCAGAAATTTTGTTTAAATCATTGTAAACTTCTACAGGATTTATAGTGCTGTTTTCGGCATAAAATTCTTGACAAAAATTAGCTTCGTAAATAGCTCCTCTTTTAATTTGTTCTAAAACTTTATTTACTTTTTTATGATATTCATCTTTGTGAATTCGAAGTTTTATTTTGATATCATTTTCTGAGTGTCCAGATTCAGTATTTCTGCTTTGCGCAACAGCATCTTGCTCGAAATTTAAGTTTTTGGTATACTTTTTTATAGTTTCAAAATCATCTTCAATTTCATCGTCTACCATCTTTAAGTAGTGAAATTCTATAACATGTTCTTTAATAAAAATTAATTTTTTGGGTTGAAAAAAATATAAATCAGCAAAATCTAAACCATCAAAATTATTCGAAGAAAGTCGTTCGACATCATTCTTCACATCATAAGAAATATATCCAAAGATATAATCTTTCGTGAGGGTTTGATATTCTTTTAATTTCTCAAATGCCTTTTGATAATCTGTTTTAATAGCGGTAAACTCTTCGACCGCTAAAGCACAATCAAAACTTGAGTATTGTTGTTTATAATTGTTAGAATCCAACCAAATTACAGTTTCAAACTGTTGAGACCAAGAAAGTAAATTTGTTTTAAATTTATTAAGTTTGTTAACAGAAAAAGTACGTATTGTTCTTTGCATATGCTTTGTAAAAATACTAGAAAGTTTTAGAAACAAAAAAACCTCACAAACAGTGAGGTTTCTATTTTGTATTTATAATTTATGCATTTAATGGTTTTCCATCCCAAGCTGCTTTTGCGGCTTCTTTTACAGCTTCAGAATAGGTTGGGTGACCATGACAAATTCTTGCTAAATCTTCTGCAGACGCTCTAAATTCCATAGCAACGGCAGCCTCCATAATTAAATCTGCAACACGTGCACCAACCATGTGAACTCCTAAAATTTCATCTGTGTTTTTATCAGCTAAAACTTTAACAAAACCGTCAATATCTCCACTTGCGCGCGATCTACCTAAAGCCCTCATAGAAAACTTACCAGCTTTATATTCAATTTTTGCTTCCTTTAATTCGTCTTCAGTTTTACCAACTGCAGCAGCTTCTGGCCACGTGTAAACAATACCAGGAATTAAATTATAATTAATATGTGGTTTTTCGCCAGCTAAATATTCTGCGACAACAACTCCTTCTTCCTCTGCTTTGTGCGCTAACATTGCACCTTTAACGACATCACCAATTGCATAAATGTTAGAGATGTTTGTTTGTAAATGGTCGTTTACAGAAACTTGACCACGTTCATTCACTTCAAGACCAATTTTTTCTAGACCTAAACCTTCGGTATATGCTTTTCTTCCAACGGAAACCAAACAATAATCACCAGAAAATTCAATTTCTCTATCTTTTTTATCCGTAGCTTTTACAACAACAGTATCTCCGTTTCTTTCTACAGAAGTTACTTTATGGCTGGTTGCAAATTTAATTCCTTGTTTTTTGAATACTTTTTGCAGCTCTTTAGAAACATCAGTATCCATACCTGGAACAATTTTGTCCATATATTCTATAACCGTAACTTTTGCGCCCAAACGACTGTATACAGAACCTAACTCTAAACCAATAACACCGCCACCAATTACAATTAAATGTTTTGGTACTTCTGGCAATTTTAAAGCTTCTGTAGAGGTCATTACACGGTCTTTATCTAGCTTTATAAAAGGCAAACTAGAGGGTTTCGAGCCCGTTGCAATAATGATATTCGTTCCTTCAATTATTTCTGAAGAACCATCATTTTTAGCCACATTTACGTGTGTGTTATCTATAAATGAACCTAAACCTTCAAAAACATCAATCTTATTTTTGTCCATTAAATACTTAATTCCTCCGGTCGTAGTTTCTACAACTTTAGCTTTTCTTTCAACCATTTTACCAAAATCGAAAGATGGCTTTTCAATTGAAATTCCATGCTCTTCAAAATGATGAACAGCATCGTAATAATGGTGAGAAGAATCTAGTAAAGCTTTAGAAGGAATACAACCAACATTTAAACATGTTCCGCCTAAAGTGGAATATTTTTCAATAATTGCTACTTTTTTACCTAATTGAGATGCTCTAACTGCAGAAATGTATCCTCCAGGACCAGAACCAATTACAATAATATCGTATTTCATGAGTGCGTTTATTTTGTGTAATCTATAACCTATCGGTTTGATTTTCAATAATAGTTGACAAAAATACGGATATTTTCACAGAATAAAGTGAGAATTTAGTAGTTTTACTACCTTGAACATCTTAAAGTTTACTCAATGAAAATACTTAAAAAAATAGGTTACCTTTTACTATTCGCATTAATCATTGCTCAGTTTTTTAGACCTGAAAAAAATGACGGAGATATCACGTCCGTTGCTGCTTTTATTTCAGAAACAAATCCACCAGAAAATGTGAAAAAGATTCTAGAAACCACTTGTTTCGATTGTCATTCATCCAAAACGACCTATCCTTGGTACAATTCAATTACACCGATAAATTATTGGTTAGAGGAGCATATTAAAGATGGTAAAAAGCATTTAAATTTTTCTAAATGGAACGAGTACTCTTTAAAAAAGAAAGAACATAAAATGGACGAGTTACATGAGGAGGTGGAAGAAGGAGAAATGCCTTTAAACTCTTATACATGGACGCATGCTGAAGCGAATTTAACAGCAGAACAAGTAGTCGAAATTGTAAGTTGGGGTAAGGAAGTGCAAGCAGATTATAAACAACAAATGACTGCTAAGTAATTGACGCAGCAACAAGTTTTAATTATTGGATATGTTTGGGTAGAGCCCAATTCTTCTGCGGCAGGTAGTCGAATGTTGCAACTTATTGAGCAGTTTTTAAATCAAAATTGGAAGGTAACCTTTGCTTCTCCTGCTCAAAAAAGTGAAACCGCCGCAAGTCTAAACTCTTTAGGGGTTGATGAAGTTTCTATCGTATTAAACAAACCCTCTTTTGATACTTTTGTAAAAGAATTGCAACCTACAATTGTGCTATTCGATCGTTTTATGATGGAAGAACAATTTGGTTGGCGCGTTGCAGAACATTGCCCAAATGCAATACGTATTTTAGATACTGAAGATTTACATTTTTTGCGTAAAACTAGACATCAACAATTAAAGAAAGGTGAAGAGTTTACAACAGAAGCTTTATTAAAATCAGAGGATGCAAAAAGAGAAATTGCGTCTATTTTAAGATGTGATTTGAGTTTAATTATTTCCTCTTTTGAAATGGATTTATTAAAATCTGTTTTTAAGGTTGATGAAAAAATTCTCTGTTATTTACCTTTTTTACTAGATAAGATTGATACACATCAAATTAAAAATTGGAAGCCCTTTGAAGAAAGAGAGCATTTTATTTTTATTGGTAATTTTTTCCATAAACCAAATGTTGATGGGGCTCTTACTTTAAAAAAAGAAGTTTGGCCAAAAAT
>CAXMOR010000050.1:0-77892 GCA_964195455.1 uncultured Acidimicrobiia bacterium
ACCATTCACTTTTTAGAGTATGCACAAAAAATCACTTGCTAAAGAATCATGCACCTGCAGTAAACCGCATTTAAAAGGGCGGATTTCCGTAAAAATAGTATGCCGTTTTATTCGCTTAGCGGTTTTTTAGATTACGAAAAAATAGTGAAATTTCACAGTGTAAATAGTTGAAAAACAATAATCTACAGCCATTTAAAATAAAAAAAAGCAACTCATGAATAAGATGCTTTTTGCGGTCTGGACGGTAAGAATAGGTATGTATATCATCCGTTTACTATTTTAGTTTACAAAAACTTACTAAAAAAACAATGGATATCATCAAATAAAATTAAACTATTTCAGTCAAAATTTAATTTTGCTATCTACTTAAACACCCATACCAACAAGTTATCTTATAAAATAATTATTATTACCTAAAATAATTGTTATTACTAAAAATAATGAAATTTCTTAATTCACTTCATCATCTTTTTTTCTCTTTTGGTTGCTATAATAGATAAAACTTAAACCTATTACAGCTACCATAGAAATTATGATGATGAAGTTTATTCTTTTTACATTTTCATTCTCAATTGATAAAATGTTTTGATTTGATGTTTTCTCTATCATTACATAGAGACTCGGGTCAATTATTTCGTATGATTTTGACATTAGATGAATTATAAATCATTATAAAATTATAGATACAATAACCTGTTGTACCTTCAGTTTTGCAAGTAGCATTAAAGATTGTAAAATTAAACCCTTTTCCTTTTAAGAATTCCATATGAAAGGTTTCACTATCTTTTTCAGCCATAATATCGTTTAAAATTTTTAGATTGTTATTTAACGGTCTGTCGACAAATGCTTTTTCTACTCTAAGTTGGTTTGCTCTTGTATTGTGAAATTTTATACGATTTTTAGAATTTGCGAATTTTTGATTATTACGTTTGGGATTAAATTCTTCATTTGTAAATGGATCTCTCATAATCTATAATTTCACTGAGTTTTCTTTTAAAATCAAATCAATACATTTTACTTCGTATAAGAAGATTTCTCCTAATTTAGTATATGGCAACAAGCCAGTTTCACGATACTTAACTATTGTATTATTTGATAAACCAAATAGACGTTTTAAGTCATTATTCCGATAATACTTTGGAATTGTATTATTAGATGAACTTATTGAAAATAAGGTATCTAAATGATCCAATTTCTTAACGATTGGTTCAAGTAAATATTTAATTGTGTTGATTGTTGGTATTCTTATTTCTTCTGTGCTGTCCGACATATTGTTTTGTTTAAGTCTTAAAAGCAGCTAAGAACATAAAAAATAGATTGTTATCTTTAAAAACAGAGCGAATTCGGAGCGAATTTAATCTTTGAGTCTACTCTTCCTGTTTTGAAGTTTTAAGATGAACTCATCTATAAACTTTTTATGCGCTTTTACTTCAGGAGAAGAGGGAGAAACAACTTCAGAATATTCTCTATTAAAAGTATCAATAGGAGTTCTTTGATTTTTATGATTTTGATAAGTGAAATTATTTTCAACAAATCGCTTCAGCTCCAGTTTATTGTTATTTTCGTTTTTTTCGTCAAAAACTAAAAAATTTTCTTCTAGTAATATTCTAAATAAATGTGCGACACTTTTTTTATTAAGATTGATATGACAAAGAGCCTCCTTTATATTCTTTGGAGGTATTATAAAATCTTCAAAATCTAAAGATTTAAAATCTATGTATTCTGCATCCATATGAATTGAATATATAAAACCATGTAAGTCTTTTAAAGCTTCTGTATAAAAAGATAATACAAACAACAACCTGCCTTTTTCAAAATCAATTTCAGTCTGAAAATCATTCATTCTCGACGAATGAAAACGCAAAAAATTAAATAATTCAAGCTCATTTGTAGTTTCAGAGTTAGAACCTATTTTATATTCTTTATAAAGCTCACTGTTTGAAACAGGGGTGCTTTCATGAGAGGTAATATCTGATATTTTATCTGAAAACAATTCGAAAAATTCAAATGAACTGTATTTATAATCCTCTATATAATCAATTTTATTCCAAATGTAGTCTAATAGGTCCTGTAGATATTCAGCTTGTTTATGTCCGTTTTTTAATTGTTTATACAATAACCTTTTGATATTCTTAATCTTTTCTGAATAGTAATAATCATCAATTTCACTTATCCATTTATTGTTAAACAGGTAGGTGTTATAGATTTTGGAAAAATCTATTTTAAACGTAACTAACTCATTAACTGCTTGGTCTGTTTTATACTTGTAATTCATAAGTAAATAGGTTGTCAGCTAATGTACTATTCTCTTTGAAAATAATCAAGTAAAAGAATTATTTTGCTAGACTAACTATATAATTCTGTTAAACGCTTCATATCATCATTAACACTTGAATCTAAAACCTTTGCATAGTGTTGCGTTTGCTTGACATTTGAGTGTCCCATCATAGCGGAAACATTTTCTAATTTAACACCATTACCCAATGTTACAGTTGTAGCAAAAGTATGTCGAGCAACATACCAAGTTAAGTTCTTATCAATTCCACATAAATCTGCCACCTCCTTAAGATACGCGTTCATTTTTTGATTTGACATTGAAGGAATCAATCCTAATTGCAATCCTTTATATTTCGAAATAATTCTATTTGCAGTTGGCAATACAGGAACATTGGCTCTTATTCCTGTTTTAATTCTATCGGTCACAATCCAAAGGTCTCCAGCATTATTACAAATCATATTTTTGTCTGTAAGACTTTGCGCATCAATAGGTGCATATCCTGTGTAACAACTAAATAGAAAAATATCCTTAACTTTTTCTAATCTTTCGATATAAAATATTTTTTTTTCAATCCTATCTAGCTCTTCTTTCGTTAAATATATCGCATCTTTCACTTGTAATCTTCCTTCGAATTTATTAAAAGGGTTTCTAACAATAAGTTCAAGCTTTAGTCCAAAATTGCATACGGTTTTAAAATTTTTAAAATATTTTACAACAGAGTTATTCTTAATTCCGACCTTTCCATTATAAACGCTTTCATATCTTAAAAAGGATTCTAAATTATAAATAAAAGAACCATTTACTTTATTTAGAGCAATATTTTCCAATCCATAATTTTTAGATAAAAAGAGTTTTATCAACTCTTTAGAACGCTTATACTTTTGCAAGGAAGCTGCAGAGCGTTCTCCTACATTCACTCTCTTTTGAAATGCACTATTGTGAATTTCAAATATATCCAAAAGCCCTATAGTTTTTTCCTTTTTAACAGGCCTTCCAATAATCTCGTGCTTAATAGCATTCAAGTCTACCAAAAAGTTTTCTCTAATTAATTGCGATACTTTTCTTTCAAAATTTAGTAACAAAGAATCGAGCGACGCTTTAACAACTTTTTCCTTTTCTAACTTCAAAGGATTCCTGAGTTTATTTGTGAAATTCCAACGTTTTAAAGAAATATTTTGCCGAACGCTCATGGTTATCGATTGCTGCTCAAACTTTATTTTTGCATAGATTGGACATTCACCATTACTTTTAACTTTTTCTGACTTAATAAAATAAATAATTTGTACCATTTTTGTGTTTTTAAATTAAAGCAAATCTTATTTAAAAACATCCTAAACACCCAATGATTACAGCGAATTCGGAGCGAATCCTTTTATTCTAGTTACCCTATTTTGAAAATATTACTAAAAAAGCAATAGGGACATGCATAGGGTAACTAAACTTTGCTGTTTTATGTGTCTTTTGAAAGTGTGTGAAAAAGAAAAAACCCTATAAATGCTACATTTATAGGGTTTTTGAGTTGAATAAGTTTGAATTAAAACTCAATTCTGCGGAGAAAGAGGGATTCGAACCCCCGGACCTGTTACAGTCAATAGTTTTCAAGACTACCGCATTCGACCGCTCTGCCATTTCTCCATTGCGTCTC
This sequence comes from uncultured Acidimicrobiia bacterium, assembly GCA_964195455.1. Taxonomy (GTDB): domain Bacteria; phylum Bacteroidota; class Bacteroidia; order Flavobacteriales; family Flavobacteriaceae; genus Polaribacter. The sequence continues at coordinate 3,924 of CAXMOR010000050.1, forward strand.
ATCAGATATTCTCTGAATGCGGATGCAAATATAGAAAGCTTTTTCATTTTCTGAAACAAAAAACACATTATTTTTAAACTTTTTTGAATATCGTTCATTACAATTCATATCCATCTAATAATCAAGCATTATAATTAAAATATAGATTTTAGAAATCATTACAAAACAACTTAAATCTAGATTTCTTCTTTACTAGTTTGTTATATTTGCTAACATTATTCTAATTTTTTAATTATGTCGTTTAATTCATTTGGAAATTTACTAAAAGTAACTACGTACGGAGAATCTCATGGAACTGCTATTGGTGGTATTATAGATGGTTTTCCTGCTGGACTAGAACTTGATTTTGATGCTATTCAAAATGAATTAAACAGACGTAAACCAGGCCAATCTAAAATCGTTACGCAACGCAAAGAACCTGATTCAGTTGAATTTCTTTCTGGAATTTTTGAAGGAAAAACGACTGGAACTTCTATTGGTTTTATAATTAGAAACACAAATCAAAAATCGAAAGATTACAATCACAATACCAATATTTATAGACCATCTCATGCAGATTACACATATGATAAAAAATTTGGTAATAGAGATTATAGAGGTGGCGGAAGAAGCTCTGCCCGTGAAACTGCTAATTGGGTAGTTGCAGGCGCTTTAGCAAAACAATTAATTGCTAGCATGCATATTAATGCCTTTACTTCTTCTGTTGGTGATATATTTCTAGACAAACCGTATCAGGATTTAGATTTTTCTAAAACTGAAAGTAACATGGTACGTTGTCCTGATGAAGCCTCTGCAGAGAAAATGATTACCAAAATACAAGAAATCAGAAAAGCAGGAGATACTATTGGAGGTACGATTACATGTGTTGCCCAAAATGTACCCGTAGGTTTAGGAGAACCTATTTTTCAGAAACTACATGCACAATTAGGTAGCGCAATGTTATCTATAAATGCTGTAAAAGGTTTTGAATTTGGTAGCGGATTCTGTGGCGCAAAAATGAAAGGTTCTGAACACAATGATATTTTTAATGCTGATGGTTCTACACAATCTAATTTATCTGGTGGAATACAAGGTGGAATTAGTAATGGAATGGATATTTATTTTAGAGTAGCCTTTAAACCAGTTGCAACTATTATGAGTTCTCAGCAAACCATCAACTCTGAAAACGAAATTACAGAGATTACAGGAAAAGGAAGACATGATCCTTGTGTTGTGCCAAGGGCCGTTCCAATAGTAGAAGCTATGACAGCTTTGGTTTTAGCTGATTTTTGGTTATTAAATAAAACAAGGAAGATTTAAATGTACATTTTATAATTTTAAATATCTTTTGACCTGTATTAAAATTTTATCCTTGTTATATTCTATTTTAGCAACTCAGCAATAAATTTATAGGATATTGAAGATGGTAATCATTGAAATACAGATGACACCCAAAAAACTAAAATACTTGGTTACATAACAATAGCTAAATCGATTGTAACTCAATTTAAGTCAGCAAAAAGGTATTTAAATTAAGATAAAATAGATTCTAATGTGTACCCTTAAAATAAAGTTGTTATGAATAATAATAGGCTATATTTTATTGATATTATTCGTGCTTTTGCAATTTTAATGATGTTGCAAGGCCACTTTGTTGATACTCTTTTATCCGAATCTTATCGAAATCTAGATTCAAATACTTTCTCTGTTTGGCTGTATTTTAGAGGTATCACAGCTCCTGCATTTTTCACTATTTCGGGCTTGATTTTTACCTATTTATTATTAAAAGCCAAAGAAAAAGGAACAGAAAAATCGAGAATTCGAAAAGGTCTTATCAGAGGTTTTTTTCTAATTGGTGTTGGCTATTTAATAAGAATCCCATTCTTATCATGGATTAACGGGCATTTTAATACTTATTTTTTGGTTATAGACGTTTTACAATGTATCGGTTTAAGTCTAATTTTAATTATCGCCCTCTATCTTTTATGCCTGCGAAAAACATTCTTGTTTTCGATGGTTTTATTAATTTTAGGTTTTCTTATTTTCCTATCGGAACCCTTATATCGTAAATTAAGTTTTGATCATATCCCTATTCTTCTTAATAATTATGTTTCAAAAAGTAATGGGTCTGTATTTACAATTATACCTTGGCTTGGTTACGTGTTATTTGGTGCTTATTTAGCAACTTTATTTCACAAGAATTTAAACAAACCTCATTTTAAAAAAATAACAGTAATCTCTTTTTTTATTATTGGAGCTATTTTAATTCTGTATTCCTCTTCCTTATTAAGCTTAGCCTATACCCTAACAAACATTCCATTATTTATTGAATCAGCAAATTATAATTACTTATTTACCAGATTGGGAAATGTTTTTTTATACTTTTCTTTCTTCTATGGATTTGAAAAATTTTTAAAATTTCCATTAATTTTAAAAATCGGACAAAAAACATTATCTATTTACATTATCCATTTTATAATTATTTATGGAAGTTTTACAGGCATTGGATTAAAAACCTTAATTGGAAAGACATTAACGCCATGGCAAGCCGTTTTTGGCGCACTCCTATTTTTAGCTACAGTTTGTTTTATTTCATTCTATTACGTGCGGTCAAATGCTTTTTTATATTCTCATTTAAGACGTTTATTTTATAAATTGAAAGGGAACTAGAACTTTTTCGACATAGTTGTATCTGAAATTTATTATCTCTTTGTTGTATATAAGTATTACCGATGTAAGTTTTTCACAAAACCTATATTTAGATAAAATAGCTACTGTTTCTAAAAGAACATATACCTACCAGAAAAAGAAAGGTAAAAAAACTGAAAATAGATTTTTACAAATCAAAAAAAGTAAAAGGAAATTACCTTTGCTTCTTTATGTTCATGGTGGAAGTTTTTCTAGAGGAAAAAGGAATGATAAAAATATCATAAATTTTGGAAATAATATGGCCGCACGTGGATATGCTGTCGCCTCTATATCATATCATTTAACTTGGAAAAATATAGGTGTTGGATGCAATACAAAATATGAAGATAAAATAAAGGCATTTGATGATTTCTCTGAAGATATAAACTTTGCTGTAAAATAGATACCCAGCAAAAAGAAGCGGTTTAAAGTTGATATTAGTAAAATAATTCTCGTAGGAACTAGCACAGGAGCAGAAGATGCTTTAAACTTTGTAGACGTTCAAAAACAAAAATACTTCCAGCATGTTTTAAATTTGCAGGAGTAATAAGTAGGGAAGGCGCAATCATTTCCACCGATGCTATAACTGAAGCCAAGGCGATACCAACACAACTTTTTCATAGAACTGATGACCGATTAGTACCTTATAATATTGCTATCCATCATTATTGTAAAACTAACAGCCATGGTTATTTAGTACGTTATGGCTATAAAGCCATCGCAAATAAATTTAAATTATTACCACAATTTTTTTATTTATATACCATTGATAAAGGTGATCATAGTTCGTCTGGTAAATCAATATATTCCTGAAATTTTAGCTTTTTTTATAATATGATGTATTAAAAAAGAAGAAAAGATAAATACATCGTACTATTTAGTTACATAAAAAAAATAGTAGTTGGGGTAAAAAATTTTACCCCAACTACTACATAAATTTTAATTAATTTTATTTTCTTCTAAGCCCTAAGCCTGTCCTGTAGGCCCAAAATTCATTGGAATAGGAGGCTTTTCGTAATCTTTAATTTCTCCATGAGCTTGCTCAAACTTTCTTACATTATCTGCTAATGCTTGCGTTAATCTTTTTGCATGCTGAGGAGTTAATATAATTCTAGATTTAACTTTCGCTTTAGGAACACCCGGCATTATATTAATGAAATCAACAATAAATTCTGACATTGAATGATTAATAATTGCAAGGTTAGAATAAGTTCCCTCTGCAATTTCCTGATCTAATTCAATATTTATTTGTCCGTCTTTGTTTTGATTTTCTTCCATAAGAATATATATTAAAAATAAAAGCCTCTAAAAATTTAGAGGCTTTTATTATAAATTAAAAACTTTGTTCTATTTCGTCTTTAGGACCAACTAGAATCTTATCGTAAGCTCTCATACCTGTACCTGCTGGAATTTTCTTACCAACAATTACATTCTCTTTCAAGCCTTCTAAAGTATCGATTTTACCACTTACAGCAGCTTCGTTTAATACCTTTGTAGTTTCTTGGAAAGAAGCTGCAGAAATAAACGATTTTGTTTGAAGTGACGCTCTTGTAATACCTTGTAAAACTTGTTCTGCTGTTGCTGGTTTCGCATCTCTTGCAGTTACTAAGTTGTTATCATTTCTTCTTAATAAAGAATTTTCATCTCTTAGTTGACGTGCAGAAATAATTTGCCCTGCGGTTAAGTTTGCAGAATCTCCAGCTTCTTCAACAACTTTCATTCCATATATTGCGTCATTATCTTTGATAAAGTCAATTTTATGAATTAATTGATTCTCTAAGAATAAGGTATCTCCAGAATCTATAATCTTAACTTTACGCATCATTTGACGAACAACAACTTCGAAATGTTTGTCATTAATTTTCACACCTTGTAAACGATATACTTCTTGTATTTCATTTACCAAGTATTCTTGTACTGCTGAAGGTCCTTTAATTCTTAAAATATCTGAAGGTGTAGTTGCTCCATCTGATAAAGGCATACCTGCTTTAATAAAGTCATTCTCTTGAACTAAAATTTGGTTAGAAAGTTTTACTAAATACTTACTAATATCTCCAGTTTTAGATTCAACAATAATCTCTCTATTACCACGCTTGATTTTTCCGAAAGAAACAACACCATCAATCTCTGAAACAACAGATGGATTAGAAGGATTACGTGCTTCAAATAATTCTGTTACACGTGGTAAACCTCCTGTAATATCTCCTGCTTTTCCTGATTTTCTAGGAATTTTCACTAATGTATGACCAGATTCAACTTTATCTCCGTCACTTACCATTAAATGTGCTCCAACAGGTAAACTGTAAGATCTTAATGCGTTTCCATCTTTATCTTCAATAATTAAAGATGCAATAAGTTTCTTATTCTTAGAGTCTATCATTACTTTCTCTTGGAAACCAGTTTGCTCATCAACTTCTACAGAGTAATTAATACCTTGTTGTAAATTGTCAAACTTCACTTTTCCTCCAAATTCAGAAACAATCACACCGTTAAATGGATCCCATTGAACAATTACATCTCCTTTTTTGATCGATTTTCTTTCTTTATCAAAAATAATAGAACCGTAAGGAATAATGTTTGTACTCTGCGTAATTCCTGTTTTCTTATCTATAATTTTAATCTCTGCCGTTCTTGAAATTACGATATCAATTTCTTTACCATCGTTATTTTTTCCCACAACTGTGCGCAAATCGTCAATAGTAACTTTACCATCAAACTTTGCAACTAATTTATTTTCTTCCGAAATATTTCCAGCAACACCCCCAACGTGGAATGTACGCAATGTTAACTGTGTACCTGGTTCACCAATGGACTGTGCAGCAATTACACCTACTGCTTCACCAATTTGTACTTTATTACGAGTTGATAAACTTTGACCATAACATTTTGCACAAATACCTTTGGATGATTCACAAGTTAATGCAGATCTTACTTGAACTTTATCAATACCAGAAGCCTGAATTTTATCAGCAATTGCAATAGAAATAGATTCTCCTGCACCAATTAATAATTCGTCTGTTGACGGAACATACACATCTTGTAAAGAAATACGTCCTTCAATTCTATCTGATAAAGATTCTACAATCTCATCATTTTTCTTCAATGGCGAAACGTCTAATCCTCTTAAAGTTCCACAATCTTCTTCATTAATGATTACATCTTGAGAAACATCTACCAATCTACGCGTTAAGTAACCAGCATCTGCCGTTTTTAAAGCGGTATCTGCTAACCCTTTACGTGCACCGTGCGTAGAAATAAAGTATTCAAGAATTGATAATCCTTCCTTAAAGTTCGAAAGAATTGGATTCTCAATAATTTCTCCACCACCTGCAGTAGATTTTTTAGGTTTTGCCATTAATCCACGCATACCTGTTAACTGACGAATTTGTTCTTTAGAACCCCTTGCACCAGAATCAAGCATCATGTATACTGAGTTAAAACCTTGCTGATCTTCACGCAAATTTTTCATAGATAGTTCAGTTAATCTGTTGTTGGTAGAACCCCAAACATCAATTACCTGATTGTAACGCTCTTTTTGCGTTAACATACCCATATTATAATTTCCTACAATTGCTGCTACTTCTTTATTAGCAACGTCAATCATAGATTTTTTCTCTTTAGGAATAATAATATCCCCTAATGAGAATGACAATCCACCCTGGAAGGCGAATTTATATCCCATATTTTTTATCTGATCTAAGAAATCTCCTGTAGTAGGAATATCTGTAGCCTTTAAAACACCACCAATAATTCCACGTAAGTTTTTCTTAGTTAATACCTCATTAATATAACCAGCAGCAGCAGGAACAACTTCGTTAAATAAAACTCTACCAACGGTAGTTTTTATAATTTTTCGAACTTGCGCTCCATTCTCATCAACATCAAAAGTTCTAACTTTAATTCCAGCATTTAAGTCTACCATTTCTTCGTTAAAAGCAATAGTTACTTCTTCGGGTGAATAAAAAGTTAATCCTTCTCCTTTAATTGGTACTTCCGGAGTAGAGATTCTTTCTTTCGTCATATAGTACAAACCAAGTACCATATCCTGAGAAGGTACAGTTACTGGCGCACCATTTGCAGGGTTTAGTATATTATGAGAAGCTAACATTAATATTTGCGCTTCTAAAATAGCTTCTGGTCCTAGTGGTAAGTGAACTGCCATTTGATCCCCATCAAAATCGGCATTAAATGCTGAACATGCTAGTGGATGTAATTGAATTGCCTTACCTTCAATTAGTTTTGGCTGAAATGCTTGTATACCAAGTCTGTGCAAAGTAGGAGCTCTGTTTAATAAAACAGGATGTCCTTTAATTACATTTTCTAAAATATCCCAAACAACTGGTTCTTTTCTATCTATTATCTTCTTTGCAGATTTAACTGTTTTTACAATTCCTCTTTCAATTAACTTTCTAATTACAAAAGGCTTGTAAAGTTCAGCTGCCATATCTTTAGGGATACCACATTCTGAAAGTCTTAATTCTGGTCCAACAACAATTACAGAACGCGCTGAATAATCGACACGTTTTCCTAATAAATTCTGACGAAAACGTCCTTGTTTACCTTTTAATGAATCTGATAATGATTTTAAAGGTCTGTTCGATTCAGTTTTTACTGCCGATGATTTACGTGTGTTATCAAATAATGAATCTACAGATTCTTGTAACATACGTTTTTCATTACGTAAAATAACTTCGGGAGCTTTTATTTCAACTAATCGTTTTAAACGATTGTTTCTGATAATAACTCTTCTGTATAAATCATTTAAATCTGAAGTTGCAAAACGACCCCCATCTAATGGAACTAAAGGACGCAATTCTGGTGGAATTACTGGCACAGCCTTCATAATCATCCACTCAGGTTTATTCTCTCTATTCTTTTGAGAATCTCTAAATGCTTCAACAACATTTAAACGCTTCAACGCTTCCGTTTTACGTTGTTTAGAAGTTTCTGTATTTGCTTTATGTCTTAACTCAAAAGATAACCCATCTAAATCGATACGCGCTAATAAATCAATTAAACATTCTGCTCCCATTTTAGCGATAAACTTATTTGGGTCAGAATCATCTAAATATTGATTTTCTTGCGGTAACTCGTCAGCAATATCTAAGTATTCTTCTTCAGTTAAGAAATCCATTTTTTGTAATGGTTCTCCTTCGATATTTTTTGCAATACCTGGTTGAATTACTACGTATCTTTCGTAGTAAATAATCATATCTAACTTCTTAGATGGCAAACCTAAAAGGTATCCCATTTTGTTAGGTAATGACCTGAAGTACCAAATATGAGCTACTGGTACCACTAAATTAATGTGACCAACTCTATCTCTACGTACTTTCTTTTCGGTAACTTCTACCCCACATCTATCACAAACGATACCTTTGTAGCGAATTCTTTTGTACTTTCCACAAGCACATTCATAATCCTTAACAGGACCAAAAATACGCTCACAAAATAAACCATCTCTTTCTGGTTTGTGTGTACGGTAATTTATTGTTTCTGGTTTTAAAACTTCCCCTTTAGAAATTTCTAAAATAGCTTCTGGTGATGATAAACCAATTGAGATTTTATTAAACTTTTTTACAGTGTACTTCTCTTGTTTTCTTGCCATGTTGATGGATTCGAATTAAAATTGTAAAAATGGCCTCGTTGAGACTTATAAATAAATGATTGTTAGAAGTAGATTAAAAACCTACTCCTAACATCAATCTTTGTTATTCTTCTAATCTAACGTCTAAACCTAAACCTTTAAGTTCATGCATTAATACGTTAAAAGATTCAGGTAAACCTGGTTCTGGCATTGTTTCACCTTTTACGATTGCTTCATACGTCTTAGCTCTACCCATAACATCATCAGATTTTACAGTTAAAATTTCTCTTAAGATACTTGATGCACCATATGCTTCAAGTGCCCAAACTTCCATCTCTCCAAAACGCTGACCACCAAATTGTGCTTTACCACCTAATGGTTGTTGTGTAATTAATGAATAAGGCCCAATAGAACGTGCGTGCATTTTATCTTCAATCATGTGACCTAACTTAATCATATATATGATACCAACAGTTGCCGGTTGATCGAAACGTTTTCCTGTTCCTCCATCATATAAATAAGTATGTCCAAATCTTGGCACGCCTGCTTGATCCGTAATTTCATTGATTTGATCTAAAGATGCTCCATCAAAAATTGGTGTTGCATATTTAGTTCCTAATTTTTGACCTGCCCAACCAAGAACAGTTTCATAAATCTGACCAATATTCATACGAGAAGGCACACCTAACGGATTTAAAACGATATCTACCGGAGTTCCGTCTTCTAAGAAAGGCATGTCTTCTGCTCTTACAATACGAGCGATAATACCTTTGTTACCGTGACGTCCTGCCATTTTATCACCAACTTTTAACTTACGTTTTTTAGCGATATAAATTTTAGCAAGCTTTAATATTCCTGCTGGTAATTCATCACCTACAGAAATTGTAAACTTTTGACGACGCAAAGAACCTTGTAAATCATTTGCTTTAATTTTGTAGTTGTGAACTAATTCACCTACTAAACCATTTAATTCTTTATCTGTTGTCCAAGAACCTGTTAAGTGAAGATAATCATCTACAGAGTTTAACATTTTAAGTGTATATTTTTTACCTTTTGGTAAAACTTCCTCGCCTAAATCATTATAAACTCCTTGTGATGTTTTTCCACTAATTAAAGTAAATAATTTATCGATTAACTCATCTTTTAAATTCTCGAATTTAGACACAAAAGAAGATTCTAATGTCGCAACAGCTTCTTTATCTCTTAATCTTTTATTCTTATCCTTTACGGCTCTTTTAAATAATTTTTTATCAATTACTACACCTCTTAATGAAGGAGAAGCTTTTAAAGAAGCATCTTTTACATCACCTGCTTTATCTCCAAAGATTGCACGTAATAATTTTTCTTCTGGAGTTGGATCAGATTCTCCTTTTGGTGTAATCTTACCTATTAAGATATCACCAGGATTTACTTCTGCCCCAATTCTAATCATTCCATTTTCATCTAAATCTTTAGTAGCTTCTTCAGAAACATTAGGAATATCATTAGTTAACTCTTCAGTTCCTAATTTCGTATCTCTAACATCTAAAGAATACTCATCAATATGTATAGATGTAAATATATCTTCACGAACTACTTTTTCAGAAATTACGATTGCATCCTCAAAATTATACCCTTTCCAAGGCATAAAGGCTACTTTCATATTTACTCCTAAAGCTAATTCACCTTTTTGCGTTGCATAACCTTCACAAAGAACTTGACCTTCAGAAACTCTATCCCCTGTTTCTACAATTGGTTTCAGGTTAATAGAAGTACCTTGATTCGTTTTTCTAAATTTAATTAAATTGTAAGAAACTTCATCAGAATCAAAACTTACTAGTTTTTCCTCATCTGTTCTATCATACTTAATTGTAATTTTATTTGCATCAACATATTCAACAACTCCTGCTCTTTCAGCATTAATTAAAATACGTGAATCTTTAGCAACTCTGCGCTCTAATCCGGTACCAACAATCGGCGCCTGTGGGCGTAATAATGGAACTGCTTGACGCATCATGTTAGACCCCATCAATGCACGGTTTGCATCATCATGTTCCAAGAACGGAATTAAAGATGCAGAAATAGATGCGATTTGATTTGGAGCAACGTCCATATAATTAATATCACCTGGATTCACCACTGGAAAATCACCTTCTTCACGAGCAATAACTCGATCTAAAACAATAGTTCCATCTTCCTTTAAATCTAAATTTGATTGGGCAATTTTCATACCTTCCTCTTCTTCAGCACTTAAATATATTGGTTCTTCTGTGGTTACCGCACCATCAACAACTTTTCTGTATGGAGTCTCAATGAAACCTAAGTTATTCACTTTTGCAAAAACAGCAAGTGAAGAAATTAAACCAATGTTTGGTCCCTCAGGAGTTTCAATTGGACATAAACGTCCATAGTGTGTGTAGTGTACATCACGAACCTCAAAACCAGCTCTTTCTCTTGATAAACCTCCAGGTCCAAGTGCAGATAATCTACGCTTGTGGGTAATCTCTGCTAATGGATTTGTTTGATCCATAAACTGAGATAACTGATTGGTACCAAAAAACGAGTTAATTACTGAGGATAATGTTTTTGCATTAATCAAATCAATAGGTGTAAACACCTCGTTATCACGCACATTCATACGCTCACGAATTGTTCTAGCCATACGCGCTAAACCAACACCAAACTGACCTGCTAACTGCTCTCCAACAGTTCTTACACGTCTATTCGATAAGTGATCAATATCATCAACTTCTGCTTTAGAATTGATTAATTCAATTAAATATTTAATAATAGTTATAATATCTAATTTTGTTAATACTTTTTGATCTATTGGTTCATTTAACTGAAGTTTAGTATTCATTCTAAAACGACCAACTTCACCTAAATTATACCGTTGTTCAGAAAAGAATAACTTATCTATAATACCTCTTGCAGTCTCCTCATCTGGCGGTTCTGCATTACGTAATTGTCTATAAATATGCTCTACTGCCTCTTTTTCTGAATTTGTAGGATCTTTTTGTAATGTATTGTGAATAATAGCGTAGTCTGCCATATCGTTATCTTCTTTATGAAGTAAAACGGTTTTAGCACCAGCTTCTATAATTTCATCAATGTGTTCTTTTTCTAAGATTGTATCACGATCAAAAATGATTTCATTTCTTTCGATAGAAACAACTTCTCCAGTATCTTCATCAACAAAATCTTCATGCCAAGTTTTTAAAACTCTGGCAGCCAATTTGCGACCTAACACCTTTTTTAATCCAGCCTTAGAAACTTTTATTTCTTCTGCAAGATCAAAAATCTCTAAAATATCTTTATCTCTTTCAAAACCGATGGCTCTGAATAATGTTGTTACTGGTAATTTTTTCTTTCTATCAATATAAGCATACATTACTTGATTGATATCGGTAGCAAATTCTATCCAAGAACCCTTAAATGGTATTACTCTTGCAGAATATAATTTTGTACCGTTTGCGTGGAAAGATTGCCCAAAGAATACACCAGGAGACCTGTGTAATTGCGAAACTACTACACGCTCTGCACCATTAATTACAAAGGTACCAGAATTTGTCATGTATGGAATTGTACCAAGATATACATCCTGAACAATAGTTTCGAAATCTTCGTGTTCCGGATCTGTACAATACAATTTTAGACGTGCTTTTAACGGCACACTGTGTGTAAGACCTCTTTCAATACATTCTTGAATTGAATATCTTGGTGGATCTACAAAGTAGTCTAAAAATTCTAATACAAATTGGTTTCTTGTATCTGTAATTGGAAAGTTATCCATGAAGGTTTTATACAAACCTTCATCACCTCTTTCTTCTGCCTTAGTTTGAAGTTGGAAAAAATCTTGAAAAGATTTTACCTGAATATCCAAAAAATCTGGATACTCTTTAATCATTTGAGAAGTAGCGAAGTTGATTCTTTCAGTTGTGTTTTTCGTTGCCAAAAGAGAATATTTTTTTGATTAAAATCTAAATTAAAATAAAAAACGAATATATACACAAAATGGTTTAGGCCTAAAAACGTTTGTTTTTAGTACCTAAACCTAAATTTGTTTTCCCGTTTCGAAAATCTCGAGTTCGGGAGTGTAAGCTTATTTAAGCTCTACCTCAGCTCCAGCTTCTTCTAAAGATTTCTTAAGACCTTCAGCCTCATCTTTAGTTACGCCTTCTTTTACTGCTGCAGGAGCACTATCAACGATACCTTTAGCTTCTTTCAAACCTAAACCAGTTAATTCTTTAACTAATTTTACTACTGCTAATTTAGAACCACCTGCTGCTGTTAAGATAACATCAAATTCAGTTTGCTCTTCTACTTCTTCACCTGCTGCTGCTGGACCTGCTACTGCAACTGCTGCTGCTGCTGGCTCAATACCATACTCATCTTTTAAGATAGTAGCTAATTCATTAACTTCTTTTACTGTTAAGTTAACTAATTGCTCTGCGAAATCTTTTAAGTCTGCCATTTTAATTGTTTTAAAAATTTTGTTTATTATAGTTTATTTGTGCGCGTAATTATTTTTCAGATAAAGTTTTAAGGATACCTGAAAGTGTTTGACCACCTGATTGTAATGCTGAAATAACATTTTTAGCTGGCGATTGTAATAATCCAATGATATCTCCAATTAATTCTTCTTTAGATTTAATATCTACTAAAGCGTCTAATTGATCATCACCGATATAAACAGATTCTTCTGCAAATGCACCCTTTAAAATAGGTCTATCTTTAGTTTTCTTTCTGAATTCTTTGATTAATTTTGCTGGAGCATTTGCAGCTTCAGAAATCATCATTGATGTATTACCTTTTAATACTGATGGCAAATCTCCAAATTCTTTATCTGAAGCTTCCATTGCTTTTGCAAGCAATGTGTTTTTAACAACTGATAACTGAACATCTGCTTTAAAACAAGCTCTACGTAAATTAGAGGTTGCTTGTGCATTTAGTCCCGAAATATCTGCTAAATATAACGTATTTGTGTCTGCTAATACTGCTGTTAAATCTTGTATTACTTGTGATTTCTCTTCTCTAGTCATGATTATAAGTTTTAACGTATTAAACAGCTTTCACCTCGACTGCGATACTAGGACTCATAGTACTAGACATAAAGACGCTTTTTACATACGTTCCTTTTGCAGTTGTTGGTTTCAATTTAATAATTGTTTGTATTAACTCGTTTGCATTTTCTTCAATTTTCTTAGCATCAAAAGATACTTTTCCAATTGCTGCATGTACGATACCAGTTTTATCAACTTTAAAGTCTATTTTACCAGCTTTTACATCTTGAACAGCCTTTGCAACATCCATCGTTACTGTACCCGTCTTTGGATTTGGCATTAAACCTCTTGGACCTAAAATTCTTCCTAAAGGACCTAATTTACCCATTACACTTGGCATCGTAATAATTACGTCTACATCTGTCCAACCTCCTTTAATCTTTTGAAGGTACTCATCTAATCCAACATAATCTGCACCAGCTGCTGTAGCTTCTGCTTCTTTATCCGGAGTTACTAATGCTAATACTTTTACATCTTTACCAGTTCCATGAGGTAATGTTACAACTCCACGAACCATTTGATTTGCTTTACGAGGATCTACTCCTAAACGTATAGCTAAATCTACTGATGCATCAAACTTTACATTCGTAATGTCTTTGACTAGCGCTGAAGCTGCTGCTAAATCATATGACTTAGAGCTATCTACCTTTGCGTAAGCTTCCTTTTGCTTTTTTGTTAATTTTGCCATTTTACTACTTTTTATAAAGCTTATGCTGGTGCATCACCTTTTACTGTTAATCCCATAGAACGTGCTGTACCTGCAATCATACGCATTGCTGAAGAAGTTTCAAAGGCATTTAAATCTACCATTTTGTCTTCTGCAATTACTTTAATTTGATCCCAAGTAACTGATGCTACTTTCTTTCTGTTTGGTTCTCCTGAACCTTTTTTAATTTTGGCCGCTTCTAGTAACTGAACTGCTGCAGGTGGAGTTTTTACAAGAAAATCAAACGATTTATCTTTGAAAACAGTAATAACAACAGGTAAAACTTTACCTTGTTTGTCTTGCGTTCTTGCATTAAACTGTTTACAAAACTCCATTATGTTAACACCAGCAGCTCCTAAAGCGGGTCCAACCGGCGGCGATGGATTCGCTGCGCCTCCCCTTACTTGTAACTTAACTACTTTACTAACTTCTTTTGCCATTTTAAAAATGTTTAATGATTTGCTTTAATTTGGAAGCTAAAAACAAATCGGAATAAATATATATACTTGTGTAACAATTATATCTTTTCTACTTGCATATAACTTAATTCTAACGGTGTTTTTCTTCCAAAGATCTTCACCATTACTTCAAGTTTACGCTTTTCTTCATTTACTTTCTCTATTGTACCGTCAAATCCGTTAAATGGACCATCTACAACTTTTACTGTTTCTCCTATATTAAAAGGAATTGCAATATTTTCATCTTGAATAGAAAGCTCATCAACTTTACCTAACATTCTATTCACCTCTGATTTCCTCATTGGAACAGGTTCACCACCTTTTGTTTCTCCTAAAAAACCAATAACTCCAGTAATCGCTTTTATTACGTGTGGTACTTCTCCTGAAAGATTAGCTTCAACCATAATATAACCTGGAAAGTAAACTCTTTCTCTGTTAACCTTTTTACCGTTTCGAATTTGAACAACTTTTTCAGTTGGCACAATTACCTGACTTACATAGTCAGATAATCCCACTCTGGAAATTTCTGTTTCTATGTATGCTTTCACTTTATTTTCTTGTCCCCCAATGGCTCTTACAACATACCATTTCATTACTGAATCAGCTGCCATAATTAATTAGATTTAAACATTCCAAAAAAGTTATCTAATCCGGTTTGAAAAACATAATCTATACCCGCTACTGCTAATGCGAATACAATTGTAAAAACCGCTACAGTTACCGTTGTTTTTTGCGCATCCTCTTTAGAAACCCACGTCATGTGGTTATTTAACTCCTCAAAAGAATCTTTAATATATTGTATAAATTTCATCTTACATTTATATTTTTTGCACGGGCGGAGAGATTCGAACTCCCGACAGCTGGTTTTGGAGACCAGTGCTCTACCGCTGAACTACGCCCGTTTCTTATTCATTGATAAAGGCGTCCCGTTAAAAACGGAACACCCTTATTATTTATTGATTAATAAACTAATAAACTTTTAGTCTAATAATTCAGTTACCTGACCAGCTCCAACTGTTCTACCACCTTCACGGATAGCAAAACGTAAACCAACATTTAATGCAATTGCTTGAATTAAATCTACAGTTATTGTTAAGTTATCTCCTGGCATTACCATTTCAACCCCTGAAGGTAAATTAATAGTACCAGTTACATCTGTTGTTCTTACATAGAACTGTGGACGATAGTTATTATGGAATGGAGTATGACGTCCACCTTCTTCTTTCTTTAAAACATAAACCTCAGCTTTAAACTTAGCATGTGGAGTTACAGAACCTGGCTTACAGATTACCATTCCTCTTTTTATGTCTTCTTTTGCAACACCTCTTAACAAGATACCTGCGTTATCTCCAGCTTCACCTCTATCTAAAATCTGACGAAACATTTCAATACCAGTAATAGTAGAAGTCATTTTCTCAGCTCCCATACCAATAATATCTACAACATCACCTGTATTAGCGATACCAGTTTCGATACGACCTGTAGCAACAGTTCCACGACCAGTAATAGAGAATACATCTTCAACTGGCATTAAGAAATCTTTATCAATTTCTCTCAAAGGCTCTTCAATCCAAGCATCAACAGCTGCCATTAATTCTATTACCGAATCCACCCATTTTTGCTCACCGTTCAATGCACCTAATGCAGAACCAGCGATTACAGGACCATTATCACCATCGTACTCATAAAAAGAAAGTAATTCTCTTACTTCCATATCTACTAATTCGATTAACTCTTCATCATCAACCATGTCAACTTTGTTCATGAATACTACCATACGAGGAATACCAACCTGGCGTCCTAATAAGATGTGCTCACGAGTTTGTGGCATTGGTCCGTCTGTAGCAGCAACAACTAAAATTGCACCGTCCATTTGAGCAGCACCAGTAACCATGTTCTTCACATAATCCGCGTGACCTGGACAGTCAACGTGCGCATAGTGACGATTTGATGTTTCATACTCTACATGAGATGTATTTATCGTAATACCTCTTTCTTTTTCTTCTGGAGCATTATCAATTTGATCAAAAGATAAAGCTTTAGAAAATCCTGCATCAGCTAATACCTTAGTGATAGCCGCAGTTAATGTAGTCTTACCGTGATCTACGTGTCCGATTGTACCAATGTTTAAGTGTGGCTTCGAACGGTCAAAATTTGCTTTTGCCATGATTATTAATTTTAATTCTTAGTTTAATTATATTTAGTACTTAATAATACGCGTTAAATGAGCCAATGATGGGATTTGAACCCATGACCTCATCCCTACCAAGGATGCGCTCTACCAACTGAGCTACACCGGCTTTGTTGGATTTAATTTGAGCGAAAGACCGGGTTCGAACCGGCGACATTCAGCTTGGAAGGCTGACGCTCTACCAACTGAGCTACTTTCGCAATATGTAAATTTGTGGGGAGAGCAGGATTCGAACCTGCGAAGACGTAGTCAACGGAGTTACAGTCCGTCCTCGTTGGCCGCTTGAGTATCTCCCCTTTAAATTTACTATTTTAATGAACTTAATTTTTACTTTTATGAGCCGATGGAGGGACTCGAACCCACGACCTGCTGATTACAAATCAGCTGCTCTAGCCAGCTGAGCTACATCGGCTTTTTGTTGTAAAAAAACAACCCGCTATTTCTAACGGATTGCAAATGTATAAAGTTTTTTTATATTCTAAAACATTTTATAATTATTTTTTTCTTTTTTTTTCTTTTTTAAGAAATTAAAGAATCTCTGTGTTTTTCTTTAGACCTTTTTAATTGTCTTTTTAAATTATCAACAGCAGCGTTGACACCCTCTTCGAAGGTTTTTGTTTCTCTTTTTACTATTAATTCGTTACCTGGAATATTTATTTTTATTTCTGTAATTTTGTTTTCTTTATCACTTTTATTTTGAACTTTTAAAAAAACTTCTGCATCTACTATCTTATCATGGTATTTTACCAACGATTCTACTTTCTTTTGAACCAACTTGATTAAGCTACTGTCTGCATTGAAGTTAACTGATTGTGTGAATACTTTCATAAATCATTCCTTTTTATTGCTCCTAGGGTGAGCTTGGTTATAAACTTTTTTTATTTCTTCAAGACTATTATGAGTATAGACCTGAGTTGAAGCTAAAGAGGAATGCCCTAACAATTCTTTAACTGAATTTAAATCGGCTCCTTCATTTAACAGGTGAGTAGCAAAAGAATGCCTTAAAATGTGAGGGCTATTTTTCACCTTGGAAGAGACTCTACTAAAGTATGCATTTATAATCCTGTAGACAAGGGTTTCATAAATTTTATTTCCTTTCACTGTAATAAAAAGCTCTTCTAATTCTTTCGAAAATTCCTTTTTTAATTTTAAGTATTTTTTTAAAGTTATCACAACAGATTGCAAAAGAGGCACAAAGCGCTCCTTATTTCTTTTCCCCAAAACCTTAACAACACCACCTGAAAAGTTAACATCTTTTTCTTTTATGTTGATCAGTTCTGCTCGCCTTATTCCTGTGGAATAAAATAATTCTACAATTAATTTATTTCTTACCGCCGTAAAGTCATGTTCTTCATCAATGGCATTAATCACTAAATTAATTTCTTTTGAAGAAAAAGGAACTTGTATTTTTTTCGCAACTTTTAGAGCTTTATGTTTAGCAAGCGGATTAATTTCTAGCTGCTTTGTTTTCTGAAGAAACTTATAAAATGATTTTAGAGAACTAACTTTCCTATTGATAGTTCTATTCGATATTTTACTATCAACTAAAGAAACGATCCAACTTCTTATTTGATTGTAGTGAACTTCTAATAATTCTTCTTGATTGTATTCTGTGTCTAAAAAATCTCTAAAAGAAATTAAATCATTTTTATAAGCGGTTACCGTATGCACAGAATACTTTTTTTCTAGCGACACGTATTCTAAAAATGAATCTATCAATATTACTTATTTAAGTTGAAAGTAAATTTACAAAAAATAGCACAAAAAAAATCTCGTATTGAAATTTCAATACGAGATTTGTTTTATTTAAAAATAAGTTACTACTAACCTACTTCTTCCTGAGTTCTTAAACGTTGAACGTAAGACGCTTTAATTCTTTGAGCTCTATTCGCTACAGATGGCTTCGTAAAGTTTTTTCTGTTACGTAAGTTCTTCATTGTCTTGGTTCTGTCGAATTTTCTTTTGTAGCGTTTTAAGGCTCTATCGATATTCTCTCCTTCTTTGATTGGTATAATTAACATATGTTGGCACCTCCCTTCATCGTATCTTTATATTTTAAATAGTTTTTAAACTATTGGTTTATTTTTTGGACTGCAAATGTAATTACAAATTATGAATTGACAATTATCAAAATTAAATTATTTTATCAAGCTGAATTTGCGTCAGTAATTTAAACAATATCTTTTTTAGTTTTTTCTTTACAAAAAAAACATTAGAAAGCTAAACCCTAATGAAACGTCTTATAAAGTTAATCGTTTTAGTAAATTTATGTTACTGGTTTATACTCCTTATTATCTATAACAATTTTTGCAATAATTTCTTTTAAGATTTCAGAAGTACCTCCTCCTATTGGCCCTAATCTACTATCTCTTAACAAACGTGCCATCGGATAGTCTTCCATATATCCATAACCTCCTAATAACTGAAGAGAATCATAGATAACTTCATCTGCCATTTTTGTAGACAACAACTTAGACATACTTGCTTCTTTCACAACATATTGCCCATTATTTAAACGCTGTGTAATTGAGTAATTATACTCTCTACACATATCTACTTTACTTGCCATTTCGGCTATTTTGTGTCTTAAAGCCTGAAACTTGTCTAAAGATTGACCAAAAGCAATTCTTTCTTGCATGTACTTTACAGCATAATCTACAGCAAATTCTGCTCTTGCATGCGCGTTAACGCCCATTATTAAACGTTCTAAAGCAAAGTGTTGCATTATGTAGGGAAAACCTTTTCCCTCTTCTCCCATTAAATTTTCTTTAGGAATTTCTACATTATCAAAAGCAATTTCTCCTGTATCTGATGCATGCCAGCCTAATTTATTTAACTTAGTGGCAGAAATTCCTTTTGTATTTCTATCCACTACAAAAATGCTAATTCCTTTATATTTATCTGAAGGGTCTGTTTTAGCAGCAACTATTAAGTAATCTGAATACACACCATTTGTAATAAAGGTTTTTGATCCGTTTAATAAATAGGTATCACCTTGTTTAATAGCTGTTGAACGCATACCGGCAACATCAGAGCCACCAAAAGGTTCTGTAATACATAAACAACCAATCATATCTCCTTCAACACTTGGTACTAAATATTTGTTTTTAATAAAATCGTCACCTTCTTTATTCAGATGAGTCATTGCCAAATATTCATGTGCCCAAATTGCAGCTGCAAATCCACCAGAATTTATTTTCTGTAATTCTTCTAAAAAGATAACAGTATAGAAAAGATCTAGATTCATTCCCCCATATTTCTCAGGAGTTGACAAACCAAAATAACCCATTTCACCAAATTTCTTCCAAATGAAACGTTCTATAGTTCCATTCTTCTCCCATTTTTCTATATGAGGGACTACTTCTTTTTGTAAAAAATCTTTAAAACTTGCGCGAAATGCTTCATGTTCTTCAGTAAAATACATACTGTTCATAAGCCAATAAATGTGTTTATTATTTGTTTATTCTGCTAGCAAATATAAGACTATTCTATCATACTTCTCCAAGGGAAAATCTTTGATATTTTTTAATTCTGAGATATTTTGAAGTTCTGCAACTTCATCTCTGTAAGCAAATATTTTTTTACACAACTCATAATCTATGTAGGGATTTCTAAGCAATATCTTGAAAGAGACCGTATTTACATTTATTTTTTTAATGATAGGTTTTTCTATAATTTTGAACGTTGACACTACTTCTTTCGCAACCTCTTTCTCTAATCCCCAAACTTCATAAATTTGACTTTCAAAAGAAAATCCTTGTAATTTAGAACGAAACTTAATAATACGTTCTGAAAATGCTACCCCAATTCCGCTAATTGCTTTAAAATCTTCTGTTGTTGCCTTGTTAATGTCTGTAGTTGATAAAACTTTCTTTTTGTAAGTATTTTTAATTTTAGTAGATGTCAAACTGCCATCCGTGTTTTGATCCTTTCTCTTTACAACCCAATCAGGAAATTTAAAATACGGAGAAATTTTATTTAATAAAGAATCGGATACTCTAGTTACTTGTTGAAATTCTTTTTTTGAGTTGATGAATTTATTCGTTTTTCTGAACGCAAACAATCTATCAATCTGCTGTAAAGACATTCCTAATTGTTCTCCTTTATAATCTGTTATATAATTTGGGTTAAAAAGATAAATTTTAGGTTTTCTTTTTTCAATTTCAATAGCTTTTAAACTGTCTATTTGACTTTGAAACGCTATTAATTCTGATTGATTTATATCTGTAATTTCATCTGAAGAAAAAACATCTACATAAATAAGTAATTGAAGTAGAAGTAATAATGATACCAAAATAAAAATCCCATTTCTTTGGTTTTTGTTATACCAGAAATGGGATTTAAATAATTTCATAAAAAATTATGCTTTGCTTGCTTTTATAGCATTCCTGTATTTCACTAATTCTTCTTTTACTTTTGGAGCCAAAATAATTAAACCTATCATATTTGGAACCATCATTGCAAAAACCATTGCATCTGAGAAACCAATAACAGAACCTAAACTTGCTGCAGCACCGATTACGACGAATACACAGAAAATTACCTTATACGTATATTCCATTTTTTTAGATCTACCGAATAAATACACCCAACCTTGAAAACCATAGTAAGACCAAGAAATCATAGAACTAAAAGCGAATAAAACAACTGCAACTGTTAACACGTAAGGAAACCAAGAAATTGCAGATTCAAATGCCCCAGAAGTTAATAAAATTGCTTGTGCATCATTTAATGAAGCATTTTCCGCATTAACATTACCCGTTATAATTAAAACTAAAGCAGTCATTGTACATACCACAACAGTGTCTATAAATGGTTCTAATAAAGCAACCATACCTTCACTCGCTGCATATTTAGTTTTTACAGCTGCATGTGCTATAGATGCAGAACCAATACCAGCTTCGTTTGAGAACGCTGCTCTTCTAAATCCTTGAACTAAAACTCCAACTGCACCACCAGCAATTCCTTCTGGACTAAATGCACCATTAAATATTTGAGAGAATGCATCCCCTATCATATCATAATTTGAAAAAATCACAAAAAGTGAAGCTGCTACATAAATTGCCACCATAAAAGGAACAATTTTATCAGTTACTTTTGCTATTTTCTTGATTCCACCAATAATCACGATACCTACTAAAATAGCCATTACTAGACCAAATAACCATCCTTTACCGTGTAAAAAAGAAACCCCTCCAACTGGGGTTGTAATATTCTCAACTAATTGGAATGCTTGATTTACTTGGAACATGTTTCCACCCCCAAAAGAACCTCCAATTACAAAAACTGCAAATAAAGCAGCTAATATTTTTCCTAACGTTTTATTCTTCAATCCTTTCGTTAAATAGTACATTGGACCTCCATAAACAGTTCCGTCAGCTTCAATGTCCCTGTACTTTACACCCAACGTACATTCTACAAATTTTGAAGCCATCCCCAAGAAACCAGCAACAATCATCCAGAAAGTAGCACCTGCACCACCAATAGAAACGGCAATTGCAACACCTGCAATATTACCTAAACCTACGGTTGCAGACAATGCTGCCGTTAATGCTTGAAAGTGAGAAACCTCACCATCATGACCTTCAATTCTTATTGTATCCGGATTATCTTCTTCGTCTGTAAATTTAGATTTTGCTATTTCTACGTTATGATCTTCTCTTCCTTCTAAATCGTCATATTTACCTCTAACAATATTAATAGAAGTTATAAAACCTCTAAAATTGATAAAATTGAAATAAAATGTAAAATAAGTTGCTCCTAAAATTAAAGGGAATAAAACCCAATAAATACTAACTGTATCTGTAAAAGGAATTTGATAAAATATAATATCTACAAACCACCCCGTTGCATTTCCAAAGGCTTCATCAATTTTTTGATCTAATCCCTTTTCTTGCGCAAATGTTAAAAAAGGCGTTGCTAAAAAGAACAACGAAAGAAGTTTTTTATTCATAATGTATTTTGATTAGTTTTTATTTAATGAGTCGCAATATGATAAAAAAATGCTCTTTTAACAACTTTTCAGCGTTAAAAGTATTTTATAACAAGGTTTCTTTGAATTTTTCTAAATCTTCTTTAAATGACTTTGGATAAAATTCTAGCTCTTTATTTGTTTTTGATAAATTGAAACCTGTTTTTACAGGTCTTGGTGCGGTTTGATTTAAAGCTGATGTAGAGATTGGCTTAATTAAAGTTTTGTCCAACTCAAAAACTTCTGCAATTTGTTGTGTAATTTCAAAAACACTTAACAGTTCATTGGATGAAATATGATAAATGCCTTTCGCTTTTTTATCCATCGAAATTTTACAAGCCAAAGCTAAATCTTCAACATAAGTAGGAGCCCTAAATTGATCATCTACAATTGTAATTTCCTTTCCTTTGGTTAGCATCTCATTTACCCAAAGAACAATGTTAGACCTACTCATATCAAGCACTTTTCCATAAACCAGAATAGTTCTTAAAATTGTAAACTCAATTTTTGAACTTATTAAAACTTCTTCTGACATTAGCTTAGACAATCCATAATAACTTATGGGGTTAGGCTCGTCTGTCTCTTTATAATTACCTTTAATTCCATCAAAAATAAAATCTGTAGAAATATGGATTACATGAATATTCAGTTCTCTAGAAAGTTCTGACAACCATTTTACAACAGTTATATTTAACAAATCGCAAGCTTCCTTATTGTTTTCACAGGCATCAACTTGCGTCATCGCTGCTGTGTTAATTATAAAATTTGGTTGGATTTGATTTATGTTTTTTTTGAGAATTATTTCATCTGTAATATCTATAGAAATATAAGAAAAATCTGCTCTACCACTTCTATTTTCTCCTCTTGAGAAACCAAAAACTTGATATTTATCTTTTTCTTGAAGTAATAAGTTCAACAATGACTGACCTAACAATCCGTTACTACCCGTAATTACCACTTTATTCATATTAAAATAACTCTCTTAACTTAATTATTTGCTCGGGTCTTCCTAAAACAATTAAATGTGAATCTGCTATTAATTTACAACCTGCTTCTGGGTTTATAATATATTCTTTGTTTGGATTTCTAAAACCAATAACCGTACACCCTGTTTGTCTTCTTAAATCTAAATCTAAGATAGTCTTGTTCATATACTTTAAGGGTAAATCGTCTACAGCGATTTCTTCTAGATTAGCGGTAGTTTCTCCTTCAATCGTTAGTTGATCCACAAACTCTATAACATCTGGTGTTACTACTAAAGACGCCATATGATCACCCCCTAATTTATCGGGCATAATTACATTACTTGCGCCTGCAATTTTTAATTTGCTGTAAGAAGATTCATTAGAAGCTCTGCTAATTATTTTGCAGTTCTTATTTAACTGATTTGCCGTCAGAACAACAAATAAATTATCTGCATCAGAAGGCAATGCTGTAATTAGATTCGCTGCAGTTTTAACGCCTGCTCTTAGTAACGTTTCATCTAAAGTGGCATCACCTTGAATATATAAAACACCTTCATTATCCAACTCAGAGATTATCTCTTTATCTCTTTCTACAACAACCAATTTTTTATTATAATTATTTAATTTTAGAATTGCTTGTTTTCCATTTCTTCCAAAACCACAAACGACGGTGTGTCCTTTTAAATTTTCAATCTGTTTTTCCACTTTTCTGTGTTTAAATTGTTCGAATAATCTCCCACTCACTATATATTCAGAGAACGTAGAAACAGCATAACCAAAAACAGTTATGCTTGTTAAAATTAAAAAAATTGTAAATACTTTTTCTTCTGGAGAGAATGGTGTTAATTCACCAAAACCAACAGTCGTTACAGTAATGACTGTCATGTACAAAGCATCTATAAAAGAGTAATTAGAAAGCATCATATAACCCACTATACCAATTGTCATAATTGACGCAAGCAAGACTAGTATTTTATGTATTTTAGAATCTAATATTTTCATATACTACAAATCAAAAACCGAACTTCTTTTGGTGTACAACATATCTTTTAACTTTAATAAAAATGCCAATGTTAAATAAAAAGCAAAAGATAAACCTACAGTAAAAAAAGTAACATAGATAAAGAAAATACGCACATTTTTCGCACGCATACCTAGCTTATCAGCAAATCTTGAAAAAACTCCAAAACCATATCTTTCAAAAAAATGACGAACAGCATGTATAAAATTCATCTATAAAAATCTTTTAATTGCAAGATACTACAAACTATTTATTTGTTACTCACTTTTTAATCAAAAGTAATTTCTATTGATTAACTTTGCTTCTTTGCAAAAAACACTTTTTTTGAAAGACCAAGAATACATAGAAGTTTATGGCGCACGAGTTCATAACCTTAAAAATATTGATGTGAAAATTCCTCGTGAAAAACTAGTAGTAATTACTGGTTTAAGCGGAAGTGGAAAATCTTCTTTAGCTTTTGACACCATTTATGCTGAAGGACAAAGACGATATATAGAAACTTTTTCTGCTTATGCACGTCAGTTTTTAGGCGGTCTAGAAAGACCTGATGTTGATAAAATTGATGGACTCTCTCCAGTAATTTCAATCGAACAAAAAACAACGAATAAAAGTCCACGTTCTACCGTTGGTACCATCACAGAAATTTACGATTTTTTAAGATTGTTATTTGCACGAGCTGCAGATGCATACTCTTACAATACTGAACAAAAAATGGTGAGTTATTCTGACGAACAAATCAGACACCTTATTTTAAAAGATTTTGCCGATAAAAAAATTGCTGTTTTAGCGCCCTTGATCAAATCTAGAAAAGGGCATTATCGTGAACTTTTCGAACAGATTTCTAAACAAGGATTTTTACGAGTTCGCGTTGATGGAGAAATCAAAGAAATAGAAAAAGGAATGCGTTTAGACAGATATAAAATGCACGATATTGAAGTCGTTATAGATCGACTTTTAATAACTGAATCTGCAGAAAAACGATTAGAAGAAACAATAAAAACAGCCTTGTATTCTGGTGACAATATCATGATGGTTATTGATATTGATGATAATAATCCACGTTATTTTAGTAGAGAATTAATGTGTCCAACAACAGGAATTGCATACCCAAGCCCTGAGCCAAACACCTTTTCTTTCAATTCGCCAAAAGGTGCATGTAATACTTGTAATGGATTAGGAATTACAAATGAAATCAACCTTAAAAAAGTAATTCCTGACTCTTCTATTTCTATACAAAACGGAGGAATTATTCCTTTAGGTGAACAAAAAAGCAGCTGGATCTTTAAACAAATTCAGAATATTGCAGAACGTTATAAATTTAAATTAACAGACGCTATAAAAGACATTCCTAAAGAAGCATTAGAAATTATTTTAAATGGTGGAAATGAATCTTTTGAAATTGAATCTAAAACCGTTGGAGTTACTAGAAATTACAAAATTGATTTTGAAGGTATTATTGCTTTCATTAACAATCAATATAAAAATGCAGAAAGCACCTCTATAAAGCGCTGGGCAAAAGGCTTTATGGACGAAGTTTTTTGTTCTACTTGTCAAGGAAAAAGATTAAAAAAAGAAGCACTTCATTTTAAAATTACAGATAAGAACATCAGTGATTTAGCACAAATGGACATAACAGAATTAGCTTCTTGGTTTGCAAATATAGAGAAAGACTTATCTAAGAAACAACTGGCAATTGCATCAGAAATACTAAAAGAAATAAGAACGAGAATTCAATTTTTATTAGATGTTGGTTTAGATTATTTAACATTAGATAGAACTTCAAAATCACTTTCTGGTGGAGAAGCTCAAAGAATACGTTTAGCGACCCAAATTGGATCGCAATTAGTTGGAGTTCTCTATATCCTAGACGAACCAAGTATTGGATTACATCAACGTGATAATCAAAAACTGATTGATTCTTTAATAAAACTGCGTGATATTGGTAATTCTGTTCTGGTTGTAGAACATGACAAAGACATGATTGAACATGCCGATTTTGTATTTGATATTGGTCCTGGAGCTGGAAGACATGGAGGAGAAATTGTTAGCCAAGGAACTTATGAAGATTTAAAAAAACACAACACACTAACTGCAGATTATTTAACTGGAAGAAAAGTAATTGCTGTTCCTCAAAAACGTAGAGAAGGAAATGGAAAATCCATTAAACTAAAAGGTGCAACTGGTAACAATTTAAAAAATGTTTCTGTAGAATTTCCTTTAGGAAAAATGATTTGTGTTACAGGTGTTTCTGGAAGTGGAAAATCTACCTTAATAAATGAAACCTTATACCCTATTTTAAATGCTCATATCTATAGAGGTGTAAAGAAACCGATGCCTTATAAGAAGATTGAAGGCTTAGAACATGTCGATAAAGTTATTGACATAGATCAATCTCCAATTGGTAGAACTCCGAGATCAAACCCTGCGACGTATACAGGAACTTTTAGTGAAGTTCGAAGTTTATTTGCAAAAACTCCAGAAGCTGCAATTCGCGGCTATAAACCTGGAAGGTTCTCTTTTAATGTAAAAGGTGGAAGATGTGAAACTTGCCAAGGAGGAGGCGTCAGAGTTATAGAAATGAACTTTTTACCAGATGTGCAGGTAGAGTGTGAAACTTGCCAAGGAAAACGTTTTAACAGGGAAACTTTAGAAATTCGATACAAAGGAAAATCTATTTCTGATGTATTAAATATGACTATTGAAGAGGCGACAGACTTCTTTGAAAATATACCTAAAATTCATAGAAAAGTAAAAACCATTAAAGATGTTGGGTTAGGATATATCACTCTAGGTCAACAATCTACAACGCTATCTGGAGGTGAGGCTCAAAGAATAAAATTAGCATCAGAATTATCTAAAAGAGATACTGGAAATACATTTTATATTTTAGACGAACCTACTACAGGTCTTCATTTTGAAGATATTAGAGTATTAATGGAAGTGCTAAATAAACTGGCAAATAAAGGAAATACTGTACTAATTATCGAACACAATTTAGATGTTGTAAAATTGGCAGATTATGTTATTGATGTTGGTTTAGAAGGAGGGAAAAATGGTGGTACAATTCTGTGTACCGGAACTCCAGAGCAGGTTGCAAAACATAAAAATAGTTATACTGCTCAATTTCTTAAAAAAGAACTATTTTAGCAGGCTCCTCTTTTTTATGATATAAAAATTGAACTTAAAAACATACTGATTATGACAAATGATGATAGAAAAATAAGAGAAAAATTACAACAAAAAACCTGGAATGAAGTAAAAACAAACGATTCTTGGGCTATTTTTAAAATAATGGCTGAGTTTGTAGAAGGTTATGAAAAATTAAGTAAAATTGGGCCTTGTGTTTCTATTTTCGGCTCTGCAAGAACAAAACCAGATCATCCATATTATAAATTAGCAGAAGAAGTTGGTTTTAAATTAACCCAAAATGGTTTTGGTGTAATTACCGGTGGTGGACCTGGAATTATGGAAGCTGGTAACAAAGGGGCACGAAGAGGTAAGGGTCTGTCTGTAGGTCTAAACATTGAATTGCCTTTTGAACAGCATGATAACCCGTGGATTGATTCAGGAAAAAGTTTAGATTTCGATTACTTTTTTGTTCGTAAAGTAATGTTCGTAAAGTACTCTCAAGGTTTTGTTGTAATGCCAGGAGGCTTCGGAACAATGGATGAGCTTTTTGAAGCAATCACATTAATTCAAACAAAAAAAATTGGCCGTTTTCCTATTGTTTTAGTAGGAACAAAATTTTGGGGAGGAATTATTGAATGGATCAAAAACACACTTATTGAAGAAGGAAATATTAGCAAAGAGGATTTAAACCTTTTTAGACTGGTCGACACCGCAGATGAAGCTGTTGAACATTTTAACAAATTTTATAGTAAATACAAATTAAAACCAAACTTCTAACATGTTTTTTTTTGAGAAATTTAATTCTTTTTTTTTAGTTTGTTCAAATAATAAGTTTGAAAGACCTAATTTTAAAAAACTATTTTCTAGCCGATTAAATTATGATTTTGTCATAGAAAATCAAATACAAATCAGTTTTCAAAAGGAATTTATTACTTAATCACTGATACTTACAAACTCTTAAAATTTGTAGCATTATAATTTGAAAAAATCGGTAAGCATAATTATTTTTTATTTTTTTATATCTGTATTTTCTTATTCACAGCAGAATTCTATTGCTATAAAATCAACTTTAAATACAGATAGAGATGAATTTTTAATTCAACAAGAAATTATTTTCTACAATACATCAGATTCAACTTTAACGAACATTTATCTTCATAATTGGGCTAATAGTTTTAGAGATAGAAAAACACCTTTATCAAAAAGGTTTATTAAAGATTTTAAGAAGAACTTATACTTTTCTACGAAAAAAGATTTAGGAAAAACGACTATAAAAAACCTTTCTATAAACTATGAAAATAGTGATTTTACAGAAGTTAAAGATAAAGCAGACATTTTAAAAATTCCTCTAAAAAAACCCTTAAAACCCAATGATAGTGTTAAAATATCAATTACTTATATTATAAAAATACCTAATGCAAAATTCACTAATTATGGAAAAACCAAAGAGGGTTACCACTTACGTTTTTGGTATATAACCCCAGCAGTTTATAATAATGGATGGCAATTAATGAGTAATTTAAATATTGATGATTTATATGAAATCGGAACAGATTTTACCATTGAAATTAACATACCAAAAGAATATGTTTTAGAAAGTAATTTATACCAATACAAAACAGAAAAAGAAAATGTTACTAATTACTATTTAGTTGGAAAAAATAAAACTGATATCATTTTAGGAATCAATAAAAACAAGCAGCTAAAAACTTTTAAGACTAAAAAAACTACGGTTTACACTGATGTATTTGATGGTGATATTGGTTATAAAGCAACCACCGATATTTTAAATAGAGAATTACTTTTTATTGAAAAATATTTAGGAAAATATCCTCACAAAGAAATTTATATAGATAAAATTACGCAAAGCAAAAACCCCGTTTATGGCTTAAGTCAGTTGCCAAGTTTTTTACATCCTTTTTCGGATACTTTTAAATGGGATGTTACCATGTTTAAAGCATTAACTAAAAAATATATAGAAAATACATTACTCTTAAATAAAAGAAAAGATTATTGGTTTTTAGATGGGTTACAAAACTATTTAATGCTAGAGTATATTGAGGAATTTTATCCTAACACAAAATTATTAGGTAATTTGTCTGATAAATGGTTTTTAAAAAAATTTTATATTTCTAAACAAAATTTTAATGATAAATATCCTTTAGTTTATCAATTTATATCAAGAAAATTTTTAGATCAAGCACTCGTAACATCTGCCGATTCTTTATCAAATTTTAACAGAAAAATTGCCAATAAATATAAAGCTGGATTAGGTTTCAGGTACTTAAAAGGATTTTTAGGTGATAGTATTTTAAACAGTAGCATTAAAGAATTTTACCAAAAAAATCAAACAAAAATAATATCTAGTTCAGAGTTTCAAAAAATTATCACAGCAAAAACTGATAAAGAAATCGATTGGTTTTTTAACGATTATATTAAAACAAACAAGAAAATAGATTATACAATTGATAATGTAACCCTAAAAGAAGATAGCTTAGAGGTAACAATTAAAAATAAAAGAAATATTACCACTCCTGTTTTACTATATGGTTTAAAAGACAAAGAAATTAAATATAAAAAATGGTTTACAAATATTGAAACTTCTAAAACCTTTACAATACCTAAGCAAGATTTTAATCGAGTTTCTTTAAATTATGAAAATATTTATCCAGAGTTAAATACTTTAGATAATTCGGAAAGTTTAGAAAATAAAATTTTCAATAAACCTTTAAAATTCACCTTAGTAAAAGACATACAAAACCCATATTATAGTCAACTATTCTATCAACCAGAAATTAGTTATAACTTTTATAATGGTCTTATATTAGGAGTTAAGCTTCACAACAAACCTTTAATAAAAAGAAATCTTGAGTTTAAACTTGCACCTTCTTATGCAACCAAAAGTAACTCTGTAATTGGCCAATTTTCTGTGTTATATAATCAATATTTAGAGAAAACTAAAATTTATAAAGTTATGTATGGGGTATTTGGGCAAACGTTAGATTATGCACCAAACTTATCTTATGCATCTCTTGTACCTTTTGTAAATATTATTTTTAAAAGAAAATCTTTAAGAGATGCAACGGCAGAGTATATAACAGCAAAATTAGTTCATATTGATAAAGAAATAGCCGCTACAGATATTAGAACAGATCAAGATAATTATAATGTTTTTAGTGCAAGTTACAATTACGTAAATCCTGATATTATAAAAGAATTCAGGTATAATTTTAGTTTAGAAGTTGCTGAAAAATTCTCTAAAGCTGCGGTTGACTTAAGGTTTAGATCTTTATCTACATCAGACACACAATTAGATTTTAGATTTTTTGCTGGTGCTTTTTTAAGCAATAAAACTGAAGGAAATTATTTTAGTTTTGGATTAGACAGAGCTAATGATTATTTATTTCAACTTAATTATTTTGGAAGATCAGAAGACACGGGTTTCTTTAGTCAACAGTTCATCATTGCTGAAGGCGGATTCAAATCTGTATTACCTACAAGATTTGCAAATCAATATATGTTCGCCTTTAATTCTAGTTTTGGCTTATGGAGATGGGTAGAATTTTACAATGATGTTGCTTTTCTAAAAAACAAAAAAAATCCTATTTATTTTGGATACAATAACGGAATTCGATTAAACTTTGTTCACAATATATTAGAAATATATTTTCCTTTATACTCAAATAATGGATGGGAAATATCTCAAAAAAGATATGGTCAAAAAATTAGATTTACATTAACTGCTGATGTAAATTCTATTTACAATTTTTTTAGAAGAGGGTTGTTATAATATTCATAAAAAAAACTCTTTTTCATTTTCTTTAATTCTATGCGCTTACATCTTAAATAACTCACATTAAAACCAATTCAGGAATACGTATTCCGACCTTATTAAAAGGGTCAATTCTTGTCCCAAATCATCCTATTTAATCCAATAAAACACATAAACAACGGCTATTAAATACAAGTAGAACAATAAAATATACTTTTCTAAAAAAAGCTAAGTTTAAACAAAAAAAGATATTGTGAAAATGATACCTTCATTATATTGAACTATATTTATTAAAATGTGTTTAAAATATAACTTATTTGTCATATTCGTAAAATATTATTAAATTTTTAAATATCAACTAAAAAAACTACATTTGCACTACGTTAAAAATCGATGAAAATGCTGCAAGAAACACAAATACAAAATAAACAAAAACTTTCTTTTGAAGATTTTAAAACAGAAGTTTTAAATGATTACAGAATTGCTAAGATTAGCAGAGAGTGCAGTTTATTGGGTAGAAGAGAAGTGTTAACTGGTAAAGCTAAATTTGGAATCTTTGGCGATGGCAAAGAAGTTCCACAGCTAGCAATGGCCAAAGCTTTTAAACTTGGTGATTTTCGATCTGGTTACTATAGAGATCAAACTTTTATGATGGCTATAGGTAAATTAACTGCTCAACAATTTTTTGCAGGGTTATATGCCCATCCTGATATTAAAGCAGATCCAATGTCTGCAGGAAGACAAATGGGAGGTCATTTTACAACCCATAGTTTACATGAAAATGGAAGTTGGAAAAACTTAACTAAGCAATACAATTCTAGCTCAGACATCTCCCCTACTGCTGGCCAAATGCCACGTTTATTGGGTTTAGCACAAGCCTCAAAAATTTATAGAAACGAAAAAAGTGTACAGCACAAAACTAATTTTTCTATTCATGGAAATGAAGTTGCTTGGGGTACAATTGGAAATGCAAGCACCAGTGAAGGCTTGTTTTTTGAAACTATAAATGCTGCAGGTGTTTTACAAGTACCCATGGTAATGAGTGTTTGGGATGATGAATATGGTATTTCTGTGCACGCTAAACACCAAACTACAAAAGAAAGTATTTCTGAAATTTTGAAAGGTTTTCAAAGAGAAAATGAAAAAGACGGTTATGAGATCTTTGTGCTCAGCGGTTGGGATTATGTTCAACTAGTTGATACATACCAAAAGGCAGCAAAAATTGCAAGAGAAGAACATGTTCCTGTTCTAATTCATGTAAAAGAATTAACACAACCACAGGGGCATTCTACATCTGGTTCTCATGAACGATATAAAAGCAAAGAAAGATTACAATGGGAAATAGAGCATGATTGTATTACAAAAATGCGAAAATGGATTTTAGAATTTGAATTGGAAACAGAAAATGGTGATATTTTAAGATTTGTAGATTCTGAAGAAGAATTAATTATAATTGAAAAAGAAGCAAAAAAAGAAGTTACAAGCGCAAAAAGAAATGCATGGAATGCTTATCAAAGTGACATAAAAGCAGAACTTTCTCATGCTGCTGAAATATTAGAAAACGCGTCAAATAAAAGTAAAAACGGCTCTTTTATAGAAAAATATAAAAAAGATTTATTAACTATTTTAGAACCTACAAGAAAAGATATTTTATCAACTTTAAGAAAATGTTTACGCTATTTAAAAGATGAACATTTTGCAGAGAAAATTGTATTACAAAATTTCATAAAATCCTCTTTTGAAGATGCTCATCAAAAATACTCTGCACATTTAACTAGTGAAACTGATTTTGGTGCTTCGAATATTGAAGAAAAAAAACCAATATATTCTCAAGATAAAAACTTAGTAGATGCTAGAATTGTTATGAGAGATAATTTTGATGCTATTCTAAAAAAACATGATGATGTTGTAATTTTTGGTGAAGATGCTGGATTTATTGGTGACGTAAATCAAGGCTTAGAAGGGCTTCAAGAAAAGTATGGAGAAATCAGAGTTTCTGACACCGGTATTAGAGAAGCTACAATTATTGGTCAAGGAATAGGGCTCGCAATGAGAGGGTTAAGACCTATTGCAGAAATTCAATATTTAGACTATTTATTGTATGCACTTCAAATAATGAGTGATGATCTAGCCACTTTACGCTATAGAACTTTCGGCAAACAAAAAGCCCCTTTAATCATAAGAACTAGAGGGCATAGATTAGAAGGAATTTGGCATGCAGGTTCACCTATGGGTGGCATCATAAATAACTTAAGAGGAATTCATGTTTTAGTACCTAGAAATATGACGAAAGCTGCTGGTTTTTATAATACGTTATTAGAAGGTGACGACCCTGCTTTGGTCATAGAATGCTTAAATGGTTATCGTCTAAAAGAAGAATTACCTGTAAATTTAGGTGATTTTAAAACTGCTATTGGAGTTGTAGAAACCGTAAAAGAAGGAACTGATATAACTATTGTTTCTTATGGTTCTACTTTACGAATTGTACAGGAAGCTGCGAAAGATTTAAATCAGGTTGGTATTGATATTGAAATTATTGATGCACAAAGTTTATTGCCTTTTGATTTAAACCACGATTGTGTAAAAAGTTTGATAAAGACCAACAAATTATTAATTATTGATGAAGATGTTCCCGGAGGAGCTTCTGCATATATTTTACAAGAAATTTTAGATAATCAAAATGGCTATCAATATTTAGATAGCAAACCCTCAACTTTAACAGCTAAGGAGCATAGAACAGCTTACGGTACAGATGGAGACTATTTTTCTAAACCATCAGTTGAAGATGTATTTGAAAAAGTTTATGAAATTATGCATGAAGAAAACCCTACTAAATTTAAGAGTTTATATTAATACATCTTTTTTATTAAAATATAAAAAGCTCAAACAAATTATTTGAGCTTTTATTTTTTAACACAATCCATAAGCTTAATAGTATTCCTTTTTCTTATTTTAGAAGTCAAAAATAAATTCCTTAAAATGAAAAAAATAATACTACACTTTTTATTGATTTTAACTGTTGTATTTCCTTCTTTAATAAATGCTCAAAGAAAAAAATCAAAAGACAAAAACACAGAACAAACAGCACCACTTTCTGAAAAAAATAAAATTCCAAAATATTCAGATTTTGTAACATCTAAAACAAAAAGTGACGAAGGACTTTTTATAGTTCACGAAACTTCCGATAAATTTATATATGAGATTCCTAAATCATTTTTAGGGAAAGAAATGTTATTAGTCACAAGAATCAAAGAACTTCCTGCGGGCTTAGGAGGTGGATACGTAAATGCAGGCTCAAAAATCAATACTCAAGTTATTGTTTGGGAACAATTTAAAAACAAAGTGCTATTAAAAGTAAAATCATACAATGCGGTTGCGAATGATTCTTTACCTATTTACAAATCAGTCATCGCAAACAACTTAGAACCCATTATTTATGCTTTTAATATTAAAACTCAAAACATAGATTCTACCGCAATTTTAGTGGATGTCACAAAATTATTTTCTACTGATGTAAAAGCGATTACAGCGCTCCCTTCAAAATATAGAAAACGTTATAAAGTAAAAAAATTAGATGCAACTAGAAGTTTTATCAATAATATAAAAAGTTACCCAAAGAATATAGAAGTAATTCAAGATTTTACGTTTGACGCAGATGCACCGCCAAGTAATACAAAAACAAATACAATTACTTTACGCATAAATCAATCTATGATTTTATTACCTGAAAATAAAATGATGCCTCGAATTTACGACAAAAGAGTTGGTTATTTTTCTATTGGAAATGTAGATTATGGTTCTGAGGCTTTAAAAGCAGATAACAAAAGGTATATTAAACGATGGCGATTAGAACCCAAGGACATCAATGCATATAATCGTGGAGAATTGGTTGAACCTAAAAAACCTATTATATATTATTTAGACCCTGCAACTCCAAATAAGCTAAAAAAATACATCAAACAAGGTGTAGATGATTGGCAAAAAGTTTTTGAAACAGCTGGTTTTAAGAATGCCATTATAGCAAAATACCCACCCACAAAAGAGGAAGACCCCGAATTTAGTATGGAAGATATTCGGTATTCATCTATTAGATACGTTGCAAGCACAACCAGAAATGCAACAGGTCCAAGTGTTTCTGACCCGAGAACAGGAGAAATAATTGAGAGTGATATTATTTGGTATCATAATCATTTACGCTCTTATAGAAACAGGTATTTATTAGAAACTGGCGCTGCAAATCCATCGGCAAGAACTCTAGAAACTCCTGCAGAGGAAATTGGAGAAATGATGCGAATGGTAATTTCTCACGAAGTTGGTCATGCATTAGGTTTACCTCACAACATGGCTGCAAGTTATGCGTATCCCGTAGATTCTTTACGCTCTGGAAAATTTACCCAGAAATTCGGAATTGCAGCAACCATTATGGACTATGCAAGATTTAATTATATTGCGCAACCAGGTGATGAAAACATTAGATTTATAAGACAATTAGGTCCATATGATCATTATTCCATTAATTGGGGATATCGAAAAATTCCGAATATAAAATCTTCTAAACAGGAAATTAAAACTCTAGATAAATGGATTCATGCCAAAGCTGATGACCCAATATATAGATTTGGTAGTAAACGTTTTGATCCTTCCTCTCAAACGGAAGGTATCGGAAACGATCAAATAAAAGCTTCTACCTACGGAATAAAAAACCTAAAAATTGTTGCTAAAAATTTACAAAACTGGACTTCCGATCAAACAAATAACTACGAAGATTTATCAGAGTTGTATGGAGAACTTTTAAGTGTTTGGAGCAGATATGTAGGTCATGTAACAGGAAATATTGGAGGTGTATATGAGTATAATAAAAAACCTAATCAAACAGGAAATATTTATATCCCTGTCTCTAAAAAAAAGCAAAAAGAATCTTTAACTTGGTTACAAAAAAATGCATTTGAAACTCCAACTTGGTTATTAGATAAAAGTATTTTAGCTAACTATAAAGAAGTTGGGTATACCGATTTAATATTGCGTTTGCAAAATAGACAACTGAATACACTGCTAAATATCGATAAGTTAAAGAGAATGATTGATGCAGAAGTGATTCAAGAAAATTTTTACGCTCTTTCTGACATGATTAGAGACTTAAGGACCGGTCTTTTTTATGAAGCAAATTACACAAGAAATGTAGACGTTTTTAGACGTAATCTACAAAAGTCTTTTATCGATAAATTAGCGACACTACTTAAAAATAAAAATACTAAAAATTCCGATATTAATTCTATCATTAGAGGTGAATTAGATATTATGAATTTTCAATTAACGATTGCTAAAAATAGGCGCATAAACAGAATTACAAAATATCACTACAGAGATTGCCTAGCAAAAATTAAAGAAATTTTAGATCCAAAATAAAATTTAATTTTTCAACAAATCATTACCTATTGCACATTGTAAACAACGTTTATTTGTGCAATAGAAATTTTTAAGTTCTAATAAAGCTTGACTTTCTAAAGCTGTTTTTGCTACAATGTTTAAATCAGAAAAATTAGAAA
Organism: uncultured Acidimicrobiia bacterium; assembly: GCA_964195455.1. GTDB lineage: Bacteria > Bacteroidota > Bacteroidia > Flavobacteriales > Flavobacteriaceae > Polaribacter. Next base: position 40,979 of record CAXMOR010000050.1, read on the forward strand.
TAATACTATTTTTTTCTGACGAAATTTGCCGGATTAATTGCATAATTCCATCTTCATCAGTCTCTCCTCTACTCTTTAAAAACATAAATTTTAAAGGAATAATAGTATTAATTAAGAGCAAATCTATAAATCCTTTAGATAATTTTTTAAGTGATTTTTTTGACACGCTTTCAAATGTAAAATGCGTTTTCCAAAACTCTTGAATTGCAAATGAAAACAATGTATAAAACTCTTCTTTTTTTGTGATGCCCATCAATTTTGAAAATAAATTTTGATGTGTAAAGAACAAAGATGCCAATTGTGTAATTCTTATCGTTGGAAAATTATGAGGACGCATTCTAAAAAACTGAAACTGACCATGAGCAATGGGTTTAAGATTATATTTATGCTTTAAATATTCATATTCTTTTTTTAATTGCCGATGATAACTCTCTTCCACTTCTTTTTCTAAAAAACCTGCTTGTCCAAAAAACAAAGCGGTTAATTTTTGTTCATCAAAACTAACTTTTCTAAGTATCGAAAAATCAATAGATTTCGCAAGCTGTAAAAAAGAATCTCCATTGACCTTTAATCCAAAATTTTTAGCAATTAATTGAAATAAAACTGCTTCAAAATCATAATTTGTTTGTTGCAATAATTCTTTAATAAAAGTTGATTTTTGTTCTAAGCGTTCAAAATACAAACGCTCCAACCAATTATCAATTAAAAATTTATCTACATTTTTAATTTTATTTTCACATAGAATCCAACTTTGTTGACTAAAAATTAAACTTTTATAATTTAACAACAACTTTTCATCTACAAAATTCTTTAACTCTAAAGTTGGCAAAGGTTTATTATCTCTCATAAAAATAACAGCATCATGTTCCCAAACAATATGTAAAATTACACTATCAAAATTGGTGTCTTCTTCATGTTTATGTATATACCAATCTGAAGATTTTACATGCATCTCAACATTACCAGCCCAAAGCTGAGCATCAATCTTTAATCGAGAGTTTAAAAAATCAGGTCCCGAATTTAAATTCTGAATTCCGGACTTTACAATCGTTATTTCTTGATTTTCAGTTGTACATAAACCTTTTTTAGAAAATAGTTTATACTGCCAGATATAGTACAAAAATTCTTCTTTCATCATTTTTTGTTTCAATTTACAAAAAAATTTATTCCCTTATAAATTTTACTAATAGAATCAGAAAAAATAGTTTTAATTATTAAAGTATTTTTGCAGTACAAAACAAAAAAATGAATTCAATAGAAAGTTTAAAATGGCGTTATGCTGTAAAGAAATTTGACGACAAGAAATCACTTACAAAAGAGCAAATAAACACCTTAAAAGACGCTTTTAATTTAACAGCAACCTCATACGGCTTGCAGCCCTTAAATTTAGTGATTATCAATAATAAGACTATCCAAAAAGAACTGGTTGCACATTCTTGGAACCAATCTCAAGTAGTAGATGCTTCTCATCTTTTAGTTATTTGTATTCCAAAAAAATACACTACAGAAGAAGTTAAAAAGTATTTTACATTAGTTAAAGAAATTAGAAACTCTCCAGATCCAATTATCAATCCTTTTAAAGAGTTTTTAACTGCTGAAATTGATAAAAAAACACAAGAAGAATTATTTCTTTGGAATAAAAACCAAGCTTACATTGCTTTAGGGAATTTATTGACCGTTTGTGCTATAGAAAAAATAGACTCTTGCCCTATGGAAGGTTTTATTTCAGAAAAATACAATGAAGTTTTAAATCTAGAAAAACATAATTTAACTTCTATTTTGGTTTTACCTGTTGGATTTAGAGCACAAGATGATTATATGAAAGACTTGAAAAAAGTACGTAAAAACATTAATGATATTATTATAGAAATCAATTAATCATTCATCAAAATTTAAAAAGCCTTCTTTTGAAAGAAGGCTTTTTTTTGGTCTATAAAAACTGTACTTTTGAGGCATAAATTTTAAGCTATTTCATCATGAATCAAGATATAAGAAATCAAGAGCCAAAGTCAGTTTGGAATCATTTTGCAGATTTAAATGCTGTTCCTCGCCCTTCAAAAAAAGAAGAAAGAGTCATCCAATTCATGGTTGATTTTGGTAATAACTTAAATCTTGAAACTTTTGTCGATAATGTAGGAAATGTTATCATTAAAAAGCCTGCAACTCTTGGAATGGAAAACAGGAAAACGGTTGTAATGCAAGGTCATATAGACATGGTGCATCAAAAAAACTCAGATACTGTTTTTGATTTTGACAAAGAAGGAATTAAGATGTTTGTTGATGGTGATTGGGTAAAAGCAAAAGGCACAACTTTGGGTGCAGATAATGGTTTGGGAGTTGCTGCAATTATGGCGATTTTGTCATCAATAGAAATTTCTCACCCAACCATTGAAGCTTTGTTTACCATTGATGAAGAAACCGGAATGACTGGAGCAATGGGTTTAGAAGGAGGTGTTTTAGAAGGAGAAATCTTGCTGAATTTAGATACAGAAGAAGATGATGAAATTGGAATAGGATGTGCCGGTGGTGTTGATGTTACTGCAACGAGAATTTATGCAGAAGAAGATATCCCAGAAAACACAACAGCTTTTTCAATTACTGTAAAAGGGTTAAATGGAGGCCATTCAGGAATGGATATTATTAAAGGTCTTGGAAATGCTAACAAGATTATGAATCGTATTTTGTTTGATGGTTTTGCAAATTTTGGTTTACGGATTTCTGAAATTAATGGTGGAAGTTTACGAAATGCAATTCCTAGAGAAAGTTTTGCTACTGTGGTTGTAGACAAAATTTCTAAAGAACCATTTTTGTTTGAAACGGAGCAACTTATTAAGAATATAAAAGATGAGTTTTCAACACTAGAAAAGAACTTATCCATTGAAATACAAGAAATTACATTAACTAAAAAAGTAATGGAATTAGGTGTTCAAGAAGGATTTACTAGAGCCGTTTGCGCTAGTTTAAATGGAGTCTATAGAATGAGCCCTGATGTTGATGGTTTGGTAGAAACATCTAATAACATTGCACGAATAATTGTAAAAGACGGAGCTATTAAAATTGGGTGTTTAACACGTTCTTCCTCCGAAACGAATAAATGGGATTTAGCAAACTCTTTAAGAGCTGGTTTTGAATTGGCTGGTTTTGAAGTTGATTTTTCGGGTACTTATCCTGGTTGGTTACCAAACATAAATTCAGAAATTTTAAAAACAGTTACCACTATTTACAAAGATCTATTTAATGAGAATCCAAATGTTGCAGCTTGTCATGCAGGCTTAGAATGCGGAATTTTAGGACAGAATTATCCAAAAATAGATATGGTTTCTTTTGGTCCAAATATTAAAGGAGCACATTCTCCTGATGAAAGAGCTCAAATTTCATCAACTCAAAAATTTTGGAAGTTCTTAATAGAGATTCTTAATAATACACCTAAAAAAACATTATAAACCACAACTTAAACTTCATTAGAAAAGACAATAATTCTATAAAATAAAAACGTAAAAAGTAAAATCAAAAACCTATATATCAGTACATTAAATAATTATTTTTTTTTGTTAACATATTTAACTTTTATAAAAGAGAATAAATTGTAATTTTACGATTGAAAAAAGCACATTTTTTAATGGGAAAAATAATAGCAATAGCAAATCAAAAAGGTGGTGTAGGTAAAACTACAACAACTATAAATTTAGCCGCTTCTTTAGGCGTTTTAGAAAAAAAAGTACTACTAATTGACGCTGACCCTCAAGCAAATGCATCTTCTGGATTAGGTATTGATGTAGATTCAGTAAAATTTGGCACCTATCAAGTTTTAGAGCATACAATTTCTGCAAAAGAAACTATTGTAAAAACAACTTCCCCTAATGTAGATATTATTCCTGCTCATATAGATTTGGTTGCCATAGAGATTGAGTTGGTAGACAAGCGAGAAAGAGAATACATGTTAAAAAAATCGTTGGTTGACATTAAAAACGACTATGATTACATTTTAATAGATTGTGCTCCTTCTTTAGGTTTAATTACATTAAATTCTCTAGTCGCTGCAGACTCTGTAATTATTCCTATTCAATGTGAATACTTTGCCCTAGAAGGTTTGGGGAAATTATTAAACACTATAAAAAGTATACAAAACATTCATAATGCAGATTTAGATATTGAAGGCTTACTATTAACGATGTTTGATTCGCGTTTGCGTTTATCAAATCAAGTTGTAGATGAGGTTAGGAAACATTTTTCTAGCATGGTTTTTGACACAATTATAAGAAGAAATACACGTTTAGGTGAAGCGCCAAGTTATGGAGAAAGCATTATTGCTTATGACGCCACTAGCAAAGGTGCTGTAAATTACCTAAATTTAGCCCAGGAATTAATAAAAAAGCATTCGTAAATGGCAAAAGCAACCAAGAAACAAGCTTTAGGAAGAGGATTATCTGCCTTATTACAAGAAACACCAAATATCAATTCTGCATCAGATAAAAATGCAGATAAAGTTGTAGGTAGTATTATCGAAATTGAACTTGGTTTAATTGATGTAAATCCCTTTCAACCAAGAACTTACTTCGATAAAGAATCTCTTAAGGAACTAGCGAATTCTATTAAAGAATTAGGTGTAATTCAGCCAATTACAGTAAGAAAATTAGAAGGAAATAAATTTCAATTAGTTTCTGGAGAACGAAGATTTAGAGCATCAAAATTAATAGGAAGTAAAACAATTCCTGCATATATAAGGCTTGCTAACGACCAAGAAATGCTAGAAATGGCTTTGGTTGAAAATATTCAGCGTAAAAATTTAGATCCAATTGAAGTAGCACTTTCTTATCAACGCTTAATTGACGAAATTCAATTAACACAAGAAGAATTAAGCACAAGAGTTGGTAAAAAACGTTCTACTGTAACGAATTATTTGCGTTTATTAAAATTAGACCCTATTTTACAAACAGGAATGAGAGATGGTTTTATTTCTATGGGCCATGGAAGAGCCATGATTAATATTGAAAACACAGAAGACCAATTAGCTATTTACGAAAAAATTTTACGAGAAAAATTATCTGTGAGACAAACAGAAGATATCGTTAAAAGCTTAAAATCTGTTACCATTGCAAAACCTAAAAAGAAACCAATTCCTGTTTATATAAAAAAGAGTATAACAGATATTAGTGAATATTTTGGTCACAAAATAGACATTAGTGTTAGCAATAATGGTAAAGGAAAAATTTCAATTCCTTTTCATTCAGAAGAAGATTTTAACCGTATAAAAAACTTATTAAAATAAGTGTTTTTTAGAAAAGCTATATTTATTATTTGTATCGCATTCTTTTCTGCGAATATTTTTGCGCAAAAAGATTCGACTGACCTCAAAATTAAGAATGTAAAACTTAAAAAAGCGAAAGGAATTTACAATCCTTTATCGCCCTCCAAAGCTGCTTTTTATTCTGCAATTTTACCCGGTATGGGACAAATTTATAATAAGAAATATTGGAAAGCTCCTATTGTTTGGGGTGCTTTAGCTTTACCGACTTACTATTATCAAGTAAATAACAGCGAATACAAACGCTATAGAAGGGCATACAAATTAAGGAAGAATGGTTTGCAAGATGAGTTTACTTTAGATGATGGTTCTACATCAGTTTCTATAGAAACACTTGAAACTGCACAAAAACAACTTAGAGAGAATAGAGATATGTCCTTATTAACTGGAGTAATTTTATATGTACTACAAATTGTTGAAGCCAGTGTAAATGCGCATTTACTTCAATTTAATACCGATGATAATTTATCATTTAAACCTGCACTAATAATGGATCCAATAAATATAGAAACACCAACAGTTGGAGTAACAATCAAATATAATTTTTAAAATGAAAATCGCACTTTTAGGTTATGGGAGAATGGGGAAAGAGATTGAAAAAATTGCGATCTCAAGAGGTCATGAAATAGTAATTAGAAAAGATGTTGATGATAAAATTGATATTACCTTGGCTGATGTTGCTATTGATTTTAGTGTTCCTACTTCGGCTTTTAATAATATTTCAAATTGTTTAAACAATAATGTGCCTGTAATATCTGGCACTACCGGGTGGCTAGAAAAATATAATGATGTGATTGCTATATGTAAAGAAAAGAACGGTGCTTTTATTTATGCTTCTAATTATAGTTTAGGTGTAAACATCTTTTTTGAACTAAACAAACAATTGGCACAAATGATGAAATCGATAGAAGGTTATGATATTTCTATGGAAGAAATTCATCATACAAAAAAATTAGATGCACCAAGTGGAACAGCAATCACTTTGGCTGAAGGAATTATAAAAAATACCTCTAAAAATAATTGGGAATTAGGGAAAGAGGCATCAGAAGGAAACATCGCAATTGATGCAAAGAGAACATCTAAAGTCCCAGGAACTCATACTGTTTGGTATAATTCTGAAGTTGATTCTATAGAAATTAAACACACAGCTCATAGTAGAAAAGGCTTTGCTTTAGGCGCAGTTATCGCTGCTGAATGGATTTCTGACAAGACCGGAGTATTCTCAATGAAAGATGTGTTAAACATCCGTTAAAAACTGTAACATTTTGGCTACTTTGCGCCTTATAAACAATTAAAACCTTTTCCTTTCTAAAGGAATTTAAAAATATTATTATGACATTTATACAGTGGTTTATCTTTTTCTTAATTGTTCAAGTAATTCATTTCTTAGGTACTTGGAAGCTTTATGTAAAAGCAGGCAGAAAAGCTTGGGAAGCTGCTATTCCTATTTATAACGGAATTGTTTTAATGCAAATTATCAACCGCCCAAAATGGTGGGTAATTTTATTTTTTATCCCGATTGTAAACCTATTAATGTTTCCGGTTATTTGGATAGAAACCATTAGAACTTTTGGTTTTTACAAAAAAATAGATTCATTTTTAGTTATTGGGACTTTAGGATTGTATATTTTTTATATTAGTTACATTTCAGATACTAAATACAATGCTGACAGAAGTCTAAAACCACGTTCTGAATTGGGTGAATGGATCAGCTCTATTGCCTTTGCCATTATTGCTGCTACTTTAGTCCATACTTATTTTATGCAGCCATTTACGATTCCAACATCTTCTTTAGAAAAATCATTATTAGTTGGTGATTATCTTTTTGTTAGTAAATTTCATTATGGTGCTAGAGTTCCATCCACTGTAATTGCTGCGCCGATGGTTCATGATTCTTTACCTTTTACAGGTACAGCATCCTATCTTAAAAAACCACAATTACCTTATACTCGTTTACCTGGCTTACAAAAAATTAAAAATAACGATATTGTTTGTTTTAATTGGCCAGCAGATTCTTTGGCGACAATGTGGGGAGATACTTCTGGTAAATTCACCTATAAACCTGTTGATAAAAAAACAAATTATGTAAAACGTTCAGTCGGTATTGCAGGTGATTCTTTAGAAATGAGAAATGGTTATTTCTACATCAATGGAAAAAAGAATAAATTGCCCTACAGAGCTAAACTTCAGTTTTATTATACATTTGAATGTAAACAACCTATCAGCCAAAGAACCTATCCAAAGTTTTTATTGAATAAAGAAAGAACAGGAGTTTATAAAATTTTATCTGAATATTGGAATAATAATAAAGTTCAGAAAGCCATTAAAAAAAATGGAAACTTAACAAAAATCGGTGAAGACTCTTTGTATACAGAGGTTGCTGGAGGTATAAACCAGCAATTTGCCCAAAGATTAAAAATGATTAATGTTGATCATAAAATAAATATTAATTTAACTGAAGAAGAGGTTGCTCGACTCGAAAAATATCCACTTACCGTTTCTGTAAAAAAAATAAATCATTCTGCCGATAATGCGATTTTTCCTCATGTAAAAAAACTAGGATGGAGTCAAGATAATTTTGGGCCGATTTATATTCCTAAAAAAGGCGCAACTGTAAAATTAGACGCAAAATCAATTCCTTTTTATGAACAAATCATAAAAAACTACGAATACAACGATTTGGTTATTAATGATGGTTCTATTTTCATCAATGGAGAAAAAGCAGATTCTTATACGTTTAAGCAAGATTATTTCTATTTGATTGGAGATAACCGACATAGCTCTTTAGATGCCCGATATTGGGGTTATGTGCCTTTTGATCATGTTTTAGGGAAACCAGTTATGATTTGGTTTAGTTGGGATGCTAATGCACCGAATTTTACGGCCAAATTAAAATCCATAAGATGGGATAGAATGTTTACAACAGTTGGTGGAGATGGAGAGCCTATATCTTATAGATATTTTGTTTTTGCTTTGATCGCTCTTTATATTGTTTATATTTTTTATAAACCAAGGAAGAATAGAGCTAAAAAATAAAAGCATGTCTTTGTTTATTCCCACATACTTCTCTCCTATCTCGCAATATTCAGAAATTATAAAATCTGAAAGTATTGTTTTTGAAATGGATGATAATTTTCAGAAACAAAGCTATAGGAACCGGTGTTACATTCACAACTCTAACGGCAAACAATTATTAAGTATTCCTGTAAAACATCAAATTAAAGACGGAAGAAAAAAAACCAAAGAAACCCTAGTAGAAAACAATTTCCCTTGGCAAGATCATCATTTTAAGTCTTTAAAAATAGCGTACAGAAGTTCTCCTTTTTTTGATCTTTTTGAGGACGATATTGCCCATATATTTGAAAAAAAATACAAATATCTTCAAGATGTAAATATTGATACCTTTTTATTTATTGATGACGCTTTGCAATTAGATTCTAGTATTACTAAAACTAAAAAATATAAAGTTGAAGACACAACAAAAGACTTCCGTTTATTTGCAGAAAAAAAGCATCAGTCAAAAAAAGTGACTGAAAAATACATTCAAATGTTTGATGACAAACATGGTTTTATACCTAATCTTTCTATTTTAGACTTATTATTTATGGAAGGTCCTAATACTAGCAGTTATTTATAACTGATTCTGTTCTTTTTATTTAATCTCTTTAATGACAAAATTTATTATACATTATTCACTTCACTTTTTAGTACCACTACTAATAGCTTATTTATTTTTTAGACAAAATTGGAAAACTATTTATTTAATTTTCTTGTTTTCTATGTTGGTAGATTTAGATCATTTATTCGCAAATCCTATTTTTCAAAAAAATAGATGCAGTATTAATTTTCACCCATTACACACCTATATTGCATGTGTAATATATTTAATAGGACTCTTCTTTAAGAAAACTAGAGTTATTGCATTAGCATTACTATTTCATATGCTAACTGACTTAATTGACTGTTATTTATAATTTAATATACTTTTTTAAAAGCTCATTAATCTGTTCAGAAATTGAAAGTTTAATTACTAAAAATAAAAACAAAACTGTAATTAAAATACTTTTTAAAGCGATGTTACATATGGGGTGAATAGGAAATTTAAATAAGTAAATATTTGTTATTGGAAAATCCCAAAAATTAAACAATAAATACAGCACAAGAATTATACAGATCATTTTAAAACTCTTATCCGTAAACGGAGTCATTGAAAATTTCTTTTTTACAAAAAACAATTTAAACGTATTTGCAACTAAAATCACAATTAAAGTTGCCAATGCCAAACCATCTGTTCCTAAATCTAATTCATAATAAAAAAGCTTATTTAAGAAATATACCGAAAAGGCCATTGCTAGACTAACGGGTAAAGTAATTTTATAAAACTTAGAATTGTTTATAATCGCACCATTATTTCCTAAAAACCCATTATACAGTTTTAGAAGAGAGATCATTAACACTACTAATGCACCACCTGCATATTCTTCTGGCAACAAACTAAATAATTGACTAACATTCGCATTAATCAAAACAAAGAAAAAACCGCTTATTAGCAATAAATTTATTGAGCTCTTTTTATATAATGAAGCAACCTCTTTATGATTTTCTTCATTTAATGTTTTAGATGTTAATGGTTGCAAAATATTTAACATAGCTCTGCTTGGAGCTTCAATGAAAGAGCCAATAAAAACAGCTACCGAATAATAAGCAGCCTTTTCTAAAGATTCTTTACCTGGTATCATAAATTTATCGATATCCAAAATAATAGCTCCTGCACTACCTGCTAAAATAATATAGATCGAAAAACGTACTATTTCTTTAAAATTATCTGGTCTTGCAAAAGTGAATTTTGGAAAATATAAACTGAAAGCATACAACATCATTACTAACATTCTTAAAAAATATGCTGCTGTTAAATAATAAATGAATTCTGCTTTTGAGATGAATTCAAAGAAAACTGAAAACAATAAAATCATTACGACAACTCTGTTCCATAATTCTTTCATTATATTTCCAAAGACAGATTGAAATTGCACCTTTGCCCAAGCATAAAAAACTTCAAAGTAAGCCGTAGTAAACGCAACTAAATAAATTACAAAAGTATATTCTTTAATAATAAGATTCTCATTAGATAAATAAATACTTATTTCTTCATAAAAGATATTTCCTAGAAAACCCATAGGAATTGCAATCAATAATGGTAAAAATAATACTGAGGACAAAAACTTGTCTTTCTCTATTTTTGTGAAATAACTTGAGAAAAATTTTACAATTGTATGGTGAATTCCGAGTGCAATTAAAGGCATTAGCAAATTAGAAGTGGCTAATAAAAAAGTAACCAAACCATAATACTCATCTTCTAAAAAACGTGTGTATAAAAACAGCGTATTTATACCACCAAAAGCAAAACCTAAATAAATAAATAAAGTATTTTTAAAAGATTGTTTTAATACAATTCCCATTTTGATTTATAAGTTTTTTATGATTTCTGCTAAATTTTTAGTCAGTTCTTTTCGGTGAAATTGTTCAATGTTTTTAGAATTTACTTTTAAATCCCCTATTTTATAATGATGATATAATTTACTGATTTCTGATTTTAATTTATGTTCATTATTAAAATCTACAACAACGCCAGCATGCGTGTTTTTTAATATTTCTGCTAAATCACCATTTTCTGGACCAATTGCTAAAATAGGCCTTTTAGCTGTTAAATATTCAAATAGTTTACCCGTTAAAATCCCTTCAGATTTTTCTACATTAGGTATTAACAGTAATAAGACTTGCGATATTTTTTGAAATTCAATTGCCTTTTGATGCGAAACATAATCAATAAACTCTGTATTTTTAGTTAAATTATGGATATCTATTTCAATTTTCACAGCGTCAGAAATATCACCAATAAAGTTAATTTTTAAATCCTTTTTAAAATCTGGGTTTTCTAAACTTAATATCTTTAAAACTCTAAAAAGAGATTTAGGATTGCTTTGTTTTGGTAACAACCCGATATAAGAAATTGTGAATTTATTACTTAATCTAAGTACGTTTTTAGTTAAAAATTCGTCATCAAAACCATTGGTAATTACTTCTACTCTTTTAGCAATTTTAGAAAATTCTTTTTTCAGAGTATTACTAACAGTTAAAACACAATCTGCATTTTGTAACACTAATTTTTCTAATCTTTTATTTTTGTTTTTCGCAATAGCAAGTTGACTAAAGTCTTTATTATAGTATAAATCAGACCAAGGGTCTCTAAAATCTGCAATCCATTTTAAATTATTATTTTGATGTAATTTATTAGCAATTAAATGCATGCTGTGTGGTGGACCTGTCGAAATTATAACATCAATTTTATTTGATTTTAAGAATTCTTGCAGATATGTAACAGAAGAATTCACCCAAAAAACTTTAGGGTCAGGAATAAAAAAATTACCTCTAACAAATGATAAAAAACCTCCTTTACTTGTATTGGATATATCTTTTTTTTGATCGCTTCTATTTTTCCAGAAAAGCAAATCTGTTGGCTCCCAAATGGGTTGTTTTAAAACTTTTATATTTTTTGGAACTTCATGAATTAAAGAATTATCTTCTTTTGGATAATTAGCGTTATCAACTGTATAAACAACTGATTCAACGCCAAAATCTTGTAAATATTTTACAAATTTTAACCAGCGCTGAACACCAGAACCTCCTGCTGGTGGCCAATAATATGTAATTATTAATACTTTCAAGCTGTTAAATTATCATATAATTCCAATAAATTTTTTGATGTATGTTCCCATGAAAATTCATTTTTTACAAAGTTTTTTCCGTTTTCTCCTAGTACCGTTCTTAAGGATTCATCAGCGAATAATTTTAAAACTTTATCTGTAAAATCTTCTATGTTTTTTTCTTGATGAACTAAACCTGAATTTACTTTTTCTATTAATCGTTTTTGAGCAATGGCGTCACTAACTAATAATGGTTTTGCGAAACTCATGTACTGAAAAATTTTATTTGCATAAGCCAGATCATGTTGCGAATTTCTGTGTAAAGGAGAAATGCAAATAGCGCTTGAAAGTATGTAAGACTGAAATAATTCAACATTTTTCCAGCCCTCAAAATCAACAAAACCCTCTATGTTTAGGTCTTTAACTTGCTGTTTTAAAATTGTATCTGTTGTATTTTTCCCAACAATCACTAATTTTAAATTTGGTATTTTATACTTTAATCTTTCTATAGAAATTATCGCAGTTTGCAAGCCCCTCCTAATGTTCGTGTCTCCTAAATATAAAATCACAAACTTATTTTTATATCTATCTATAATATCTATATCCACTTTATAATCTTCAAAAAAAGATTTTCGAATCGTATTTGGTACTAAGACAAATTTATCTTTTTCTAAAGGTAATCTAAATATTAGAGATGCTATAAATTCTGGAGAAACTGAAATTACTTTATCCGCTTTCAGAATAAACTCTTCTTCTTTTGCTTTCCATTTTTTGGGCGATATAATGTATTTACCAGGAAACTTTTGAAGATGAGGATACAATTTCATTACTTCAGGCATATTATCATGCAAATCTAAAACAATGGGTAAATTATATTTTTTATTGGAATTAAAAACAGCTTGGGCAATTCTAATGTCATGAATATGCAAGGTTTCTACCTTTGACTCTTTTATGAATTGACGAACTTTTTTACTCATTATAAAAGTATACCAAGGAACTGTATATGCAAGAGCAGAAAGTTTGTGTTCTAACTTACTAGAATTATATCTTTTTACTTGAATTCCGTTTATTACTTCTGAAGGTTTTTCATCCCCATATTTTAGACAAAAAAGAAAAACTTGATGACCCGCTTTTATTAAAGAAACTGCCTCATTTTCAACTCTTGGGTCTGGAGGGAAAGGAGCATCTAGTATCATTCCAATTCTCATCTTCTAGCTTTAACTGTTAAAAAAATAAATGAGTATTTATAACTATTTTGGAATAGTACTGTTTCTTTTTTGAATGCTGTATGTGGTTTATTAGTTTCCAAAAATCTAATTTAGATTAAAAAGTAAATTTAATAAAACCCGAGAGAATTAAAGATATATTCACTAAATTATAAACAAAAAAGAAAGAGATAATAAATTATCTCCTTCTTTTTTTCTTTCTCTTTCATAACGATACACCACTGTGTCTGACAAAAGTATTACTATAAAGTGTTAATAACTAATAACTTATTCGTCTTTTTATAAAAAGCATACTCACAGAAGGATGAAAAAACTAATTTTAAATATAAGCCCTCAATTTTCGAGATTGTTGTAAAGTTTTATTAAACTTGCATTTAAGTTTTTAATAAATGATAATAAAGAAAAGTTTTGTTATACTAATACTTTTTTTATATTCTGATCTTATTTCGTCTCAAACCATAGAGCAAGACAGTTTCAATCTAAAAAAGATTAGGGAATTTACAGCTACCAATAGTGATAGTTTAATTTATTATTCGAATAAATTAAAACACTCTAAAAATTTATGTAATTTTTACAATGCGACCAACATAGAAGCAAAAGCTTTTTATCAAAAGAATCGATTAAAATTAGCAGAAGAGAAAACATTATTTGTCTTAGAAAGCATAAGGAATAGAGAAGAATTTTGTTTTAAAGAAAATAAAATCACCGCTTTAAATAGACTTTTTTGGATTTATAAAAACCAAAACCAATTTCAAAAGGCTTTTGATGTTTTAGTCAAAAGAGAGAAGCTCGTGAAAAGCTTACCTATAAAAGACAATTATTATGCTACTAATTTGCTCTCTACAGAATATAATTTAGCCATTATTAAGTCAATTTTAGGCCTTCATAAAGAAGCAAGGCAGCTCCTAAAAAAAATACTTCCAAAATATTTAAGTGTTTACAAAGGCTACGATAAAGAAGATTATTATTTAAAACTAAATCTTTCATCCACATTAAATACGATTGGAGAATCTTATTTAAAATCGAGTAAACATGAGACAAGTAGTGATTTAGATTCTGCGAGCACATACTTTAAAAGAGCTTTCGAAGTTGTTAAAAAATTTAATCCACCACATAAAAACTCAGAAACTTTATATCAATTAAAAGAGGTTGAAGTCTTAATTTCTAAAAAGAAGTTTAAAGATGCTTTAAATCTAATTCAAAAATACACTGCCAATAGTGCGCTATTTAAAACAACCCAAAGTATAAATTCATTAAAAGCAATCTGCTTTTACCAACTTAAAAACAACGACTCTACTCTTTATTATAGCAAACAGTTTTTAAAAAATTACATTAAAGAACCAAAAATTAAAAAAAGGATAATTTCTATTTATGATATTTTAGCAAACCAATATTATAAAAATAAAGAAATAGATAGTGCATATAAATACTCTAACTTAACTCTTGCAGAATTAAAAATTTTAAATAAAAACAAAAACGAGGTTAATAAATCTTGTTATCTCTATGATTATAAAAACGCTCAAAAATTAAATAATTTAATTCTTAAAAATCAAAAAAATGGTGCAAAAAACCTGATAAGAGTTGCTCTTTTTATTATTTTTTCGGGGATATTACTTCTTTATTTCTTATTTAAAAAAAATGTAAAAATATCACAAAACTTAATAGAAGTTAAAACTGAACTTCAAAGAAAACCACATATTCAAAAAAAAGAATATAATATAGATAAAGAATTAGAAAAAAACCTTTTAAACGGAATAAGTGACTTAGAACAATCTGCAGACTATCTTGATGCAAGCTTTAATATAAATATTCTGGCAAAAAAATTAAAGACGAATACATCTTATTTGTCTTATATAATTAACAAAGTAAAAGGCCAGACTTTTAAGCAATATTTCACTGAACTTAGAATTAAATTTTTAATAAAAAAATTAGACGAAGATAAAAACTATAGAAAATATACCATAAAATTTCTTGCCGAAGAAATTGGTTATACAAATGCCTCTGCCTTTGCAAGAGCTTTTAAAAAACATAAAGGAATTACCCCTTCTGAATATATTAAATCTTTAGAACCAGATTAACTTACTTTCTTCTTTCATAAAAGAACCACCCCACAGGAATAAATAATAACAAGGCATACGAAGAAAGAGAAATTAATTTTCCTTGTTTTATTACTTTTGGCTCAAATTTGAATTCTACAACATGTTTTCCTATAGGAATTATCATTCCTCTTAAAACATAATTGACTCTATAATGTGGAACTAATTTTCCATCAACATAAGCATTCCAACCATCTTTATAATAAATTTCAGAAAAAACTGCAAATTGCTCTTTTTTAGTTTTTGATTGATAGGTTAATGAAGTAACATCATAATTTAAAAGTTCTATTGTTGCTCTAACATCAATTTCTGTCGGAAATTTCAACTCTTTTTGTTTTATCCAAGGTCTTTGAAGAACTGCTACTTTCTTAGTATCCAAAGAATCTAAAGCTTGTATTTCTTCATTGGCAGAATTCACAACTTTTACCTTATCGACAAACCATGCATTTCCATTTGCATCTGGATTTAATTGTGCTTGTTTTTCATCTTTCTCATTACCAACAATAAAATATTTAGTGTTTAGCATGTTTAAAACCTGCATGTTATTTTTTGCGATTTGATAATCAAACAATTCTTGATAACGCATCATTTTTGCAGCATGATAACCTCCAATAGATTGATGAAAATAAGAGGTACTTCCATCATTCATAGGACTTACGGTAAAGTTTCCCACTCTAAAATGCGATTTATCTTCTAAAATTAATTTATCGGCATTTGAAGCTGTAAAAGGATTATCTATTCTTCTAGATGATTTAAAATCATCTTCATTTACGTATTTTTTATCGATAGAAATTAAATCAAATAAAACAAAAACAGCAATTATTACAACAGTAATTCCTTGTTTTAATTTATCTTTTAGCATCATCCATAAAACAACAGCAGTTAATAACATTAAAAATAAAGAACGTAAAACATCAAATAGTAACATCGCTTTTCTATCAGCAATTACGGCATCTAAAACCCCAAAAATATTATATTCTTTTTCAACATTTAAGTACGTAGAATCTCTAATCCCCTCAAAAGTTGAAAAACTATGTGCCAATAAAAATCCAACAATAATTAATCCTCCAAAGGTATAAACTGCTTTTCTTAGTGCTTTAATTTTTTCTACAGATGAAGTTTTAAATGAGAAAAATTCTTTTAAGGCTAAAACGCCTAAAATTGGCACACACAATTCTGCAATAACTTGTATCGAAGAAACCGCTCTAAACTTATTATATAGTGGCACATAGTCTATAAAAAAATTAGTTAATACTTCCAAATTTCTACCCCAACTTAATAAAACAGAAAACACTGTGGCAGCCAGTAGCCATTGTTTAAACCTTCCTTTTACCAAAAATAAACCTAAGAAAAAAAGAAAGAAAATAACAGCACCAATATAAGCAGGAGCTTCAATAATTGTTTGATCACCCCAGTATGTAAGCGCTTGGTCCGTAAAATAGTCTGCTCCTTTCTTTCCTAGTTTTGTTTCAATAACTTGATATAATTCTGAACTTTTTTCTAATTTCTCGACAGTTCCTCCACCCATAAATCGTGGAATAAATAAATTAAAAGTTTCTAATTTCGCATAGCTATACTCCGTAATATAAGCTCTATCTAATCCAACAGCAGCTTCTTTTATACTTCCATCAGGATTTATTGTTAGTTCAGATTTTCCTCTTGTACTATAATCACCATATTCTTTCATTGCCATTAACCTTGAAGAATTTGCTCCAAATCCTAATAAAACTGCAGCAGTAATTACAACACTTTGTTTTATAAAAACTGGAAACACCTTTTCTTTAATGGCGTTTATACATTGAACAATGCCTAAAATTAATAAACAAAATCCAAGATAGTACGTCATCTGAGGATGATTTGTATAAATTTCTAAAGCCATCCCAAAACCCGTAACTAAAAAGCCAAGAATATACCGTTTTTGAAAAACCCATAAAACTCCGGC
Organism: uncultured Acidimicrobiia bacterium; assembly: GCA_964195455.1. Classification (GTDB taxonomy): domain Bacteria; phylum Bacteroidota; class Bacteroidia; order Flavobacteriales; family Flavobacteriaceae; genus Polaribacter. Next base: position 58,252 of record CAXMOR010000050.1, read on the forward strand.
TAAGACTAATGGCATGTATGCAATTGCATGTGCTTTGGCATTATGTCCTGCTCCAAATATGATAATTAAATAGGTAGAAAAACCAAAGGAAAGTGCGCCTAAAATAGCCAATCTCCATTCAACTTTTAATGCCAACATCAATACAAAAAAACTTAAAAAATAAAGAAAAGTATAATCTGCTGGTCTTGGCAGAAAACGTAAAGTTCTGTCTAATACTCTAACAAAATCATTTGGATAATAAGCACTTATCTGATAAGAAGGCATTCCACTAAATGATGCTCCTGTCCAATATGGTTCTGTATTTTTATCAGCTCTAAACTCGTTAATTTCTTTAACCATTCCACGAAACTGAGTAATATCTGATTGTACTATTTTTTGTCCTTTTAAAACAGGATAAAAATAAGTTAAAGAGGCTAAAATAAATATTGCAATTGCCGATATAAAAGGTACAAGTTTTTTTGATTTCACTTTATGAAGTTAAATTTAAATTTGATTATATTCAATTAAAAAAGTGGCTATATTTTTACACTAAACTCTTCTAGTAGCTTAATCTATTTCTTCAAAATCAACATATTCTCCGACCGAATTTTTACCTTGTTGGCTATTCTCTGGGGCTTTATCTATAGTTGTTTCGCCCTTTTTAACCTCACTTTTAGGCTGCTGATTACCATATTGTTGCTCGGCCTTTTTCTTTATCGTCTCTGCCGCTTTTTTTACTAAAAAAGGACCAAACAAGCGTATTAAATACTTAAATCCTAAATAAACTAGAAGAATAATAAATAATGTTTTCAATTTCAATAATTTTAAAAATCAATCAAAAGTAACAATTTGACAACAATTGTAACGTTATCAAACTATAAAATTTCACCAAAGTTAAAAAAGTATCCAATACTTTTAAAAACACCAATTTTGTGCTATGTTTGTTTTGTAAACTAATTTTAAATTTAAATTCCTTTTTTGGCAAATGAAAATCCGTAAACTGAAACTTTCTTTTTTGATATTTCTACTGAGTTTCTCCTCGGCTTACAGTCAATATACGGATGTTATAAACTCTAACAAACCTGGTTTCTCTGAGAGCCCTTATAGTGTTGGAAGGGGCGTTTATCAATTTGAAAGTAATTTGTTTTTAAGAAACACATCTATAGAACCAACTTTTTCTGTACCACAATCTTTTGGGTTTGACCTGCTTTTTAGAACAAGCTTTTTCTTAGAAAAACTAGAAATAAATGCTCAAGTTAGTTATCAAAGAGATAAAATTGCATTTAAAAACACTTTTACTTCTGATTATTTTTCTACAGGATTAAATAAGTTTACTCTTGGTGTGAAATATTTAGTTTTTCAACAAGAGTATGAGGATAAAAGTAAAGAAATTAGAAGCTGGAAAAAAAGAAATGCTTTTGATAAAAACAGATTAATTCCTTCCGTAGCAATTTATGCAGGATTAAACACAGACTTTGTAAGTGACATTTACAAAACAGGTAGTATGTCGCCTAAAGTTGGAGTCTTATTACAAAATAACTTAAGTACTGATTTGAATGTTATCACAAATTTTTACTACGATGAAATTGGTACAGAATATTCAGAATTTTCTTACATAATTACGGCTACTTATAGTTTTACTGGTCAATGGTCTGCTTTTCTGGAAAACCAAACTATATTTCAGAAACAGCAAAAACTTATAAACTTAGGAACGGGCTTAGCCTATTTATATAGTAGAAATTTACAAATAAATACTTCTGCAAGGTTTCTTTTTGAAGGAAAATCTCAAGGCCTTTATGCCGGCTTAGGAGTTTCTTATAGAATTAACAGACATCAAGATTCCATTAAAAAACAAGATGAGTCTTTAAACAACATTAAAGACACACCAATATCACGTTACAATAAAAAACAAAACAACTTTTTTAATAGACTTTTTAGTATTTTTACTAAGAAGAAAAAAGCCACTAGAAAAAGAAAGAGGAATAATTAAACCTCCTAATTATTATGATCACTCTAAAACAAGCCATCACAAAAAGAGAAATGAAACGATTTGTGTTGTTTCCTTTTTCATTGTATCAAAAAAATAAATATTGGGTCCCTCCGATAATAAAAGAAGAAATTGATAATTTTAATCCAAAAAAGAACCCTGTTTTTAAGAATGCAGATGCTCAATTTTTTCTAGCTTATAAGGATAAAAAAATTGTAGGTAGAGTTGTGGCAATCATTAATTGGTTTGAAGTTGAAAAACAACAAATTAAAAAGATGCGTTTTGGTTGGTTTGATGTTATTGATGATATTGAAGTTAGTAAAGTTTTACTAAATAAAGTAAATGAAATTGGCCGCAAACATAATTTAGAATACATAGAAGGACCTGTAGGTTTTAATAACTTAGATAAAACTGGCGTTTTAGTTGATGGTTTTAACGAACTCGGAACGATGATTACTTGGTATAATCATCCGTATTATAAAGATCATTTAGAACAATTAGGATATATTAAAGAAAAAGAATATTTAGAGAATAAATTTAAATTTAAAAATGTTGATGCTGTTTATTTCGATAGAGTTAGCAAAATATTAAAAAAGCGTTTTAAACTAAAAGCTCTCGATTTTAAAAGAACGAAAGACATTTTACCTCTTGTAGAAGAAATGTTTGAATTATTTGACAAAACATATTCAAAACTTTCTACTTATGTACCTATCTCTAAAGAGCAAATCACCTACTTTAAGAAAAAATATATTTCATTTATCAATCCTGAATACATAAAATTTGTGATAAATGAAAAGAAGGAATTAATTGCTTTTGCCATTGTAATGCCTTCTTTTTCTTTGGCATTACAAAAAGCAAGAGGAAAACTATTTCCTTTAGGAATATTACGTTTATTAAAAGCCAGAAGACGAGCTAAAGACGTAACTTTTTATTTGATTGGCGTGCATCCAGATTATCATAACAAAGGAATAACCGCTATTATTTTTGATCAATACACAAAAACCTTTTCTAAAAAAGGAATTATAAATTGTATTAGAACTCCTGAATTAGAAGAGAATGAATCTATTAAAAAGATTTGGGCAGACTTTAATCCAGAAACTCACAAGAAAAGAAGAACGTATAGAAAAAGTATACAATAATTCAGTTGACAGTTATTTTAAACTTTTAAACTAAAAGATTAATGCAATTATTTTACAATCCTGACCTTACCAAAGAAATAGCTCAAGTTACTTTTGATAAAATTGAAAGTAGACATATTGTGAGGGTTTTAAGAAAAAAAGAAGACTCAATTTTGCATATTACAAACGGAAAAGGTTTTCTGTTTGATGCAAAAGTCATAATTGCAAGCGATAAAAAATGCGTTGCTGAGATTATAAATGTTCAAAAAAAACAAAAACCATGGAATTACTATTTGCATATTGCAATTGCACCTACAAAAAACAATGATAGAATTGAGTGGTTTTTAGAGAAAGCTACAGAAATTGGTATTGATGAAATTACACCAATTATTTGCAGTAATTCTGAACGCAGAGTTGTAAAATTAGAACGATTTGAGAAAATTATTCAATCTGCTATGAAACAATCATTAAAATTTACACTTCCAAAATTAAATGAACCTATAAAACTCAATGAGTTTATCAAGAAAGAGTTTAATGGATCAGTTTGTATTGCTCATTGTGAACCTTTCGATATTAGCTCAGGACAAGGAGAAAAAAAATCCTTAAAATCAGTTGTAAATAAATCGGAAAAAACAACTATCCTAATCGGTCCGGAAGGCGACTTTTCAACTGAAGAAATAAAAAAATGTTTAGCAAAAAAAATGATTCCTATCTCATTAGGCGAAAGTAGATTGCGAACAGAAACTGCTGCTTTGGTTGCTGTACAAAATGTATCTTTTATCAATCAGTAGAATCATTTTTAGTATCTTGCTTCGAATTTATTTCCGAATAATTTATGAAGCAATTTATAACCTTATTTATTCTATTGATCTTTTTGTGCACAAACTCACAGGAGGTTGCTATCTTAAAATATAATGGTGGTGGAGATTGGTATGCAAATCCTACTGCAATTCCTAATTTAATAGAGTTTGTAAATAAAAATATTAAAACTACTATTTCTAAAAGTCCACAATCTGTAGCTATTGGTAGTGAAGATATTTTTAATTTTCCACTATTATTTATGACTGGCCATGGAAATGTTTTTTTTTCTGATAAAGAAGCAACCAACTTAAAAAACTATTTAATTTCTGGAGGATTTTTACACATTTCTGACAATTATGGTTTAGATAAGTTTATCCGCAGAGAACTAGAAAAGGTATTTCCAAATTTAGAATTTAAAGAAATCCCAAGCAATCATGCTATTTATAACCTAACTTTTAAATTTCCTGAAGGAATGCCAAAAATTCATGAACATGATAAAAAGCCTGCTCAAGGTTTTGGTTTATTTTATGAAGGAAGATTGGTTGTTCTTTATGATTATGAAACAGATTTAAGTGATGGCTGGGAAGATAAAATCATACACAATAATCCAAAAGAAGTGCGCGAAAAAGCACTAAAAATGGGTGCAAATATTATTGAATATGCTTTCACTAATTAGAAAAGACCTCTAATCACTTAAAATTGAAATCTAATAAAAAAATGAATCACCTTCTCCAGAGGAGCGAATGAAATAAAAATATGCTTTTACAAACGAATCCATCTATTAATATTGATGACATTAAAATAAACTTTGATTCAGAAGGTTTATGGATTTTAAATATTGCCATCGCAATTATTATGTTTGGTGTTGCTTTAGGCATAAGAATTGATGATTTTAAACATCTTTTTAAAAATTCTAAAATAGTTTTTGTAGGTGTTTTATCACAATTCATTTTATTACCTGCAGCAACTTTCTTAGCAATTTTAATTATAGAACCTCATCCAAGTTTTGCATTAGGAATGATTATGATTGCAGCCTGTCCTGGAGGAAATGTTTCAAATTTTTTTAGTAAAATGGCAGGAGGAAATTCAGCACTTTCCGTAAGTTTAACGGCTTTTGCAACATTAATTTGTATATTTATGACACCCTTTAATTTACAATTTTGGGGCAGTATGTATGAACCTACAAATGAAATTTTAAAAACAGTTGAATTAAATTGGGTAGACTTACTAAAACTAGTTTCTTTGATTTTAGGAATTCCATTAATTTCAGGAATGGTTATCAAACATTATCGTTCAGAAATAGCAATTAACATAGAAAAGATATTAAAGCCTGTTTCTATGATTGTTTTTATCATTTTAATCTGTGTTGCTCTTTCTCAAAATTTAGACATTTTTACCAGCTATATTCATCATGTTCTATTCTTAGTTATTTTTCATAATATTTTTGCTTTTATTCTTGGTTTTTATACTGCTAAAAGTTTTGGATTAAACAACCAAGATTGCAAAACAATTTCTATGGAAACAGGTATTCAGAATGGAGGTTTAGGCTTACTTTTAATTTTTGGTTTTTTCGATGGTTTAGGAGGAATGGCTTTGTTAGCTGCTTTTTGGGGAATTTGGGATGTATTCTCAGGAATGGCTTTGGCTACTTTTTGGGGAAGAAAAAAAAATAAATAATGGATATATTACAAAATATTTGGTATAACTTCTTTCGCTTTTTAATGAAAATAGGTCTGTTTTTTTACACCAAACGAATACTAGTTTCTGGTAAAGATAATATTCCTAAAAAAGGAGCAATTTTGTTTTGTGCAAATCATCCTAATGGATTATTAGATCCTCTGGTGTTAACCACAAATTGTCCAAGAGAAAGTCATTACCTAGTAAGAGCTGCTGCATTTAAAAAGCCCTTGGTAAAGAAATTTCTGGAAAGTTTAAACCTAATACCCATTTACAGGATTAGAGATGGAAGCAGTCAGATATCAAAAAATAAAGAGATTTTTGAAAGCTGTTTTGAAATTTTTAAAAGAGGAGAAACTTTGCTAATTTACCCTGAAGCTAGTCATAATAGAAAACGAACTATTAGAAATTTAAGCAAAGGTTTTACAAGAATCGCCTTTGGTGCTTTAGATAAATACCCTGATCTAAAAATAAGCATAATTCCTGTTGGACTTACCTATCAAAATGCTTCCTTTTATCCATCAAAAGTGGCTGTAGTTTTTGGGAAGCCAATTGCTACTGAGACCTTTTACAACCCAGAAGAAATAACCTCTTCTGTCAATAACTTAAAGAATGAAGTTAGCAGTCAACTAAAAAAATTAAGTGTTCATATTCCAGATGATAGCAACTACACATCAACCTTCGCAAGGTTAAACAACTTAAATGTTGATTTTACAAATGTTGAATCTGTTAATAAAATTATTGAATCTGGAAATTACCCAGAGCAGAAAAAGAAACATCGAAACCTCTTAAAACCTTTATATTACATTATTATTTTAAATAGTTTGTTACCTTTTTTAATTTGGAAAAAAGCTTCAAAAAAAAATGATGAAATTGAGTTTGTAGATACTTTTAGATTCACACTTAGCTTGTTTACCTTTCCTTTTCTTTATATTTTACAAACTTGGATTATCGATTTATTTTTTGATTGGAAAATTGCTACTTGCTACTTATTAAGTTCTTTGTTTTTATTAATAATATACTCTAAATGTTCGGTGGCAAATACAGAAAATAGTTAATTTTTATAAATGTTAGCAAACAAGTTTAGTCCTTATTAAAAAGAGCACCTTATAAAAGCTTTCTAAAAATGGAATAATTACGATGCAATGAATTCATTAACCTCAAATAATAAGATTGCTGAATTTTACAGAAATAGTAAACTTAGCAAAGACAGTTATTAAAAGCTAAAAACAGCTTTTAATCAATAATTGCATTCTGTATGACTTGTTGAATTTTAGTACGCATATCCGTCTTAATTAAACCTATATTACTCATATGAGGATACACTCTATTTGACAGAAAAACGTAAACAATTTCGCTTTTAGGATCTGCCCAAGTATAAGTACCTGTAAAACCTGAGTGCCCAAAACTTTCATCAGAAACACAACCACAAGTTGCTTTTATTTTAGGGTCTAATTGAGGTTTATCAAAACCTAAACCTCTTCGTACTTGCTTGTCTGAAAAATAACGTGTGTTAAACTTACTTATGGTTTCTGCTTTTAAATAACGCTTACCACCATAAAAACCTTTTTGAAGGTACATTTGCATAATTTTTGCAACATCATTCGCATTGGCAAATAAACCTGCATGACCCCCTACTCCTCCCAACATTGCTGCCCCCATATCATGCACATGACCGTGCAATAATTGATTTCGAAAATAATCATCCTTTTCTGAAGGAACAATTTCTGATTTATTAAATTTATTAAGAGGTAAATAGGTCATTCTATCAGCGCCTAAAGAACTATAAAATTTTTGATCAACTAATGTATTTAATGGTTTATCATATTTGTTTTCTAATACTTCCTTAAACAAATAATAGCCTAGATCACTATATTTATAACCGTTTTCCTCTCTCTGATCTACTTCTCTTATATATTTATAAATACTGTCTTTATACGATTTTTTGAGATATAAGTTTTCAGCAACTTCTATATTAAATTTTAAATTTCTTTCTTTTCTGTAAAATTTTGATGAATTTTTACCTGAGAGGCTATCTTGGGTACCTTTATAAAAAGGAATCCAAGCTTTTAAACGACCATAATGAGAAAGAATTTCTTTTATTGAAATAGCCCCTTTATTACTGTTTTTAAAACTTGGTAAAACATCTTGCAGACTGGCAGATAATCTTATTTTTTGTTCTTCTTCAGCTTTCATTATTAATGGTAAAGAGGCTAAAATTTTAGTTAAAGACGCAAGATCATATACATCTGAATTTTTAACATCTTGAATTTTATTTTCTGTATGATATCCATAACTTTTTTGAAAAACAATTTTACCCTTTCTTGCTACCAAAACTTGAAAGCCTGGAGACATTTTTTCTCGTAAAATAGTGTCAGCAATTTTATCTATTAATGCTAATTTTTTTGATGATAGTTTAACTTCTTCTGGAATCGTATATTCTAATCTACTTAGACTATACGATTGTAAACCATGTCCTACTTTAAACTCTTTACCTATAGAAACAGGTAATTTTCCGTTCGCTTTAAGTGCTCCAAAAATGATTTGTGCAGAAATTTCTTGCGCTAATTTACTATTTTGATAAGATACAATTATAGCTTCTATATTCGTGAATTTCTTTACTTGTAATAGGCTGTAAGGACTCGCAAATACATCTAAAATAACTTTTTTATTTCTTGCGATTTCTTGTAACCAAACTAATTCTTTACTCTTAAATTTATAGCTTTTCCATGGATGCTTATTCGATTTATGATAACCAATAATTACTTGGTTGTAGGGTTTAAGCTTTTTCAATAATCCCTCTAAATTGTCATCACTAATCACATCCACTTTGGTGTAATTTTTTAACATATTCACAAAATGAGTTCCAGAATCATCACCTAATTTTACATATGCAATTTTATTTTTTTCTAAGTTTGCAAGAGGAATCTTTTGATCTGAATCTTTTATCAAAGTAATTGCATTTTTTAATAATTTTCTATGAAGCAATTCATCATCAATAGTATTTAAATCTTCTTGTAAATCGGGAAGTTCAACAGGTTTATAACCATTTAAACCCATCCAGTATTTTGCTTTCAATATTTTACGAACAGATTTATTAATTCTCTCTTCTGATAAGGTTTTAAGAGTATAGGCCTGCTTTATTAATCTAATACTTGCGGGTACATCTTGAGGAATTAAAAGTAAATCATTACCTGCTTGAATTGCTGATAAATTAATTTCTGCTGAACTAGCATAATTCGTTGCTCCTTTCATATTCAAACCATCCGTAATAATCAACCCATTAAAGCCTAACTCTTGCTGTAATAAATTTGTAACTACATTTTTTGACAGTGATGTCGGTAATGTTACATTTGGCTCTAAACTTGGTATATTTAAATGAGCTGTCATTACACTTCCGATACCAGCATCAAAAACTTTTCTGTAAGGATACAATTCGATAGAATCTAAACGCGCTTTATCAAAATTTAAAAGTGGTAATGTGTGATGAGAATCTGCGGCTGTATCTCCATGACCAGGAAAATGCTTTGCATTTGCCATCACGCGATATTTTTGCATTCCTTGGGTAAAAGCCATTGCTTTTTGGGTTACGTTCTCTTTGCTCTCTCCAAAAGATCGATTGCCAATAATAGGGTTTTCTGGATTTACATTTACGTCTACGACTGGTGCAAAATTAATATGAATTCCTAACCTTTTACAATGTTTACCCAAGTGTTCTCCAAATTGCTTTATTAAAGAATCGTTTTTAATCGCTCCTAAAGTCATGTTCCAAGGAAACTTGTACGTGTTTTTCAAACGCATATCCAATCCCCATTCTCCATCAAAACCAATCATTAAAGGCACTTTAGAAAGTGCTTGATATCTATTATTTAAAACAGCTTGCTTTTCTGGAGTTCCTTGCATAAAAATCAAATTACCAACATGGTGTTTAGTAATCATTTCTGAAACCAATTTTTCATGCTCATCACCTAAATTAGAATAGGCTTGCACCATAAATAATTGACCAATTTTTTCATCAATTGACATATTATTCATAATACTATCTACCCAGATTTCTTGCGCTTCAAAGTCTCTTGTTCTTAAAGGATCTATTCTTTGTGATTGTAATTTGCAAACAAATGCAATTAACAACAATAATAGTACTCTTTTCTTCATACCTTCTTTTAAGTCAATTTTTATACCAAAAAGCGTTTATGCCAGCTTTCTTTTGCAGGAACTTCCCATTTTTTCTCGAAATCTTCTTTGGTATTTACCATATTATTGAAAACAATAGTTTCTTGACTGATTTTTCTTTCTTTTGCAAATCTCTGAAAATCAGATAACTTAACTAAATTCACAGTATCATTGTCTTTAAAAGTAACGTTCATTTTATTCATTAAATCTAATTGCAATTCTTTTTCTAACTCTTGTATAAACCGAACTGAACTATCTATAGAACAACCAGAAACATTGTTAAAACTTTCATCTACAGCTAATACTAAAAACTGATTGTATTTTATGATAAATGAACCTTTTAAATCATCTCCATGACGTGTCCATTGATTGATAAAATCTTCTGCTTTAATAACGATAAAGTCGATCTCCTTATTTGTGAATTCTCTACTAGATTGATAAATCCAAACACGGGAACTCTCCGGTAAATTTTTATATTCGGTAAACATTTTATTTTCTTCTAAATTAATTAATTGAAATGAGTAAAGGTCATATTCTGTTGTTATATGTTACCTCAAATTAAACTTCTGCTGCAAGGCCTCTAATTTTTCTGCATCAGACATTTTATTTTTTGGAGCCGACATTCTTTCTTTAATTTCTCTTAACACTTTTTTCGTGTATAAAGGAAAATCTGCATTCTGAATCCAATTATTATAACCAGGGTTTTCTTTTAGCACCTCAACAACTGTTCTTCCTTTATATTTCCCGAAAGAGAAAATTTCTTGATCTTCTTCATCCATCAAAATAAAGCCTGCAAAATCTGCTCTTTTACCGTGTGTTGAATATTCGCTTAAAGCATCAACTGTATTTCCTATATCCTCATATTTTTCTACTTGCGCTAACAAAATTTCATAAGTTGCATTGGTATCTGCCTCTGCTCCATGGGCACCTTCTAGTTCTTTATCGCAATAAAATTGATATCCCGCACCTAAAGTTCTCTGTTCTTTTTTATGAAAGATCACTTGCACATCAATCGCTTTTCTATTCTTCATCTCAAAATCAATTCCTGCTCGCATTAACTCTTCTGCCAATAAAGGAATATCGAATCTATTTGAGTTAAATCCTGCTAAGTCGCAACCATCTATCATTTCATTTACTTTAGCAGCAAGCTCTTTAAAAGTAGGTTCTGTAGCTACTTTTTCATTTGTAATTCCATGAACATCTATCGACCCTTGTGGAATTTCCATTTCAGGATTTACCAACCAAGTTTTACTCTCTTTGTTTCCATTTGGAAAAACTTTTAAAATTGAAATTTCAACAATTTTATCATTTGCAATATTTATACCTGTAGTTTCTAAATCGAAAAATACAATTGGTTTTTTTAAGTCTAAATTCATTTGTTATTTAATTGTGCTTTAAAATCATCTAGTTGATCTACAGTTTTTGCAGGCAAGGTAGGTTCTTTAAAGTTATATTTTTTAAGTCTTTAATTCTAGTTCTAAAGAAAATTTAAAGTTGTGAACCTCCACAAATAATGTATGCTTATATCGTTAAAAATTTCTCTAATCAGCCTATCTTTCACATAAGTTCATTCCATGTAAGAAAATAAGCAAACTACTTGTAAGTCCTACATACATAGTATCTTTCATCTTTCTTACTTTTTTCAAACCTTCTATTCCTTCTTTTGTATAAAACATTTTAAGATTTAAAGTACTCGTAACTTTGTATTTCTCTAAATCCATGTACATTCTGATTATTCTTTAAAGATAAAAAAAATCGACGATTTTCTATTGCTTTTCACTTAGCAATTATCTGTTAAAATGATAATTTTTTCACAAATTTTATAAACACTTAATTTCTTTTTTAGAAATAAAATTCCTTAAATTCGTTTTATAATTACATACTAATGCCTAAAAAAGGGAAAGCAAAAAACACGGTTAACAAAGCTAAACACACAAAGTTGATGAATCAAAAAATCAACAAAGTGAAGTTGGAGAAAAAACTTACTAAAGACCGTTTAAAAGCAATTATTAAAAAAGTAAACGAAAATAAAAATCCCTAATGAAAGCTACAGAAATTATCAATCATTTTAATTTAGCCACGCATCCTGAAGGAGGCTATTTTAAAGAAGTCTATAGAAGTAAAGGTAAAATTCTATCAGAAAAACTAGGAGATGAATTTGATGGAAACAGAAATTATTGTACAAGTATTTATTTCTTATTAATTTCTGATAAATTCTCTGCTTTTCACAAAATAAATCAAGATGAAATTTGGCACTTTTATAAAGGAACTGCATTAAAACTACACATGATTTCGCCTGAAGGAAATTATTCCTTTATAAGGATTGGTGCTAATTTTAGTAACGGAGAAATACCTCAATTTACAGTTCCTGCCCACTATTATTTTGCTGCTGAAGTTTTAGAAAAAGATTCTTTTTCTTTTGTAGGCTGCACGGTTTCTCCTGGTTTTGACTTTAGAGATTTTGTGCTTCCAAGTTGTAAAAAATTATCAAAAGAGTTTCCAAATCTTGCGAAAATTATTGAGAAATTAACCCATCATTAAAAGAGAAAAATAGCGTTTACAGCTATTAAATTAATGAATAAGCAATTTCTGAGCAAAAATTAAATCATAAAAAAATCCCGAGCTTTTACTCGGGATTTAATTTTATTATGTAAGATAAAGACTATTGATCTATAGAACCTAAAACACGTTTCATAAAGGTATTTAATGCTTCTTTTTTTGGAGCACCTTCTTTAATCATTTTATCAACTTCTAAAGCACCATACATGTTAGAAATCAATTCGCCTATGACATCTAATTCTTCATCCTTTAAAGACGGAACTTCAGTTAAAGCTTCTAACGTATCTATTGTTTCTAAAACGTAATCCTGATCGTTTTCTTCAATAAAATTAGTTAAATGTTTTATTACAGGTAGTTTCATAATTAAATAACTTCGTTTACCAAGTCTTTTAGTACTTCAAACTTGTTCGTTTGTGTTTGATTTACAAACTTGCCATTAACAAAAGTTGCAAAAGTTGGTAAATTACTTACATCTGCTAACTTTCTACTTTCAGGAAACTTTTCTGCATCAACAATTACAAAAATTATGCTTTCATTTTCTGATGCTAACTTTTTAAATTTTGGCTTCATAATTCTACAATTACCACACCACGTTGCTGAATACTGAACAACTACATTATCGTTTTCTGATATTAATTGTGACAGATTATCTTGTTCTAATTCTTTGATCATTTCTTAGTTTAAATGTGCAGACAGGTATTCTGCTGTTCCTTTAGCATTCGCTTTCATTGCTATTTTTCCTTCTTCCCAGTTTGCAGGACAAACTTCACCATGAGATTGAACATGAGAATATGCATCAATTAAACGCATAAATTCATTTACATTTCTACCAACTGGCATATGATTTATACCTTCATGAAAAACAGTTCCTTCTTCATCAATTAAATAGGTTGCTCTATAAGTTACGTTGTCTCCTTCTACTTGAATAGTTTGTGAAGCTTCGTCAAAAGTTTCATCAGTAATGTCTAAAATACCTAAAATTGATGACAAGTTTCTATTACTATCTGCTAAAATTGGATACGTTACACCTTCAATTCCACCATTATCCTTCGAAGTACTTAACCATGCAAAATGAACTTCAGGTGTATCACAAGAGGCACCAATTACAATTGTATTTCTTTTCTCAAATTCAGCCAAAGCTGCTTGAAAAGCGTGTAACTCCGTAGGACATACAAATGTAAAATCTTTTGGGTACCAAAACAATAACACTTTCTTTTTGTTATTTACTGCTTCTTCTAATACGTTTAATTTAAACGTATCGCCCATTTCATTCATTGCATCTACGTTTAAATCTGGAAATTTTTTACCAACTATTGTCGCCATTATATATATTTTTTTGAATTATTAATATTCTTTTTTAACGCTACAAAGATAAATTATATCAAAAAAAAAAAGAAAAAATATAATGGTAACTTTTTATATTATTATCAACTTTATTTATAGTTTTCATTCACAAAATTAATTTATATTATTTCTAATTAACATTTTAAAAATTTATGTAACTTTAAAAACAATAACATATAGCTTTTAGTTATATTAAAATAAAAACTATAGATAAAAATTATTATCTTAGATTTATACGCCAAGAAGTAAAATCAATTAACCATGAAAAAAAATAGCGATATAAGTAAATGCCCATTTATGGGTGGTACTCAAAAACAAACAGCTGGCAGCGGAACTTCTGTGCGAGACTTTTGGCCAAATGAATTAAAGTTAAACATTCTACGTCAAAACGGAGAAGCATCGAACCCAATGGCGAAAAATTTTGATTATGCAACTGCTTTTAATAGCATTGATTATGCAGCATTAAAAAAAGATGTCTACCATTTTATGACTAACTCACAAGATTGGTGGCCAGCAGATTACGGAAATTACGGACCCTTTATGGTTAGAATGGCATGGCATAGTGCTGGCACTTATAGAGTTGGAGATGGGCGTGGTGGCGCGCGTTCTGGTTCACAACGTTTTGCGCCAATAAATAGTTGGCCAGATAATGGTAATTTAGACAAAGCACGTTTATTACTTTGGCCTATCAAAAAGAAGTATGGAAATAAATTATCTTGGGCAGATTTAATGATTCTTGCAGGTAATTCCGCAATGGAATCTATGGGATTTGAAACCTTTGGTTTTGCAGGTGGAAGAGAAGATGTTTGGGAACCAGAACAAGATGTATATTGGGGTTCTGAAACCGTTATGGGAGATAATGAAGAGCGATATAAAGAGGGTGAGTTAGAAGATCCACTTGGAGCTGTAATGATGGGGTGGATTTATGTAAACCCTGAAGGACCTAACGGAAAACCAGATCCAATGGGTTCAGCTAAAGATGTAAGAGAAACCTTTGGCAGAATGGCAATGAATGACGAAGAGACGGTAGCTCTTGTTGCTGGCGGACATACATTTGGTAAAGCACATGGTGCTGCTAATCCAGATACCCATGTTGGGCCATCACCACATGGAGCTCCAATAGAAGAAATGAGTACTGGATGGAAAAACACTTACAAATCTGGTGTTTTAGATGATACGATTACAAGCGGAATAGAAGGCGCTTGGACACCCAATCCAATAACTTGGGATCATGATTATTTTGATGTTTTATTAAATTATGATTGGGAATTAACCAAGAGCCCCGCAGGTGCATATCAATGGAAACCAACAGCAGCCTCAAATGCGAAAAAAGCACCCAAAGCAGGTGATGCTAATAATACACAAGATTTAATGATGACTACAGCGGATATCGCTTTAAAAGTAGATCCTAAATATTTGGAAATCTCTAAACGTTTTCATAAAGACCATAAAGCTTTTGAAAATGCTTTTGCAAGAGCCTGGTATAAATTGACTCACAGAGATATGGGACCAATTTCTCGTTATTTAGGTCCAGAAGTTCCGAAAGAAGAATTACTTTGGCAAGATCCAATTCCTGAAGGAACCATGCTTTCTGATGCAGAAATTGCAACATTAAAAGAAGCTATTTCAAACACCAACTTATCAATTTCTCAATTAGTAACTACTGCTTGGGCTTCTGCTTCAACATATAGAGGTTCAGACATGCGAGGTGGCGCAAATGGGGGTAGAATTCGTTTAGAGCCACAAAAAAGTTGGGCCGTAAACAATCCGTATGAACTAAATAAGGTTTTAGCCGTTTATGAAGCAATTCAACAAAAATTTAGCAAAGAAGTTTCTATCGCCGATCTTATTGTTTTAGGTGGTAATATTGGAGTTGAAATAGCTGCAAAAAATGCTGGTTATGATATTTCTATAGATTTTACGCAAGGAAGAGGAGATGCTTCACAAGACCAAACAGATTTGGAGTCTTTTGGATATTTAGAGCCTTTGGCAGATGGATTTAGAAATTATATTAAATCTGGTTTAAATATTGCTGCTGAAAACTTATTAGTTGATAGAGCTAACCTACTAACACTTTCTATTCCTGAAATGACTGTTCTAATTGGAGGACTAAGAGTTTTAGGAGCTAATTATGATGGTTCTAATCATGGAGTTTTTACAGAAAATATAGGGAACTTAACCAATGATTTCTTTACAAATGTTTTAGACTTATCAAATACATGGAGCGCAACTTCAATAGATGATACGCTATTTGAAGGAAAAAACCGTAAAACAGGTAAGGTTCACTTTGTTGGAACTCGTGCAGATTTAATTTTTGGATCTAACACAGAGCTTAGAGCTGTTTGTGAAGTATATGCTTCAGATGATGGAGAAAAACGTTTTGTGCACGATTTTATTGCTGCATGGACTAAAGTAATGAACTTAGATCGTTTTGATTTAGTTTAAAACAAATTTTAAAGCTCTCTAAAATAAAAATTTTAGAGAGCTTTTTTTTATGTTATTACTTTAACTCTAGTACCACTAAAATTAGCATTACCTGTTAATTTGTCTATTTTATTATCATCAGTTAAATCATTAATGCTTTCACCTGCATTTTCTTCTGCTAGTTTAATTTTTGTTCCATTCCTATTGTGCCCAAAACCGTGAGGAATACTTAAAACCCCCTCCTTCATTTCATCACTAATTTCAACTGGTAATTCTATACTACCAACATTAGATATTATTTTTATTTTTTGGTGATCTGTAATTGAAAGATTATTAGCATCTTTAGAACTCATTAGAACAGTACATCTATTTTTACCTTTCATTAATAGTTTAGAGTTGTGCATCCAAGAATTATTATTTCTTAAATGCCTCCTCCCTATTAAAGCAAAAGGATATTTAGTTTCTTCCTCTTTGGTATCTTTATATAACTCTTTATCTAATCTTTTTAAATCATCAATAAAAATTTGTGGTGAAACATTGATTTTTTTATCTACAGTAAAAATTCTTTTTATTAAAAGTGGCTGCAAAGATCCTAAATCTATTCCATTAGGGTTTTCTTTTAGTTTATTTACAGACAAATTAGCTTCTTTATACGGAGAGTATTGAAACATATTATCTAACATCATTTCTGGTGTTAACGAATTCTTTTTCTCTGTTATTCTTTCCGTTAATTCATTTAATATTTGCCAATCATGTTTTTGATTTTCATCTTTCTCAAATAAAACTTCAGATAGTTTTGCAGTGTTTCTAATAGCTAACTGATGAAAAACTAAATCATAATGTAGCGTTTCTAATCCGTTGGTAGTAGGTAAAATTATATTTGCATATTTACTTGTTTCATTTAAATAAATATCTATAGAAACCATAAAATCTAGTTTCTCTAAAGCTTTTTCCATTTTTTTACCATTTGGAGCAGACAAAACTGGGTTTCCTGCAGTACAAATAAACATTTTTATTTGCCCCTCACCTTCTGTTAAGATTTCGTCTGCTAAAGTAGCTACAGGTAATTCTCCAGAATATTCTGGTAAATTATGAACACGACTTCGATATCTATCAAAGTTACCAACTTTGCCTTGTATGCCTGTCATATAGACCAAATCAATAGCTGGTTTTGTAAACATTGCGCCACCAACTTTATCCATATTATTGGTAACAATATTTAGCACATTAATTAACCACTGACAAATTCCTCCATATTCTTGGGTAGAAACTCCCATTCTTCCATAACAAACCGCAGTTTTAGAGTTCATAAAATCTTTTGCAATTTTTTGTATCTCTAAACTATCTATGCCTATTAGAAGAGCAGTCTTTTTTGGTGAATACTCTTTAACAATTTCTTTAATTTCCTCTAAACCTTTTAAATAATTTGAAAGGTGTGTTTTTTCTTCTATTCCCTGGTCAAAAATCACATGCAACAAAGACAATAAAAAAAGAGCATCTTTTCCAGGATTTATATATAGATGCTGGCTAGAAATCTTAGAAGTTTCGGTAAATCTTGGATCAATATTTATAACTTTACCTCCTCTTTTTTGAATACTTTTAATTTTTTGAGGAAATCCTGGTGCGGTTAATAAACTTCCGTTTGATGCACCTGGATTAGCACCTAAAATTAATAAATAATCTGTTCTTTCTATATCAGGAATAGGAATTAACATTTGATGACCAAACATTTTTAAAGAAGCAATATGATGGGGTAATTGATCGGCTGAAGTTGCAGAATATTTTTGCTTAGTCTTTAAACTTTTTAAAAATGGTCCTCCATATAACATTGATCCTACATTATGCACATTAGGATTTCCTTGATAAGTGGCAACTGCATTATTGCCATATTTTTCTTGAATTTTCTTTATTTGAATTTCCACTTCATCAAAAGCCTCTGTCCAAGAAATTTCTTGCCAACCATTTTCTGTTCTCTTTATAGGTGTTTTTAATCTATCTGGATCTTCATACAGATCTTTTAATGCTAAAGACTTAGGGCAAATGAAACCTTTACTTAAAGGGTCTTTTTTATCACCAACAATAGAAATTACTTTTTTTTCTTTGTATGTGATTTCTAAACCACACATAGCTTCACATAAATTACAAGTTCTGTAATGTATTTTATTATCTAACATAAAAAGAATTTAATAGATACTACAAGTTAGTGAAAATAATATAACATACTATATTAAAAAATCATGAGTATACACCCTGAATTATCTTTAAAGCTACTTGCTCGCAAATAAAGTAACATCACCTACAGAAACTTCTTGCTCTCCAAGTATGATGAGTCTTTCAACTACATTTCTTAGCTCCCGTATATTACCAGTCCAGTCATACTCTTGCAATAAGGCAATTGCTTCAGAAGAAAACTCTTTTTTTGCCACACCTTGTTGGCTAGCAATCTTTTGAGAAAAGTGATGAATCAACAATGGGATATCATTCCTGCGGTCATTTAAGGCAGGAACTTTAATTAAAATGACAGCCAATCTGTGGTATAAATCTTCTCTAAATCTTCCTTCTTTTATTTCTTTTTTTAAATCTTTATTAGTGGCAGCAACTATTCTTACATTTACTTTTATATCTCTATCACTTCCAACTCTTTGAATTTTATTTTCCTGTAATGCTCTTAATACTTTTGCCTGAGCAGACAAACTCATATCTCCAATTTCATCCAAAAAAATTGTGCCATTATTAGCTGCTTCAAATTTTCCTGCCCTATCTTTATTTGCACCTGTAAAACTTCCTTTAACGTGCCCAAAGAGCTCACTTTCTATTAATTCTGATGGAATTGCAGCACAATTTACTTCTATTAACGCAGATGAAGATCTATCTGATTTTTCATGTAGCCAATGAGCAACTAATTCCTTTCCTGTTCCATTTGGTCCGGTTATTAATACTCGTGCATCTGTAGAAGCAACTTTTTCAATCATTTCTTTTATATGAGTAATTGCGTCACTTTCACCAATCATCTCATAATTCTTACTCACCTTCTTTTTCAATCGCTTATTTTCAACAACCAATACTTTTCTATCCAAAGCATTGCGTACTGTATTTAACAAACGATTTAAGTCAGGTGGTTTCGAAATATAATCAAATGCACCCAACCGCATTGTGTTAACCGCCGTATCTAAATCACCATGACCAGAAATCATGACAAAAGGGATTTCAGGTTTTATTTTTTTTGCTTTTTCTAAGACCTCTACTCCATCCATTTTGGGCATTTTTATATCGCACAAAACTAAATCATACTCATTATCTTTAATTTTTTCAATACCCTGAAGCCCATCCTCAGCTTCTTCAACCAAATAGGTATCACTTTCTTCCGAAATAATTTTAATTAGTACTCTTCTGATGGCTGCTTCGTCCTCTATAACTAAAATTTTACTCATTATAAACTTAATTTTTAATTACACTTTCTTTTTTATAACACTCGTGAATTTTTTTTTAAAGTTGAATTTAATATCTGCGAGAGCTTTAATTGACAACTATTTAGAAAAAAACTTACTAATAACAATATCATTTGAATGAAAATCTAAT
>CAXMOR010000051.1:0-15448 GCA_964195455.1 uncultured Acidimicrobiia bacterium
AAAGTTTCTAGAACCATTGCAGACTTAGCAAATATTACAGATATTTCTCCAGATCATATTGCAGAAGCTATACAATACAGAAGTTTAGATAGAGATGGATGGTTAGGATAACAAAAGTAAAACAATATTTAAATTAAAAATAGTGAGATTAATGTTGCAGTGTTTTCATCCATATAAAATCTTAATTTAATTTAAAGAAATACTGCAAAACTTGTTTTTTTTAGTAAAGAATTTTCTTTTTGACAATTATTTTTAAGATATTGATTTTAATATTACCAAAGTTATCAACGATGGACAGTGTCGCGTTTCGGGGTGGTTATCTTTCAAGTTGTATAGCCCCAAAAGCGTAATATTAGCTTGAAATTTGCACTTAATCACCATTATCTATAGCCCTTGTGTTTTCTTTATTTCCTTTCCCCAATGATTCCAATTCAATTCTTTCAAATATTTTTCTCGAGAAGATATTGCCATTTTTTTTAGTTTTTTCTCGTCCGAGATCAAGTCTCCAATAACCTTAAAATAATCTTCGCTTCCTGCACTTAATGGAAGCATAAAACCATTTACTCCATCTTCAATAACAGAAGGCACACCTCCTGTATTCGTAGTTATTACGGGCAATCCATAAGCATTTGCTTCACAAAAAACTATTCCATAACATTCAGCTCTTGTAGGCATAAAAAACAAATGTGATTTTTTAAATAATTTCTGAAACTTAAGCATATCATCTTTTTTGTTTTTGTCAAGAAATGGTATAACATCCATTTTAGAATGTTTTACTGGTGGGATGCACCCAATAACCGTTAAATGAATATCATATCCATTTTTGTCTAATTTTTCGATTGTTTCCAAGACTATATCTCCTCCTTTTCGATTCCAGTCAACACCAACAAATAATAGATTAATAACAGAGTCATACTGTTTCATTATTTCTTCTTCTTGTGGGTCTTTGTCAATGTTGGCTCCCATTTTAACTAAAAATGTATTTGTAGAACCATAATCTATTTTAGCTGAATCAAATGCCCATTGTGAAGAGAAAACCTGTGTTGTTGATTTACTTATAGCTCTTTGTTCAATTTCATTACTAATTTTTAAGGATCTTTGAGAAATGTTTGCAAATCTATCATAGTAATCGCTTATACCGTTAACGGTTGCGTCAGAAAAGTAACAAACGGGGATCTTTGTTTTTAGATGAGCTATCTCAATAGATGCTGTAGGAGCAAAAAGAACATCAATTTTATTTTTACGGATTACTTCATCAAAGAATCTACTATGGTACTTGCTCCTAATATGGCTATGTAGTTTATTAAATCTTTTTTGAAAAACAATCCTATGAAATATTTCACAGATTTTTAATTGTAAATTCAGCATATAATAATTGAACTTACAAAGCCTTACTGGCCCTAAATTTATTACTGTTGAAAACTCTCCTTTTCAAGCTTTATTCATCCGATAATAAATGCCTGACCAACCTCTTTTATCAGCAGGGTCTGCCGCCGTAATTATTCCTACTTTCAAATTTTGTTTGTCCATATCGTTTCTCTTTTAATATTTTTACTAGCGTATTTATATGTAAAACTTCTGTTCTCTTACTGCGCCATATTCGCAGGATAAACGGAAGTTTTATTATTTCCAAAAATGTGTAACTAGTTGCAATTTATTTTCAAGCAAAAATAGCTGCTAGGGTAGCTAAAGAATATGATTTATATCAGGTGGGTAGTAGCAAATGTTTTTATTAAACGATGCATTAAAAAATGCTATTTTCGATCTAAACCAAGTTTATAATCTTTCGAGTAAAACTAAATCGAGTTATTTTATTTAAGTATTGAATGATGATTATCATATCATACATTATGTATTTACAATAAATTTACCTGTTGTTTTTGGTAGATAGTTTTAAAAAAAGAATTTATGAAATATATTAAGACATTAAGTTTACTACTATTAACATTCATTGTTTTTTCTTGCAGTAGCAGTGATAATGAAAAATCAAATGTAAAATCTATAGTTGAAAAAAGAATCACTCAAAAAATTTATATTGATGCAATGGATATGATTAAAGACCTAAAAATTATTAATGTTAACAAAGTGAATGACACAACATACAAAGCTATATATACCTTTATTAATAAAATAGTTAATAAGGAAATTAGAGTTACAAGAAATTATACTTTCACAATTAATTTAGATAGTATTACAAATGAAGAAGATTTAAAAACAGAAATGAAGTCAAAGGGAGAATGGAGTAAAGCTTGGTTTTAATCTCTATAAATACAGAATAAATTTGATTATTAATAAAAAAAGAACTGTAGGTTTTTTTTTTTAAATACACCAGAAGAAGCTAAAAGAAAAGAAGCGGAGTTACTAAATAAATAAAAGAATGGGGTTGTTAAGGTTGTTAATACTAAAAACTACAAGTCACTTGAACTCCAACAAAATGATACAATAATTAATTATTATGAGAAATACCCACATCACAAGTAACTCGGGTAGTAGCAGGCTCTAATATTGCAATAGGTATGTACTATGGTAAAATAAAAAAACTAATTGAATAGTTCTTCTTTCTTGAGTTTGAAATTAAGAAACAGAGAGATTATAATAAATCTACCTGTTTTAATGCTGTTTGATTCGTTATTGAAGCATCTGCCAAACCACAAGGCTGTGATGAGCTTCTACAAGATAAAAGACAAAAGATTCCTAAAATACATACTGTAATACTTACTGTTTTTTTCATTTTACTTATTGTTAAGAGTTAAATCTATTTTCAAGCAAAATTAAAAATCATTAGATTAAACAACAATGACAAATATCATAAAATATCTTTTCAAACAAAACCGATATTTAAATTTTAGAAATAAAAAAGAAGTAGTCCGATAGATTCAAAACTGAGCATATAAAACACCAAAATAGTTCTTCTTTCTTTAGTTTGAAATTAAGAAAAAGGGAGATTATAATAAATATACTTGTTTTAATGTTGTTTGATTGGTTATTGAAGCATCTGTAAAACCACAAGGCTGCGATGTGCTTCTGCAAGATAAAAGACAAAATATTCCTAAAATACATGCTATAATTCTTACTGTTTTTTTCAAAATATTTTCTTTTCAAATTTAAATATTATTGAAACAATAAGTCTGCGATAAACCGCAATTATAAATATAGATTTCCGCAAATATCAATTTTGAAAAAACTTGAATATCCAAATTTTAAAATAAAAAAAAAGACAAAAATTTCTGCTTACCTCTCTTTAATTTGTGAAGGCCATTTACTATTTCAACTCTCTAAAAAGCATATTATTCTTTTGATTAGGTATTGGCTTTTCGTGATTGTTTTTACCTAACATTATTTCATTAGGAATACCATCAAGGAAAGCATTACCCTGTCGAGTTACAAGCTATTTGAAGCGGTCTAAACGTCTATGGTTTACAGTCTTTTTAGCTATTATTTTTTACACATTGTTGGCGGTATTTTATTTATTCACATATTCATTTATCGCATTTTTCCATATTAAATACCCTTGTCTATTTATGTGTCGTCCGTCAAAAATCATTGCTGGATTTAATTTATTTTCAGTCGTTTTAAAAAAACCAAGTTGCTCATTTTTCGGGTAAAACTAATTCGAATTATTTTATTTAAGTATTGCCTGATTATTATCATATCATACTTTATGCATTTAAAATAAATTTGGCTCTTATTGGTTAAATTAAAAAACTTTGAAAAATTCTAACTTAATTGTAATTTCTTTTGTGCTCACTTTTTTTTACTCTTGCATGCCCTCGATGTTTTCAGTGCATGAGTCCATAAATAATCAAAAATATCCTTCCATAGTAAAAAAGTACAATGAATTTAATCAGGTAACTTTTTATTATCATAAAGATTTAAAATTTGAACAGTTCCAAATTTATCTTGGACAAAAGTCAAGTCATAAATATTTGCGTTTAAAAGTTTCAACCCATGGTTCAAATTGGACTTTTTTTGACGAAGCAGCTCTTATAAACTCTGAAAAACAAACATTAAAATATCAATTTGAATCAGTGAATAGAAAAACAAGTTTTTTTAATAGCACAGTATCTGAAAAATTTGATGATAGTTTAAGTGAATCTAATGCGAGAGAATTATTAGGTTTTCTAAAAGCAAATAATGGAAATCTAAAAATAAGGCTGTCAGGAGAAAAACAGAGAGAACATGAACTTAATAACTCGAAAATAAATGCTTTAATAGACGTTCTTAATTTTTATTTTGATGAACTTTAGATAGAGGTGGCTGGGATAAAATCATTACTTTAGAAGGCTATGAAAAAACACTTTTTCTTATTACTTTTTTGTCTCATTTTTACTTTCTCAATAAAATCACAAATAACACTAACACACAATGTTGGTAATACTCCAATAAAAACAGATTGGACTTCTTGTGAAGATGAAGAATACTGGGCAAGAACCTTTGCATTTTCTGATTTTGGAATATCAACAGCCGATCAATTTATCATTAGGTCTGGACAAATAGCTGTTAGTAATTCTTATGATGGAGCGATAATAATATTTAATGTATACTCTATTGATGAAAATTTCCCTCGCTCTGAACCAAAAAGAATAAGTTATGGAAATTTTGTAAAAGCTCCTTTAATTGGTGATACGCCTGAAATTGTTCAAATAGATTTTTTTACGCCTATTGTTATTCCTTCTGATGCTAAAGGAATTTTAATTGAAGTGACTCAAGGTAGTGATATTTATAATCCTGATTATAAGAAATTTTTAATTGCTGGTACGGAAGAAGATAATGACACCTCTTGGTTTCAAGGTTGTAGAGAACTTTACACCTATACAGCTGTAGAAGACTTAAGTACTCCTGTGCCAAATGCTAATTTTTTTATAAATGTTACTGGAGAAAAACAGAGTACAGTTAATTCTGACTCCAATGTTGTTTTATCTCATAATGTTGGTGATAATATAATTAAAACTAAAATGTTTTCTTGTTCATCTTCATACCAGTATTGGGCAAAGAAATTCGAGTTAAAAGATTTTAATATAAATGAAAATGAAGAGCTCCTCATTTATGAAGGACAGGTTGGTTTAAGTGGAGTTGAATGGGGTTCTACTGTTCAATTTAATATTTATAAAATAGATAACGATTTTCCAACATCATTTTCAGAAACAGATTTAATTGGTAGTAGTCAAATTCTTCAAGTTCCCTATTTTTCTTATGGTGGTAATGCATTTAATGCAAAAATAGCGCTAGTTGAATTTGACACTCCTATAGTTGTGCCTGCTGATGTGAAAATGATTTTAGTTGAAGTTCATAGTATTGGTCAATCTTTTATTGCAGGAACTGAAAATGAAAATGATTTTTCGTGGTATAGAGGTTGTAATGGAAATCCCTCTGGAGCGTATAGAACTACAGACGATCTTGCAAATGCAGGAATACCCTACTGGACTAAAGATTTAAGTTATTACATAACTGTAAATGGAGAAGAAAGAACAATTTTCCCTTTTGAAATAACGAATACTAACAATTGTATTAATTTTTCTAATAATTTTAGTTTAACAAATCAAACAGAAATAGCTACCGTAACTTGGAATTTTGATGACCCAACAACTGGAATAAATAATACTTCAATTGAAATAGATAGTAATCACCAATTTTCAAATCCTGGGGTTTATAATGTTACTGCAAATGTTCTTCATACAGATGGAACCAATTATACGATTCCAAAAGAAATTGTAATCTTTGACGCACCAAACGTAAATCAAATTGTAGAGCTAAAACAGTGTGACAATAGTGATATTAATGGCTTTAGCTTTTTTAATTTAAATGAAGTTAAAGAAGAAATAATTACAAATTCTGATGCTTATACAATCACTTTTTTTGAAGAAAAAATAGATGCAGAAAATAAAGGAACAGCAATAACCAACATTACTAAATATAAGAACGAACAAGTTAGTGTTGATAAAATTTGGGCAAGAGTAGAAAATAACAATGGATGTTATAGAGTGAGTGAAATAAATCTATTTGTTTCAACTACTCAAATTCCATCAACTTTATTAAACTCTTTTTATCAATGTGATGATGGAGCAAGAACAACTGACGGAATTGCTACTTTTAATTTTAGCTCAGTTACATCAGATATCATCAATATATTTCCTGTTAATCAGCAATTAACCATCAATTATTATAGAAATGAAGAGGATGCTTTAGCTGAAGAAAATCCAATAACAGATATTACCAACTATCAAAATATAGAATCTCCAAATCAACAAAAAATTTACATAAGAGTGGATAGTAAATTTGATAATGATTGCTTGGGTTTAGGCGCTCATATCTCTTTAAATGTTGAAAAAGTTCCTGTTGCAAATTCAGTTTCTATAAATCCAGAATGTGATAATGACAGAGATGGTTTTTACTCTTTTAATACCTCGGCAATTAAAGCTACACTTATAGGTTCTCAAACCAATGTTGCTGTCAGTTATTTTGATGAAAATGGAGTTCAACTTTCTAGCCCTTTGCCAAATCCTTTTAAAACTGCATCACAGTCAATTACTGCAAAAGTAACGAGTACATTATCTCAAGATTTAGATGGACCATGTTCTGATGAAACAATCATAAATTTTGAAGTAAACTTAGTCCCAATTGCAAATGTGGTTGCTCCTATAGAAGAATGTGATGCTGATACAGATGGTATTATTGCATTTGATACATCAACAATAGAAAGTGCAATTTTAAATGGACAAGCAGGTTTAATTGTCACTTATTTTGATGAAAATAATATTGAACTTACAAGCCCATTACCTAACCCTTTTTACACGGCTTCTCAAACAATTGGAGTGCGTTTAGAAAACCCTGTTTATGATGTTTGTTACGAAGAAACTACTATTGATTTTATTGTTAGACAAAAACCTACATTCGATTTAGTGGAAGAAGCTATTATTTGCATGACAAGCAATCCTCAATTAGAAATAACTATTGAAAACCCCTATAACAACAACAATATTTATACTTGGAAAAACGAAAACGACATTACAATAAGTAATCAAGCAAAAGCAACTGTTATAGAAGGTGGCATTTACAAAGTAATTGCTACTTCGATATATGGATGCGATTCTGAAGAACAAGAAATATTAATTCGAGAATCATCTGCATCAACAATTAATATTAATGATATTGAGGTAAAAGATGATTCAGGAAACAATAATATACAAATAAGTACTTCTAATTTAGGATTAGGAAATTATGAATTTCGATTGTTAGATGAACAAAAAAACATTGTTTTTGAGTATCAAGATGAACCTTATTTTGAAAATTTAGAGGGGGGTGTTTATACGTTAGAAGTAAATGATAAAAATGGTTGTGGAAATAGTCCGTTTGAAGTTTCTTTACTCGAGTTTCCTCAATTTTTTACACCAAATAATGATGGAGAGAATGATTATTGGCAAATGAAAGGTCTTAGTAAAAACTTTTATAAAAGCGGAAAAATTACTATTTTTAATAGATTTGGAAAGCTAGTATCAACTTTTACAATTGATGATTTTGGTTGGGATGGAACCTATAATGGTAACCTTTTATCAACCAATGATTATTGGTTTTATATTGAATTAGTTGACCAAAAAGAGGTCTCTAGAACTAGAAGGGGAAACTTTAGCTTAATTAGAAAATAAATTAAAAAACTAATCAGATTTTCTCTTTAAGTAAATATTATAGATCAACCCAGTTAAAATTAAAAAAACACCTAATAAAGTCCATAAATTATAAATTTCTCCAAACCAAGAAGCGCCAATTATAATCATAAAAACAACCTCTAAATACTTTAAAGGAGCAACTACATTTGTTTCATGAGATTGAAATGCTTTTGTCATATATAACTGCCCCACATACCCAAAAACTCCTAGACTTAACAATAACGCCCACTCTACTAAGTTTGGGTTTTTCCAAGTATTGATAGACATTATTCCTCCAAAAACAAAAGCCATAATCATAAAATAATTAATGATGACTAATGGGTTTTCTGTGTCTCCAATCTTACGAATGAAAATAAAAATTAACCCTAAAAAAATTGCAGATATTATAACGAAGACTAATCCTATAGAATTTACACCTACTCCAAAGCCTTTAATAATTAAAACACCCGTAAATGCAACCGCAAACAAAAACCATTGTATCGGTTTAATTATTTCTTTTAAGAAAACAGCCGCAAAAATAGCCGCAAAAATTGGAGCTATATATCTTAATGAAACTGCTGTTCCTACAGGTAAATAATTTAAAGATTGGAAGAAGCAGGTTAAAGAAACGACACCAGCAGCCCCTCTTAGAAGTAGCCACTTTTTATTATTTCCAAGAAAGGGAATTTTATATTTTACGATTAGTGGTATTGTAAAGCATAAAGTACCAATAGACCTAAAAAAAACAATCTGATATGCACTAAAATTATTTAAATATTTCGCGACTGCATTCATAATTGCAAATGCAATTGCACTAAAGACCATATAAAAGATTGCAGTTGAATTTTTCATAAAAAAAATAAGCTTTATTATTTAATGGTAAATAATATTCAAAAATACTGCTAAAAAAAGAGTCTAAAATTAAAAACTTTAATGAAAAAATAATGGAATTATAAACTGATAATACAGAATTAATAAACCAACAGCAATCATATTTAAAAGAATTCCTGCTTTGACCATTTCATTCACCTTTACATAACCACTCGCAAAAACAATGGCATTTGGTGGGGTTGCCATTGGCAACATAAAAGCACAACTACTGGCCATAGTTACAGGTATTAATAGATTTAAAATAGGAATATTTAACCCGATTGCAATTCCTGCTACAACAGGCGCTAAAACAGCAATTAAAGCTACATTACTCATCAACTCTGTCATAAACAACATTAGTATAATTAGTAAGGAAACTGTGACCAAGACATTGAAGTTTCCTGCAGCAATTGTATCTGTAATCAGCGCAACTAGACCACTTGAAGCCATTCCCTTTGCAAGTGCTAAACCTCCACCAAAAAGGATTAAAATTCCCCAAGCCAATTTTTCGGTATCTTTCCACTGAAGAATATAATTTCCTTTTTTAAAATTCATGGGAATTGCAAATAAAGAAACTGCACCAATTAAACTGATAACAGTATCAGATAATTTTAACCCAGGAAAAACTTTATTGACAATAGTCCTGGTTATCCATAAAAAAACAGTGACAGCAAAAACCGTTAAAACACGTTTTTCTTCTTTTGATATTTTGCCAAGTTTTTTAACTTCCTCAGAAATTAAATTAGCCGATGATGTAAACAAAATATCTTTACAGGGAAACATCCATTTTACTAATACAAAATAAACTGCAACAAGCATTACTATAGAAAAGGGCAAACCAAAACTCATCCAGGTTAAAAAAGAAATTTGGATGTTATATTGATTTTCTAACAAACCAATTAAAACCGAATTTGGCGGTGTACCAATAACGGTTGCTATACCACCCGCATTTGCAGCAAAAGCAATTCCTAGCATTATACTTAGTGCAAAATTTTTATTGCCTTTTGTAAAACCCTCTTTGTCATCAATTAAAAGTTTTATAACTGATATTGCTATTGGCAACATGACTACTGTAGAAGCTGTATTGCTAATCCACATGCTCATAAAAGCAGTAGCAATCATAAAGCCTAAGACAACCTTATTAGGTGTTGTTCCTGTAAATTTTATAATATTTAAGGCGATTCTTTTATGCAGATTTACTTTCTCTAAAGCTAATGCTAGCACAAAACCGCCAAAAAACAAAAAGATAATTGGACTTCCGTAATTTGCTCCAACGTCTGCAATTTTCATGACTTTTAAAAGCGGAAATAAAATAAGTGGCAACAGCGCAGTAACCGCAATATTTACGGTTTCTGTAATCCACCAAATAACCATCCAAATAGCAACAGCAATTACTGCATCTGCTTTTTCTGAAACTATGGTTATGGGTAAAAACTGAATAAGAATAAATATAATTGGACCAAGAAGTAGTCCTATTTTTTTTGTGGGTTGCATTTTGGTTTGATTAAGCTTTTGCAAAATACTAAAAAGGAACCTTTGAAAAACATCTCTATCTAAATTTGATTAAAAGATCATGCGTTAAGGATAGAAACAACATCCTTTTTAAAGGAACGAAAAAAAGATATAGTGGATAGCCTGTTAAAACGCCCAAAAAAAAACCCTTGCAACTTACTGCAAGGGTTTTGTACTTCTATAATTCTCTTCTCCGCTTTCGCTTAGGCTAAGACTAGTATCTATAATGTTCTGGCTTGTATGGTCCTTCTTGTGTAACACCAATATAATCTGCTTGGTCTTTACGCAATTCAGTTAACTCCACGCCTATTTTTGCTAAATGTAAATACGCTACTTTTTCATCTAAATGTTTTGGTAACATATACACTTCATTTTCGTAAGCATCTCTATTTGTCCACAATTCTATTTGTGCCAAAGTTTGATTTGTAAATGAATTAGACATTACAAAACTTGGGTGACCGGTTGCACAACCTAAGTTTACCAAACGTCCTTCTGCTAATAGAATAATATCTTTTCCGTTAATATTATATTTATCAACTTGTGGTTTAATGGTGTCTTTTGTGTTTCCGTGGTTTTTGTTTAACCAAGCCATGTCAATTTCGTTATCAAAATGCCCTATATTACAAACAATTACTTTGTCTTTCATTGCTTCGAAATGACGACCTTGAATAATGTCTTTATTTCCTGTCGTTGTAATAATGATATCAGAATTTGCAATAACAGTTTCTAAACGCTTTACTTCAAAACCGTCCATTGCAGCTTGTAAAGCACAAATAGGGTCGATTTCTGTAACCGTTACAATAGAACCTGCTCCTTTAAAAGAAGCTGCTGTTCCTTTACCTACGTCTCCATAACCACAAACAGTTACACGTTTTCCTGCTAACATAATATCAGTTGCTCTTCTGATGGCGTCAACTGCAGATTCTTTACATCCGTATTTGTTATCAAATTTAGATTTAGTAACAGAATCGTTTACATTAATTGCTGGCATTGGCAAAGTTCCTGCTTTTACTCTATCATACAATCTATGAACTCCAGTTGTTGTTTCTTCTGATAAACCATTGATTCCTGCAGCTAATTCTGGATAACGATCCAAAACCATGTTTGTTAAATCTCCACCATCATCTAAAATTAAGTTTAATGGTTTTTTGTCTTCCCCAAAAAACAAGGTTTGTTCTATACACCAGTCAAACTCTTCTTCCGTCATATCTTTCCAAGCATACACAGCAGTTCCAGCAGCAGCAATTGCAGCAGCAGCTTGATCTTGTGTAGAAAAAATATTACAAGAACTCCAAGTAACTTCCGCCCCTAAAGCTTGTAAAGTTTCAATTAAAACAGCTGTTTGAATCGTCATATGTAAACATCCAGCAATACGTGCACCTTTTAATGGCTGCTCGTTTTTGTATTCTTCACGAAGACTCATTAAGCCTGGCATTTCAGCCTCAGCTAAATTCATCTCTTTTCTTCCCCAAGCCGCAAGCGACATATCCTTTACCTTGTTAGGCACGAAAGCAATTGTTTTTGTACTCATAATCTTTTTTGTCTTAAATTTTAAAATTGTACTTGCTTTTGGGTTTATGACTTAAATAGCTAAATTCGCTGTAAAAAAATTTTCATATCAGCCTAAAGCGAGGCAAAGATAACTAATAAGATTAACAATATTAAATGCCCTTATATAAATCGATTAGCGTAAACTCAAAAACTTCTGTTAAAATCTGGAAGATTGAGGAATCTTATGGAGCGTTGCTAAGTCCACTAGACTTGAAAACAGAGAGCTTAGAACGTGTTCTAAGTATGAAAAGCAATTTGCATCAACGTGGGTTTTTAAGTGTGCGACATTTGCTTAGAGAATTTGGTTATACAGACCAAGATTTATATTACGATGGCAATGGAAAGCCTCACCTTAAAGATGGGAAGCACATATCTATAACGCATTCGTTTACCTTTTCTGGCGTGATTATAAGTGATAATGAAGTTGGAATTGATATTGAAAAGCAACGCGATAAAATCGGAATTATAGCAAAGAAGTTTGTGGAATACGAATTGAATTATTTGAATAAAGACGCTGAAGACTATGTTAGAAAGTTGACTGTTATTTGGGGAATTAAAGAATCATTATATAAATTGTTTGCGACTCCAGGCATGTTATTTAAAACGCATTTTTTAGTAATTCCGTTTATGCTTGATGATTGTACTACGGTTGCTTGGATTGATTACGACTCTAAAAAACACAGATATAACACCGCCTTTTTGGAGTTTGAAGGATTTACTTGTGCTTACGTCATTTCATAATGAATAGTATTTATAAAAAGATAGTTTCAGCGTCAGCTAATAGTGAAAAATTACTAGCTGTTTTAATAGATCCAGATAAAATGAAACTTGAAAACGTTTCAAGTTTCATTTCTAAAGTCAATCAATCTATAGCAACCCATATTTTTGTTGGTGGTAGTGAAGTCAGTGGAGGACTTACTGAAACTTTAGTTGAAAATATAAAAAAGTATACCGCTTTACCTGTAGTATTGTTTCCTGGTGATGTGATTCAGATTACAGATAAAGCTGATGGTATTTTGTTTTTATCTTTAATTTCAGGTCGTAATCCTGAGTATTTGATTGGAAAACATGTAGAAGCCGTTTCGAAATTGAAGGCTACAAACCTAGAAGTGATTCCAACAGGTTACACGCTTATCGAAAACGGAAAAGAAACAGCTGTGCAGCGTGTGAGTGAAACAAAACCTATTAAAAGAAGTCACGTTCAAACTATTATAGATACAGCTAAAGCAGGTGAGCTATTAGGTATGAAATTAATCTATCTTGAAGCTGGAAGTGGTGCAACACATCCTATCGAACCAAATCTAATTTCAAAAGTTAAGCAAGAATTAAAGATTCCTCTGATAGTAGGAGGAGGTATTAGAAGTAACGACGAGCTAGAATCTGCCTACAACGCCGGCGCAGATTTGGTAGTTATAGGAACTGCTTTTGAGGAGGACGAATCGTTTTTTGATACTTTACGTAAGTAAATTATCATGCTGAACTGTTACACTGAGCTTGTCGAAGTGTCGTTTCAGCGTCTTATAAATAGAATAATAATTTTAAGAAGATAATCGCTGAAGTCTATCTTGAGCGAAGTAGAAAGACCATACTAAAAAGATGAATATATCCGTAGACTTAACCTTATCTCCATTACAGGATGATTATGAAAAGCATGTTATCAATTTTATAAAACGGCTGAGGGCTTCTGAATTTAGAGTACTAGAAAATCCGTTGAGCACCCAAATTTATGGAGACTACGATAGCTTAATGCCATTTCTAACTCAGGAAATAAAGCGTTCACTTTCAGAAGTCGATATTTCAGTATTGCAAATGAAAATAGTAAAAACAGACCGAAGCACTTATGAACCAGATTTTTGATTTTTTTCTAGAGGCTTATCAAAATACACCAAGGTTTCAAATTGTATTAGAAGCGATTGCTTTTGTATTTGGTATCGCTAGTGTTTGGTATGCTAAAAGCGAAAATATTTTGGTATATCCTACGGGAATTATCTGCACCGTAATTACAGTTTATCTTTTGTATATCAATCAGTATTTAGGTGATATGATGATGAATTTTTACTATTCTGTCATGAGTCTTTATGGCTGGTGGAATTGGTCGCGGAAGAAAAATGATGCATACGCAGTGCCAATTTCTAGGACGAATAAAAAAGAAAAATTAATAGGATTTGGATTGTTTTTGTTAACTATGATTGTAACGTATAACGTTTATAAAGCCTTCAATTACACCTTAGAAATTCCGAATTATATTGATATCGTGACTTCAGGCATTTTCTTCACAGCCATGTGGTATATGGCAACAAAAAAACTAGAAAACTGGACGCTTTGGATTATTGGTGATATTATTACCATACCGCTTTATGCTTACAGAGGTTTAGGGATGCTATCATTACAATATTTGATCTTTACAATCTTAGCAATTTATGGCTACAAAGAATGGAAAAAAAGCTTAAACAACAAACTTCAAACTGCGTAAAAGTAGTCTTGTTTGGTCCTGAATCTACAGGAAAAACGACCTTGTCGAGGCAACTAGCCAGACATTATAATTCGGTCTGGGTGCGCGAGTATGCGCGAGAATATCTTCAAGACAAATGGAATAATGAACGTAAAACTTGCGAACCAAAAGATTTATTACCCATAGCGATTGGTCAAATGAAACTTGAAAATGAGCTGGCTCAAAAAACAAACTCAGTCTTAATTTGTGATACAGACTTATTAGAGACAAAAGTGTATAGTGAAGCGTATTACTCTGGAACCTGTAACCCGATTTTAGAGACATATGCTCTAAAAAATTCTTACGATATTTACTTTTTAACCTATATTGACACGCCTTGGGAAGCTGACGATTTAAGAGACAAGCCAGACGAAAGAGAACGTATGTTTAAGGCCTTTGAAACCGCATTAAAAACTAATAATAGACCTTACGTTTTATTAAAAGGGAGTAAAGAAAAACGTTTTAAATTGGCTGTAGAGCATATTGATAATTTATTAAAAAAAGCATAGATGAGTTTTACTGATAACGGCCTTCAACAAATAAAAGCTAAAGGATTAACTGTAAAAGATGTTGAATCTCAGATTGCACTTTTTCAATCGGGTATTCCTTTTACAAATATTGCAGGAGCGGCAGTTATAGGCAATGGTATCTTAGCTTTAGATGAAGAATCTATAGAAAATTCAATAGCTTATTTTGAATCAAAAAAGAATGATTTATCACTCTTAAAATTTGTTCCAGCTTCAGGTGCTGCAACACGAATGTTTAAGTTTTTATTTCAGTTTTTAGGAGAATACAATCCTACAAAGGAATCCATAAACTCCTATATCAATAAAAATAATTTAAAGGATTTGGAATTGTTTTTACTAGGTATAGAGAAGTTCCCTTTTTATACTGAGGTTTTAGAAAAACTGGCATCTCAAGATATCCAATACGAAAATTTAGCTACAAGCGAAAAAGCAAGGCATTTTGTAAATGCAATGTTAGATGAAACACAACTCAATTTTGGCAATTCCCCGAAAGGCTTGTTGCCTTTTCATAACTATAAAAGCAGTCATATTTCAACAGCTTTTGAAGAGCATCTTTACGAAGCCGCATTGTATGCTTCAGATAACAATAAAGCGTCGCTTCACCTTACCATTTCCGAACACTACAAAGACAAATTTGATAAAGAGTTTAAACGTATTCGGGAGTACATAGAAAAAAAGACAGGAGTCTCTTTTGAGATTTCATTTTCATACCAACACCAATCTACAGATACAATCGCTGTAACATTAGAAAATAAACCTTTTAGAGAAGATGATGGCTCGCTGTTATTCAGACCATCAGGACATGGTGCTTTGTTAAAAAACCTCAATGCCCTTGATGCAGATGTTATTTTTAT